>CAYMUC010000131.1:0-7154 GCA_964393535.1 uncultured Ilumatobacteraceae bacterium | reverse complement strand
TCTCGCCGTGACCCTCGAAGCTGATCCAGTCGCCCGGGTTCTTCACCTGGCTGGAATGTCCCGCCAAGATCCAGTGCGTCGCCAGCACCCGCTCGCGTTCCAACTCGTAGCGAACGGGATCCGTGTACACATCGGCCGCCATGAGACTGGGGCCGTAATCGGGAAGTTGCTTCACCGAGGGTCCCAGTCGAACCGGAACATCGCCTCGCGTCGGTACGTGAACCATGGTCGTCCCCCTGACGGATCGCACGAACAGTCCCCGAACCATAACACCTGTTATGCAATCCTGTCCACGGTCCTCCCCCGGTACTGTGACCATGTGCCGCGCCAGGTGGATCATGACGAACGTCGCCACGAGTTGGCCGCAGCGGCAGCACGGGTCATCGCTCGTTCCGGGGTGGCAGGGGCCACCATGCGCGAAGTCGCCGCCGAGGCCGGCTGGACCACAGGGGCACTGACGCACCACTTCGCCGACAAGCGCGAATTGCTGCGGTTCACCCTCGAGGCGTCACTGGAAGGGCGTTGGGCGCGACGTCGCGGTCGTCGTGGCCTCACCCCGGGCGAGGCACTTCGCTCCACGCTCGTGGACGCCCTCCCCATCGACGAGGCCTCGACCCTGCACTGGACCGTCACGGTGGCGTTCTGCGCTCAGGCATCGGGCGACCCCGAACTGGCCGTCACGCAACGCGACGCTTACCGGGATTTCCGGGATGACGTCACGTCGCTGGTCACCGCAGCGGGACTGGCCTGCGGCGAGGCCGCTGTGATCGAAGCCGAGCGCCTGATCGCGCTCCTCGACGGCGTGGCACTTCAGGCGTTGTTCGATCCGGCGACCTGGCCCGCAGAGCGCCAGATCGCCGTGATCGATCAGGCGCTCAGGCAGGTACACCCGCAGGCGTGAACTCGATGGCCAAACGGGTGAGACCGCGCAGCATGAAACTGGGGTGGTAGCGGAAGTCGTTATCGGCCGACAGGGTGAACGAGTCGATACGACGTGACAACTCCTCCAGGGCCACCTTGCCTTCCAGGCGCGACAGATTCGCGCCGAGGCAGAAGTGGATGCCCTTGCCGAATGCCAGGTGATCCTTCAGGTGATCGCGGTCGGGGTCGAACGCGTCGGGCTCGTCGAACAGTACTTCGTCTCGGTTGGCCGACATGAACACGATCACGATGCGGGTGCCCTTGGCGAGGTGAACGCCTCCGAGCTCCACATCGCGCGTCACAATGCGCCACATGCCCTGAGTGGGTGTGGACAGGCGCAGCGTCTCTTCCACCACGCGCTCGATTCGGCTCGGGTCGCTCTTCACCGCAGCCCACTGGTCGGGGTGTTCGGCGAGGAGTCGCATCATCTCGGTGAGCATCTTGGTGGTGGTCTCGTTACCCGCCACCAACAACTGCTGCACGATCGACAACATCTCGGCCATGTCCAGGGGACGGCGGTCCTCGACCTCGGAGTCGGCATCGTCGATGCTGGCGTTGAGCAGATTCGTCAGCAGGTCGTCGCGCGGGTCGCTGCGGCGCAGTTCGATCTGCTCGGCGAAGTAGTGCTGGAACTCGTTCACGCCCCGCTCAGCGGCTACCCGTTGCTCCAACGTGATGTTGGTACCGATCCCAGCGATGGAGTCGTCCGACCAACGCTTGAAGTCGGCCATGCGCTCGTCGGGCACGTTCAGCGCGTGTGCGATCACTTCGACCGGAAGGGGCACACCGAACTCGGTGACGAACTCGATGGAGCCCTTGTCGATCCAGGAGTCGATCAACTTGGTGGTGACCGACCGGATGACCGGCTCCAACGCCGCGATGGACGACGGGTGGAAGGCCTTGGACACCAGACGGCGGTAGCGGGTGTGATCGGGTTGATCGGCGGTGAGCATGGTGGGCACCCGGGGGTACCCCTCGGCCACCACCTCGGCCAACTTCTTGCGGTCCTCGGCCGGCATCGGCATACCTGCTCCGCCGAACTGCGACGAGTAGGTCTGGGGATCGCGCAGCACCTGCATCACCAAGTCATGTTTGGTCACGAGGTGGACCCCGATCGCCGGCACGGGCAGCACCGGACACTCGGCACGCATCTGGGCGTAGTGCGGGTAGGGGCACTGCAGTGTGTCGGGATCGAACGGATTGAAACTCGACAGGTCGGTGGTCATGGGTGCTCCAGGGAGAGTCGAAGAAGGCAGATTCAGGTCCCGGCGAGCCGGGCGACGAGAGGGGCGACGTCTTCCATCACCGAAGCCCCGAAGGTGACATAACTGATGCCGAAGCGTTCGCGTCGTTCGACCAGACGATCGACGAGTTCGTCGACAGGGCCGATGAGTGCGTGCGGGTGATCGGCCAACTGCGCTGGCTCCAGGGCGAACATGGGTGCCATGGCGGCCAAGGTCGCCGACGCGTCGGGGGTGACCACGGTGAAGTAGGCGGCGATCTCCAACTCCACCTCGGGGAACCTCTCCCCCGCCGCCTCGCGAATCCACGAGATCTTCTCGGCCGTGAGTTCGGCCGTCGACGAACCCACGCCCTGAGGACCGATCTGACCAGAGGAATTGTTGAAGTTCAGGCTCACGATGTCGGCCTCACGGCCGGCAATGCCCAGCACCCGTGGCGACCCGCCGCCGATCATCAACGGTGGCATGGGACGCTGCACCGGCTTGGGTACCGCTTCGAAGCCGGTGGCGTGCACATGCTGGCCCTCGAGGTTCACCTCGCCCTCACCGAAGCAGGCCCGCAACAGGGCGATCACCTCGGTCAGTCGATCCAGGCGTACCCCGGGACGATCGAAGGGAACGCCCATCGCGTCGTACTCGTTGGCCAGCCAGCCTGCGCCCAGACCCATCTCGAGGCGCCCGTTCGAGAAGAAGTCGAGCGTCGCCAGTTCCTTGGCCAGCATCACGGGTTGGCGATAGTCCACGCACAGCACCCGGCACCCCACCCGAATGGTGGAGGTGGCCTCGGCGGCCACGGCCATGGCCGGAATGGCGGCCACGGTCTGCACCGGATGTCGTGTGGCGGCCAGTTTGGGGCCTGGCCCGATGACGTGGTCGGCCAGATGGAACGCCGAGAACCCCAGGTCCTCGGCGCGCTTGGCCTGATCGCGCCACTCCTGGGCGGAGTTGGGAGCGAAACTCTGGACGGCGAAACGGAAGGGTTTGTGGGCCGTCATGCCGGCACCTCGAGCACCGTCACCAGGCCGGTGTCGCCGTCCACCCTGATGCGTGCCCCGTCGGGAATCGTGACCGTGGCATCGGTGGCCGACACCACACAGGGCAGCCCCAACTCGCGACTCACGATGATGGCGTGACTGATCTGGCCACCCACGTTCACCACCACGGCACCCACCGCCATGAACAACGGGGTCCACGCCGGGTCGGTGAGGGGGCTCACCAGCACGTCGCCGGGCTCGAGATCGCCGGGTTCTGCGGGATCGGTGACGATGCGCGCCCTGCCCTCGAAGGTGCCGGGGCAGCCTGGCACGCCCTGGATCGAGCCTCCCGCACCCAACATGGTCACGGCTTGCTCGCCCTTGCGCGCCCAGGTGCTGAGCGGCGGGACCTGGCCGTCCACGATGAAGAACGGGGGCTCGAGTTCCCACAGTTGCTGCCACTGCGCGTAGCGCTCGGCCAAGAGCGGACCATAGGCATGCGGCTGAGCCACGAAGTGCTCCAACTCGCGGTCGAACAGCATGAAGATGTGGGCGGGGTCGGCCAGGGCGCCTGACTCGTGGAGGCGTCGACCCAACTCTCGGAACACCACGCGACCCTCGTGCACCGCCCGGATGATGTTGGTCTTGGTGCGCTCGCGGAACGCCAACTGGCTGGCAGCCCCGAGGGCGGCCTCCAACTGCCCCGCCAACTCCTCCCCCAAGGGCGCCACCTTGGCGCGCACCTCGGCGGTGAGGCGCTCGCGTTCTTGTGCACGTGCCCGGTTGCGGATCTGCGGGGAATCGTCGTCGTTCTGGAAACGCACCCGGTCGATGGCAGCGAGGGCGATCTCCGGACGGGTCTCCCAGGTGTCGGCACTGATCTCCCACTCGTTGGGGCCGCGCGAGCCGTACTCGGTGAGGAAGTCGTCGAACTGTGCCAGGAACTCAGCCGCATCGGCACTGTCCGACTGCGCCAGACGCTCCAACACTCCGGCAACGCCGGCGTCGAACGCCGCCGTCAACACCGCGGAGCGGCGAATGAGCCGGGACAGCGCCCACATGGCGTACGAGGGCTCGGCCGAGTCGACCTCGCCGATACCGGCCACCAGCTTCATGGGAATGGTCGGGTCCCCGATGGCCTGACCGATGGCGAACAGGATGCCGGGAGCGATTCCCGACGAGGCCGACGAGATGGTGTGGCTCTCGAACAGTTTGCGCAACATGGGTTGCGTGCTGCGGGCGTAGGCCAACAGTTCGGCGTCGGTGGCCGTGGCCAGGTCGGGCCGCGAGTGCCGCAACGCCCGTGTCTCGGCCTTCTCACGGTCGATCTCGTCCCACGTGGTCGTGGTCATGACCCAGCCGACGTGGGCCATGATCTTGTCGGTGAGGTCGGGGCGATCATCTGCGGGATGCGCCTTGTAGGGCGGCACCGAGGGGTGATTGCCGAAGAAGGCGAGGTCGAGTTGCTCCACCGTGAGCAACGGACTGCGAACACCCTGCATGCGCACGTTGGACAGGTTGATGAACATGTAGCCGCCGAAAAATCCGACGGTGTCGGGGTACCGCTCGTCGAATTCGTCGCGGCTGTAACTCCCCGATCGGGCATAGCCGTCGGCCCAGCCCTGGCAGATACCGCGCTCCCAGGAGAACTGCTGCCCCAATGGACTGGCAGGGGTGGGAAGGACTTCACCGGAGTTGGCTCGCGTATAACTGGGCCAGCGTGTGCTGGGCGGCCAGTCGGCAATCCAACGATCGAACATGACAACCCCCGTGGTTCCGAATGACGTGGGGAGCCCTGATGCCCGCCCCACACGGCTACGCCGCCTCGCCAAACTAATCCATCGGTTAGTTTGGCGTCGGGTCCGGCACGGGGGTTGCCGACCGACTGTTGGAGGAGCGCCATGACCGCCACCGAATCCACCACCGGGGCCACCACGCACCGCACGTTCTGCCGGGTGTGCCATGCCAGTTGTCCCCTCGACATCGATGTCAGCGACGGGCGGGTCGTAGCCGTGCGCGGCGTGGAAGAGGATCCGCTCTTCGGTGGCTACACCTGCATCAAGGGTCGCCAGTTGCCCGACCAGATCCACCATCCCGACCGGTTGGTGCAGTCGCTTCGCCGCCGGGCCGACGGCACCCACGAACCGGTGTCGTCCTCGCAGGCACTCGACGAGATCGCAGCCGAATTGCGACGCATCATCGACACCTACGGACCGCGCGCGGTGGCGAGTTACACCGGTACCGGTGGCTACCAGAACTCCACGGCGGTGGGCATGGCGCGGGCATTCCACCAAGGCATGGGATCGTCGTCGTTCTACACCTCGGTCACCATCGATCAGCCCGCCAAGTCCACCGCCCCGTTCCGGACCGGCATCTGGGAAGCCGGGTATCACAACTTCAGCGACGCCGATGTGTTGCTGGCCATCGGTTACAACCCCATGGTCTCGAGTTACGGCCCCGTCGGCGGTCTCCAGGGCACCAACCCGTTCGTGGTGCTTCGCGAGGCCAAGAAGCGTGGCCTGAAACTCATCGTGGTCGACCCTCGCCGTACCGAACTCGCCGCCCAGGCGGACCTGCATCTGGCGATCCTCCCGGGCGAGGACCCCACCCTGTTGGCGGGGTTGATCAACGTGGTGCTCGGCGAGGGACTGCACGACATCGCCTTCTGCGAGCAGTGGGTCAGCGACCTCGACGAGTTGGCCGCCGCCGTCGCCGACTTCACACCAGAACATGTTGCCGAGCGTTGCGGTATCACCGCCGACGAGGTCGTGGCTGCAGCACGGATGTTCGCCGCTGGCACCCGTGGCACCGTGGGCACCGGAACCGGGCCAAACATGGCTCCCCACTCCAGCCTCACCGAGCACCTGTCGATCGTGTTGAACACCATCTGCGGGCGAGTGAACCGTGAGGGCGACCGGCTCGAGAGCGGCTGGTTCCTGTATCCGGACACACCCAAGAGGGCGCAGGTCATTCCCCCTCGGCCGGCGGCCACCGGAGCGCCTGCGCGGTTGCGCGGCCTGCGCGGGTACCGAGGCGAGATGCCCACCACCACACTGGCCGAGGAGATCCTCACGCCTGGCGAGGGTCGGATCAGGGCGCTCATCGTGAGCGGCGGAAACCCCATCGTGGCGTGGCCCGACCAGGCGCTGACGCTGGAGGCCCTTCGCGATCTGGAACTGCTCGTGGTGATCGACCACCGTTACGAGACCACCGCCCAATTGGCCCACTATGTCATCGCCCCCACCCTGTCGCTGGAGCGCGCCGATGTGCCGCACCTCATGGACCGCTGGTTCCGGGCGCCCTACACCAACTACACCGAGGCCGTGCTGGAGCGCCCCGGCGACGTGTTGAACGAGTGGGAGGTGTTCTGGGAGTTGGCCCGCCGCCTGGGCACACCCATCCCGTTGCCGGGCGGTGAGGTCCCCATGGACCAGCGACCCAGCGACGACGACATCATCGACCTGGTGTACGCCAACTCGCGGATGCCCCTCGAGGAAGTGCGTCGTCAACGAGGCGTCGTGCACGCCGAGGCGGCCATGGTCGTGCAACCCGCCGACCCCGAGTGCACGGCGAAGTTCACCCTCGCCCCCGAGGATCTCATGGCCGAGTTGGCCACCGTCGCAGCAGAGTCCAGTTCCAACGCCGCACTGGGCGTGGATGATGTGGCGTACCCGTTCCGACTGGTGAGCCGACGACTGAAGCAGGTGCTGAACTCGTTGGGTCCGGAGCTACCCGTCCTCGCCAAGAAGGGCACCACCAATCCGGCCTACTTCCACCCCGATGACCTGAGTGCCCTGGGGTTGCGTTCGGGCGATCTCGCCCGCATCACCTCACCCGCCGGCACGCTGACCGCTGTGGTGGAGGCGGCCGATGATCTGCGACCCGGTGTCATCTCGATGGCCCACTCCTGGGGAGGGTTGGATCTCACCGACGACCGAGTGCGCGAGATCGGCACCCCGACCAGTCGACTGGTGTCGACCGATCGGGGCTATGACCCCGTGACCGGCATGGTCGTCCA
>CAYMUC010000130.1:0-7230 GCA_964393535.1 uncultured Ilumatobacteraceae bacterium | reverse complement strand
CGACGGCACTCGCGTGACGGGCGTCGGCCCCCAGCACACGGGCGAGTTGTTCGTGAAGAGTCCATCGGTGTTCGTGGACTACTACAAGCAGCACGACAAGTACCTGGCCGACCAGCGCCACGGTTACCAGACCGTGGGAGACATCGCCTACTTCGACGATGAGGGCTACGTGTACATCTGTGACCGCAAGAAGGACATGATCATCAGCGGCGGCATGAACGTGTACCCCGCCGAGATCGAGGCGGTGCTCGAGCATCATCCCGAGGTGGTCGAAGCGGCGGTGTTCGGGATTCCGAGTGAGGACTGGGGTGAGACCGTGCACGCCGTTGTGGTGGTGCAGTTCGGTGCGACGTTGACTGCCGATGAGGTGGTGGCTTTCGCTCGAGAACACCTGGCCAGTTACAAGGTGCCGCGCTCGGTGTCGTGGATCGACGAGCTCCCCAAGACCGGGTCGGGCAAGGTCCTCAAGCGTGAACTGCGCGCACCGTACTGGGCGGGTCGGGACCAGAGGATCTGACGGGGCTGCCACGCCGGTACCGTGCTGGCCATATGCGATCCGGATTCATCTCGCTGGTGGGGCGTCCCAACGTCGGAAAGTCGACGCTGGTGAATGCACTGTGCGGCGAGAAAGTGTCGATCGTGTCGAACAAGCCCCAGACCACCCGCACCAGGGTGCGGGGGGTGCTCACTCGGCCGGATGCGCAGTTGGTCTTTGTCGACACCCCTGGACTGCACAAGCCGGTGTCGGCGCTGGGGGAGCGGGTGAACGCCACGGCGTTGGACGCCACCAGCGACGTCGATGTGGTGTGTCTGGTGTTGGACGCCACCCAGACGGTCGGTTCGGGTGACCGTTGGGTCGCCGATCGTGTGGACATGGCCACGGCCGTGGTGGTCATGAACAAGATCGACCGGGTGGATCCCGACCGGCTGCTGGCGCAGTTGGCGGCCGCTGCGGAGTTGGGAGCCGAGGCGTACTTTCCCATCTCAGCGCGCTCTCGTGAGGGAGTCGACCTGCTGGTGGAGCACTTGGTGAGCCGCCTACCGGACGGACCCGCCTACTTCGACACCGATGTGGTGAGAGATGTGCCCGAGGAGACCTGGGTGGCGGAACTGGTACGTGAGCAGTTGCTGGCGCTCACCCGCGACGAGTTGCCGTACTCCATCGCGACTCGGGTGACCGAGTGGGAGGGGCCCCGCATCCGGTGCGAGATCGTCGTGGAGCGCGACAGCCAGAAGGGCATGGTGATCGGGCGCAAGGGTGAGTTGCTGAAGGCGGTGGGTATCGCCGTTCGTCGGCAGTTGCCACCGGGCGTGTTCCTCGAGTTGCACGTCACCGTGGACAAGGACTGGCAGCGTCGTCCCGATCGTGTGGAACGTCTGGGCTACTGAGATTCTCAGGAGTCACCGATGGGAGACAGCAGCGGCTCGTAGTCCTCGTAGGTGACGGGTTCACCGGGCTCACTGAGGTCGCCTCGGCCTCGGGGGACTGCGAGTGGCTCGCCGTCCTCGAGGAACACCACGAAGCTGGCGCGAGGCAACACCGACAGCGTCAGCACCATCTGAGCGATCGCTCGACGTTGCTCGCTGGCGGGGATCTGGTCCACGTAGCCCGCCGGAAGGTCCACGGTGACCACACCGCGCTCCACGGTCACCTCGATATCGAACGTGGAGGGCAGGGCCGTACGTAGGCCCACGCCCAGTTCGCCCGAGGGAGGGCCTTCGACCAGTGCGGCCAGCACCCGCGACGGGGTTGCCGGTGCAGCGAGGCTGCGCTGGATGGGGACCAACTGAAGGCCCGTGAGAAAGTACAGCCGGACGTCCTCGAGGGCCACGGTGGTCGTGGTCTCGGCGATCGTCGTGCTGGTCGACAGTGGCGGTCGGCTGGTGGTGGTCGTGGTGGAGGGCCGTGTCGTGGTGGTCTCGGCCAGGCCATACGGGATCTCACCATCGTCGATCTGTTCGAACTCGCCCACACCTGGCACTCCACAGGCCACGAGGGTCACGGCAAGAGCCAGCGCGACGACCAGGGGAGCGAGCGCAGCCCGCCAGGAACGGGATGTCACGGCCGCTCCAGGGGAAAACTCACGACGAAGCGCGCTCCACCACCGGCGGCGTCTTCCACCCACGCTCCACCCCCGTGAGCGCGGGCATGTTCGGCGACCAGAGCCAGCCCCAAGCCGCTTCCCACGCGGTGTCGTGCCGCTGTTCCGCGGGCGAAGCGTTCGAAGATGCGCTCCTTGTCGCCTGCCGAGACGCCTGGGCCGTCGTCCTGCACGATGAGTGCCATGGCGTCGTCGCGGCGTTCCACACGAATGGCGGTGGGTCCGTCTCCGTGCTCGGACGCGTTCTGCAACAGGTTCACCAAGACGCGCTCCAGTCGCCGTTTGTCCACCAACACCTGCAGGTTGCTGCCGGGGCCTCGTTCCACGGGCACGTCGGCAAAGCCGTTGTGGCGGGCGATCAACGCCACTACGTCGGGCAGGTTCAGCGGCTCAGGGTGCAGGTCCGCGGCCCCCACATCGAGTCGAGACAACTCCAACAGGTCCAAGACCAAGCGATCGAATCGATGCACCTGGGTGGTCACCACATCGAGTGCCTGCTGGGTCCGTTCGGGAAGATCCCCTCGCCTGGCCTCCAGAACTTCGATGGCCGCTGCGAGGGCTGTGATCGGTGACCGCAACTCGTGGCTCACGTCCGAGGCGAACCGCGCCTCGCGCTCGAGCCGTGCCTGGACCGCATCGGCCATATCGTTGAACGAGCGTGCAAGACGCGCCAGATCGGGATCGTCCTCGGGAGCGAGGCGTGCTCCAAGGCTTCCTCCTGCGATCTCGCCGGCGGCGTCGGCCACGCGACCGAGGGGTCGAAGCAGGCCTCGACTGATCCACCACCCTGCTACGCCGGCGAAGGCCACGGTGGCCGCTCCCCCCAAGGCGATGGCGGTGGACAGCACGCGCAGGGTACGAGCGACATTGTCCAGCGAGAAGGCTTCGAAGTACTGGACCTCCAACTCGGCGATGGAGATTCCCACGGCGAGATACGGCTCGCCGTCGACCTCGAACCTCTGGGTTCCGGTTTCGCCCGACAACACTCGGGCGCGCAGCTCTGGGGGGAGGGCATCCTGAGTAAAGCGCAGGTCCTGGGAGTAGAAGAGTCCTTCGGGTGCAAGGTGCAGGACGGCGAACCCCGAACCCTCGGTCCGTACCGACGTGATGAGGTCGCCGGCCTCGGCGCGCCTCGAGCGAAGAATGGTTCGAACCAACTGAGCGTTGTTGAAGGCTTGGCGTTGTGCCACTTCATCGCGCTGGTCCAGCAGGTAGGACCGAGCCGAGGCGTAGCTCACCGTTGCCAGGAACACCGTGGCCAGCAAGGTGGTGGCGGCAAAAAGCAGTGTGACGCGTGTGCGAAGCCCGAATCCGAGGCGTTGGGGCAGAGCGGTCACCACCCCAGCATGCATCACGACGGGTGGTGTCGTCAGGCAGCGTGCCCCAACAGTTGTTCGACCTGCTGGGTGGAGTGCAGCAAGGTGGCCCAGTGGTCCACCTCGGCGAGCACCATCTTGGCCCGTTGATCGACATCGTCGGCCACGATGATCAACCGACCGTGATCGGCGGCCACGGTGCGTGACAACTGAGCCAAGCCCATGGCGCCGGTATCGGCCAACTCGGCATCGGGATCCATCTCCACGACGATGGTCGCACCGAGGGGAAGTAAGCCCACCGCTTGGTGCAGTGCGGCTACGGCGCCCTTGTCGTTCAACGGACCCTGCACACGCACCCATGTGGTGGGGACAGGCTCCAAAGTGGTGTCCACGTCGATCCGGGTCATCGCAACTCCTTGGCGACCGTGAGGCGGCGGGGGGAAGATCCTCGCTGCCGGTGAGGCGCCAGGGGGAGGAAGGCGCCCCACCTGAGCAGCGTGAACGGGGTCAGTCTGAACGTCGTACGTGACAAGACGCCGGTAACTCTGTGCGCGTTCTGTAACAATTCGTCGGCAAGCGGCACAATGGGGGCAGTGCACACACTGCTGTTCATCGAAGACGACGACCACATCAGGCTGGCCCTCCGGTTGGCCTTGGAGGACGAGGGCTACGAGGTGCTCGAGGCCCCCAATGGCCGCAGCGGATTGGAGCGTTTCGCCGAACGGGAGCCTGACCTGGTCTTGCTCGACCTTCGGCTACCCGACATCAGCGGATTCGAAGTGTGTCGGACACTGCGATCGCGCAGCATCGTGCCGATCATCGTGGTGACCGCGCAGGCCGATACGTACGACATGGTGGCAGGACTCGAGGCGGGCGCCGACGACTACGTTCGCAAACCGGTGGTGCCCAAGGAGTTGGCCGCCCGGATCAGGGCCTTGCTTCGGCGGGTGCAGTTGCAGGATGTCCGTCCTTCTTCGGCACCGGGTGCTGCACGCTTCGGCGATATCGAGCTCCGGCGTGAACAGGGAGTGGTGCTGAAGGCCGGAGTCGAGATGAGCCTTACGAAGACCGAGTTCCGTCTGCTGTGCGAGTTCGCCGACCATGCGGGCATGGTGCTGTCGCGGGACCAATTACTGGAGCGGGTCTGGGGTTATGAGTACCTCGGTGATTCCCGCCTGGTCGACGCTCATGTGCGGCGCCTTCGGGTGAAGATCGAGGACAGACCCGACGAGCCGAAACTGTTGCTCACGGTCCGTGGTATCGGCTACCGGCTGGTGGCCTGAGGCGACCACCTACGGCTGCGGAGATATTCGCCGAGCCCCTTTGCCTGGGTGTCGAAGGCGGTCGACGAGGCCACACCTTCACCGAGGAGGCCGCTGATCACGAAGTTCACCGATCGGATGAGAGGCAACTCGGTGCGAGTGATGTCCAAGTGAGCGGTCTCAGGCAGGAGTCGGCGAAGAACCTCGCTCGTGAGGTGTTCTACGAGCCAGGCGTAGCCGGCGTCGTCGCGAGCCCAGACACCCAGGTTGGCATTGGGGCCTTTGTCACCCGATCGTGCACCGAAGTGGGTGCCCAGCGGTTCGCCGGCGACTGGACCCGACGCGTCGGGTAGGACGACGTGAGGTACCTCCACCGGGCTGCCGGGGGTGTGCGCCGGATCGGGCGGCGCCACCTCGAGACGGGTGCCGTCACCCATGACCACGGTCTGAGTGACCACGTCATGGGGGACCAGCGCAGGCCAGAACACCCCGTAGGCCTGGGCTCCACTCGGGGGTGAGGTGGCGAAGAAGCCCGGGTAGTTGCTGAGGCCCAGTTCCACACAGGCCGCGGAGAACCCTCGACCCACCAGCGCCTCGCTCTGGCTCTTCACGTGCACGTGGAGGCGACCGGAGGACTGTTCCTGGGTGGGGGCGTCCTCGGGAGCGGGTACGAAACGCACGTCCACCTCGTCGAACAACTGGCGACCACCGAGTCGACGGAACAGTGCATCGGTGACCCACTGGGCCTTGGCCTCCTGCTCGAGGCCGGTGAGCACGAACGTCATTCGGTTGCGGAAGCCACCCTCGACATTGATGCTCACCTTGGTGGTGGGTGGCGGTCGCTCGCCGCGGGTGCCGGTGATGCGGACCCGGTCGGGGCCGATTTCCTCGAGCCTCACGGTGTCGAAACGTGCGACGACATCGGGATTGGCGTAGCGCTCGTGGCCGATCTCGTACAGCAACTGCGCTGTGACCGTGCCGATGGTGACGGCGCCTCCCGTCCCCGGATGTTTGGTGACCACCGACGATCCGTCGGCGTCCACCTCGGCGAGGGGAAAGCCGGGTGGTGTGGTCAGGTCCGGCAGTTCACCGAAGAACGCATAGTTGCCACCAGTGGCCTGGGTGCCGCATTCGATGACGTGGCCCGCCACCACGGCACCAGCGAGTTGGTCGAGGTCGCCAGAGTTCCAACGCCACCACCAAGCAGCAGGTCCCAGCACCAGCGCAGCGTCGGTGACACGGGGGCACACCACCACCTGGGCACCCGCCTCGAGGGCCGCCGCGATGCCGAATCCGCCCAGGTAGGCGTTGGCGGTGACCACGTCACCGATGAGCGGCGCGCCAGTGTCGACATGCGTGAGCACGGGACGAAGCTCCTCCACCCGGGTCATGAGGTCGTCGCCTTCTATGTGGGCGACCTCGACCTGCAGTCCAAGGCGAGCGGCGAGGTCACGAACAGCCTGTGCGCACCCGGCTGGGTTCAGACCACCGGCGTTGGTGACCACCTTGATGTCGCGCTCCACGCACATGGCGAGGACCTGTTCCATCTGCGTGAGGAACGTACCGGCGTAGCCGGCGGCGGGGTTGCGCAACCGACCCTTGTGCAGGATCAGCATGGTCAATTCGGCCAGCCAATCGCCGGTGAGCACATCGATGGGACCGCCCTCGACCATCTCGCGCGCTGCCGACAGGCGATCGCCGAAGAAACCTGAGCAGTTGGCGATGCGTACGGGCCGCTGACCGCGCCCCTCGGTCATCTCAGGACGTCCCATCGGTATCGGACTCGACCATCGCGAGGACCTGACCGTTGTCGACCTGCATGCCAGGGGTCACGAGCACCGCCGTCACCGTTCCAGCCCTTGGGGCATGGAGTTCGTGCTCCATCTTCATGGCCTCCATCACCACCACGGTCTGGCCCGCTGTGACCGTGTCCCCGGGGCTGACCAGAACTCGCAGGACGGAACCCGGCATGGGCGCTGCCAGCGAACCAGCTGACAGAGCACTGGCCGGCAGGGGCAGTCGCGGAACGACCTCGACGACCAGAGGTGCGGTTCCGCCGGCGTGCACTTGGCGCAGGTCACCGACGCGGGTGATGTGCCACGTCCTGGTGATGCCCTGCACTCGCCATCGCACCCGGTCGACGCTGGCTTCCATGAGTTCGATCCCTGAGAAGCCCTTTCCGTCGATATCGAGATGCACCAGCGAACCGGCCCGATCCAGCCGGTAACGCACGACGTGCTCGGTGAGCAGATCCGAGACCCGGTAGCGCCGTTGCTGCGGTTCGCTCGCATGGTTGCGCCATCCACTGGGCATTCCGGTCAGCGTTCTTGCATGACTCCGAGCATGGGCCTGGTCGGCCAAGGCGACCGCTGCCAACGCCCAGGCTCGATGCTCGTCGCCGGGGTCGGCTTGCCCTCGACAATCATGAGCCTCGAGAAAGGCGGTGGTGGCGGCCCCGGATGCGAACTCGGGGTGGCTCAGGATCTCGATCAGTTGGGAACGATTCGTACCGACGCCCATCACCACGCTCTCGGACAAGGCCTGGCGAAG
>CAYMUC010000129.1:0-7288 GCA_964393535.1 uncultured Ilumatobacteraceae bacterium | reverse complement strand
CAGGTGCGGCGTATGTGTTAGTGCGCAGTGGTGGGGTGTGGTCGCAGGAGTCGTATCTGAAGGCGTCGAACACCGAGGCCGGCGACCGCTACGGCTACGCCGTGGCGGTGTCGGATGGCACCGTCGTGGTGGGCGAGCACAACGAGGACAGCGACGCAAGAGGCGTCAACGGCAACCAGGACAGCAACGCCGCGACCAGTGCCGGTGCGGCGTTCGTGTGGTTGTCGGGGTCGGTCGTGGCGCCCCCTGCACCAGTTGCGGAAACTCCTGCCGTGGCGCTGCCGCCTGAGATCTCAGAAATCGTGACCCAGCCCATTGCGACGGTCCCTTCGACCACGACGACACCGACCACCACCACCAGTCCGGCGACCACGGTGGCGCCAGCCACCACCGTGGCAGTACCCGTCGCACCGAGCCTCGTCGTCGATCAGGCACCACCACCTGGCACTGCGATGGTGGTCACGCCCGACGGCACGGTTGCCGAGTCGGAGGTGGCGATGACCGTCACGGGCGGCAGGACCATCGTGAGCATCACGAATCCCGATGGCACCGAACTGACCTTGGAACATGACGTCACCCAGTCTCTGTCCGACTTCACCGTGTACCGCGGTGGTGCGATCACCGTTGCAGGCGAGGGTTACCAGCCGAATGCGGCCGTCGACGTATGGCTGCGGTCATCGCCCGTCTTACTGGGTTCCACTGTGGCCAGCGCCGATGGAACCTTCTCCTTCGAGGTCACCGTTCCTACTGATGTCGAGCCCGGTAGCCACACCCTGCACATCGAGTCTGAGGTTGCATCCGTTGTTCAGGCCACCTCGTTGGGGCTCGTGGTCGCAGCTCGCATCACTGACCGCCTGCCGGCTACGGGCGTGTCACCCGCAGTCGCCTTGTCGCTGCTGATGGTCGCGGCCGGTATGGCGTCGATCGTGGCCGCAGCCCGCCGTAGATCTCCCTTGAGTTGACACCCTGGCGCTGATCCATTCACCAGGACCGCCTGTTTTCCCAGTTCCCAAAACTTTGGGCGTGGGTGCGCCGGACGAGAACAGAACGGCGTCACCGGAGCGTGCGATCTCGGCGGCGACCTGAACCGCCTCGCCGTGGCTGTTCAGGGCCTCGAGCAGCGGAGCGGGACCAACGCCACGGCTTTCGCCCCCGAGGATCATGACGACCGGTGTTCCGTCGTAGGTGCGTAAGGCAGCAGAGGCGGCCAACGGGTTGCTCGCCAGTGGGTCGTTGACCCATCTGATGCCGTCCGTTGTCGGAATCTCCTCGAGGTGCCCCGGCGGAAGTGTGAACCGATGGACCACGTGGCCGACGAGGTCTGCGCCACTTCCACGGAACGACCTGCAGCGGCGATCAGGGTCGCGACCAGGTTCGCCGTTGTCGACTTGCCCGTGGTGCTCGTGGTGCCCGTGGTGCTCGTGACCCCGATGACGCGTGAGGAAGGGGCACGTGGGAGCCAGAGTTCGAGGAGCGGTCGAAGCTCGGGAGGGATCGCATGCTCCGCCGCACCGGCGAACTCCGGCACCGCCGTCACGCAGAGCCGCTCGATGAGCCTCCCAAGCCAGGGAACGTCGTTCCACGGCTTTGCCGTCAGCGGGCTCAGCGAGGACGTCTCTTCCGAAAAAGTCGACGAGCGCTGATCGGGCGACGTACGGAGCGAGTGCCAGGTACACGAAGTAGCACTTCGCGCATCGGGTACACCACGTCGGCACTCTCGAGAGGTTCTCCCGTGTGCGGCCGTTGTTGCAGCTGACAAAGGGTGGAAGCGGGTCCGACTGCTGGGCCAGACGTTCAGACAGGTCGAGCTCGCCAAGATGTCGCAAGGCCGAGCAATAGACCACGGGGACTTCCAGCGAGTCCAGCAGGCTTCACAGTTGACGTTCGAAACCCCTGCTCTTGCTGTACTGGTGATTGACGTCCACGCCTCGGTCAGCGGGTCGTGCGGGCTGCGCCCAGTGACCTACTCGACCTCTCCGAAGATGGTCCTGCGTATGTCGGTGATGATGTGGGCCAGTTCCGTCTGCGTTCGTTCGAGCCCTCGGGCCATGATGTCCGAGACCGCTGGGTCTCGTCGGAGCGTCTCGATCAGTGCCGTGACACCGAACAGCCGCTGGCGAATCGAGTCGTGAAGATGACGGGAGCGTTGGTCGCTCAACTCCAGATCGGCGCGATCTGCTGCCAGCCTCCGCGCCTCGTGGAGTTCACTGACATCGAGGAGGGCCACGCGCCAGATGCCTGGATCGACGGGCCGACGGACGTGCACGGCGACGGTGCGGAACTCGCCGGTCACCTCCACCAGATCGAACTCGTCGCTGTGCTCCTCGAGTCGTTCCGTCGCCAGAGTCCAGTACTCCTCGAAGCGCTTGCGGTCGTGGTCGGCGAGAAAGTCGCGCAGGTGTCGACCGACGAGTCGAGATCGCTCGAGATCCAGCAGCCGAGCCGCCGCCAGGTTCGACGTCAGGATCTCACCCTCGTTCGACAGCGTGAGATAGCCGGCGGGAGCGAAGTCGTACAGGTCGACGAAGCGAGCGAGCGCCTTGGACAGTTCGTCGCGCGACCGCGCCAGTTCCTCTCGCTGCAGCTCGAGTTCGATCTGGTGAAGCGACAACTCGCGAACCAGTTGCAGCGACACCTCGTCATGAAGTCGACTCGGGTCCTGACCACCCAACAGCGACTCGGCGCGTCGGAGCAGTTCCGCCCCCTCGGGGTCGTCTTCAGTCATCGTCGGCGCCCTCGTCGGTCGACGACTCCTGCGCAGCGCGCAGTTCGGCTTCCAACGTCTTCGCTGCGGTGATGTCGCTGAAGGTGATCACCACCCCGTCCAGACGATCGTCGTGCGTGCGGTACGGCAGCAATCGTACGGAGAACCAGCGTCCGTCGGTCGTCGGCACGTCGAGGAGGCGGGGTTGCGCCGTTCGCATGACCTGAACGGCATCGACCACCAACTCGGGATACTGCAGCGTCGAGGTGATCTCGCTCACCGGTCGGCCCACATCGACCTCGCGCAGACTGATCACCGAGGTGGCGTGGGGTGTGAAGCGACGCACGTTCATCTTCGAGTCGAGGAACACCGTGGCGATCTCGGTGCTGTCGAGCAGGTTGCCCATGTCGTCGCTGGCCGTGACCAGTTCGTCGACCCGCGCCTGAAGTTCCTGGTTGAGGGTCTGCAGTTCCTCGTTCATCGACTGCACCTCTTCCATCGACACCATCAGTTCCTCGTTGGCCGACTGCAACTGCTCGTTCGTCGTCTGCATCTCCTCGTTCAGCAGGGCCTGCTGCTCACTCGCAGCATGGAGTTCGGCATAGGCCGCCCGGAGCGCCTGATCCATCCGTACCGCTTCGTCCGACGATGCGTCGCCGTCGGGCACGTCGGAGCCGGACCCCACCGGCAGCCCCGGCACCTGTGTCGGCCGAGATGCCTGAGCCCCGAAACTGACCAGCACCCGTCGAGGATCGGACGGGGCCCCGCTCAGCAAGCGCAATTGGATGTCCGAGTAGGAACGGCCGTCGAGGCCGTCGAACTGCAGGCCGACGAGCTCCACCGGTTCCCCGGTTTCCACCACGGCGCGAAGCGCTTGACCCAGTGTCCAACGGATGTGCTCGGGTACCAGTGCCAACAGGTTCCAGTTCACGCGCCCACTCGGAGCCTCGAGGATTCCTCCGGTGCTTCCGCTCACGTAGAGCAGATCGCCTTGTTCGTCGGTCAACACCGAAGGGGGCGCGTACTGCTGCACCAAGGTCCGCAGAAACTGCGACTCCTGCCGGGTCTCACCCCCGGTAGGTCGCGGGAGTTGACGAGCCGCCGACGGCACGGCACTGAAGGCCACGGGTGTTCGGGCCCCTTGGCTCGGTACGGGTCGAAAGATGCGCTGACCCTCGGATATCGGGCGGAACAGGGGGGAGGCCTCGCCAGTTCCCTCAGCCAGTCCCAGCACCAGCACACCATCGATGTCGAGACTGTGGTGCAGGGTGGTGAGGAGTTGCTGTTGCATGGGGGGTTCGAGGTAGATCAACAGGTTTCGACACGTCACGAGATCCAGGCGGGTGAACGGCGGGTCGTTGAGGATGTCGTGTACGGCGAACACCACCATGTTGCGAATGCGCTGAGCGATCCGGACCTGCCCGCCCACAGGGGTGAAAAAGCGCGAGAAACGTTCCTCTCCTACGTCGGCGACCACGTCGGGCGAGTAGAGGCCCTGCCGGGCTCGATCGATCGCCGTGGCCTCCACGTCGGTGGCGAAGATCCGCAGGCTGGGAACTCGGGTGGCTCCGTCGACGCCGCGTCGCTCGACCGCCTCGACATACGTCATCGCCAGCGAATACGCCTCCTCGCCGGTGGAGCACCCCACCACCCAAGCTCGCAGTGCGGCCTGGGGATCACGCCCCTCGACCATGGCGGGGAGCACGTCGGTCGCGAGTGCTCGCCACACACTCTGATCTCGGAAGAAGCTCGTGACGCCGATCACGAAATCTCGGGCGAGCCGCTCGACTTCGGTGGGATCGTCACGCAGGAGGCGCACATAGTCCACCGCCGAGGCCATCTGGTGAAGGGCCATACGCCGCGTCAGTCGTCGCCACAAGGTGGCGGGTTTGTAGCCCGAGAAGTCCTTTCCGGTGCCTTCTTTCACCAACGCGACGAGATCGGAGAGTTCGAGCGCACCCCATGCGTCGGTGATGTCACCGACAGGTTTTTGAAGTCGTGTCGCCAGCGTCCTGGCAAGGTCGTCGACGTCGGCCACCACGTCCACCACGCCGGCGGCGACGGCACTGTGGGGCATGCCACTGAACTCGGCTGAATCGGGCCGCTGCGCCATGGTCAAGGCGCCAGCAGACTGCAGTGCTGCCAGCCCGAGCGTGCCGTCAGAGCCGGTACCCGAGAGTACGACGCCGACTCCCTCGGCGCCCTTGGCGGCGGCCAGCGATCGCAGGAAGTGGTCGATCGGAGCATGGCCGGCGCCCGTCGGGGACCGGTCGGCGAGATGCAGGCGACCCGACTCGAGGTGCGCCACGCATCCGGGAGGCACTACGTAGACATGGTTGGCGCGAATCGGATCGCCGTCGCCCATGTCGCTCACGGTCATGGCAGTGCTGCGCTGCAGCAAGGTCGCCAGCATGGTGGAGTGCGTGGGGTCGAGGTGTTGCACGACCACGTATGCCACACCTTGAGTCGGTGGCAGCGCTTCGAAGAACGTTCTGAGGGCGGCGAGGCCACCCGCCGAGGCTCCGAGTGCGACGACTCGCACACTCGTGGGCGGCGGGGAACTCTCCACCACCGTCGGGTGCACCGTCTCGTTCACATGCCCTACTCAGTGATCCCGAGGGACGACGCGCCCCTGCGGCGTGCAAGGTATCAGCGACATCGTTCGGCGAACCGGCAGGTTGGACCCAGCGTTCGTGGGAAAACGTCCCAGGGTGATGATTTCGATGCGTGGGGCGTCGCCGTGACGATCGGCCCCTGCCGCGAACTCAGGCGGTGAGGTTGCGAGCCAGGCGCAGGCCGGCGATGCGGTCGGGGGCTGCCAGTGCTTGCATCGCCAGGTCGTAGTCGGGCAGGTCGAACACCTCGCCATCGTCGGTGATCATCACGAACCGGTCGAACGTCGACAGGAAGGTGCGATCGTGGCTCACGGCGATGACGGTGCCTTCGAAGCCGTCGAGTGCCTGTTCGAGGGCTTCGGACGAGTCGACGTCGAGGTTGTCGGTGGGTTCGTCGAGCAGCAGTACGTTGTGCCCCTCGAGTTCCAGGCACAGGATTTCGAGTCGTGCCTTCTGGCCACCCGACAGGGTCTGGAACTCTTGGCGGCCTTGGGTACGTAACCCGTAGCGGGCCAGTGCCTTCATGGACTTCTCGTCGTCGAACACCCGGTCGCGCACGATCTCCATGCACTGCCGTTTATGCCACTCGGGCCGGTTGTTGATCTGGGTGAACATGCCCACCGACGTTCGGGGGCCGAACGTGACCGTGCCGTGATCGGGCGGTCGGGTGTTCGCCAATACGGCGAGCAGATGCGTCTTCCCGGTGCCGTTGGGGCCGATGAGACCTACGCGCTCACCGTGGTGGACCTCGTGCGAGAACGGCAGGAACAGGTCGCCGACGGATACGTCGTCGAGCTTGACCACCCGTCGGGCGGCATCGGCACCGCGCAGGCGCACATGGATCTGTTGGTCGGGCACCGGCGGTGGAGGGGGCCCGGCGGCCACGAACTTCTCCCACCTGGTTTCGGCAGCGTTGGCCTTGGTGGCGTTCTTGAAGTTCTGAGCGGCGCGCTGCTTCATCATCTTCATGTGATGGAATAGACGACGTTCCTCGTCGTTCCAGCGCTTCAACTCGTCTCCCAGTTGCTCCTGACGCTTCTGGCGAGCCTCGGGGAACGTGGTGTACGAGCCGCCGTGCACCCAGGCGCCGGAACCCTCGATGACGACGATTTTGGTGGCCACCCGCTCGAGCAGCGTGCGGTCGTGGCTCACCATGAGCACGGTCGACCGGCACTGCACGATCTGCTGTTCCAGCCAGGCCCGTGTGGGGATGTCCAGGTAGTTGTCGGGTTCGTCGAGCAGCAGCACATCGGCGCCCGACGTGAGCAGCAGGTCGAGCACCAGCCGCTTGCGTTCACCGCCCGACATCTCGCCCACCCGTCGTGTGGAGAAGTCGTCGATGGGCGTCTTCACGCTGCGTTGGGCAGCAGCGGCCCATTTGGCTTCCAGTTCGTAGCCGCCGTGGTCGCCCCAGTCGGCCAGGGCTTCGGCGTAACGCATGCCGTCGTCACTGCCATCAGCGAGCGCCCGTTCGGCGGCCACGAGGGCCATCCCCGTGGTGCGCAGCAGCGGCGACGCAACCTGCAACAGCAACTCGCGCACCGTGTCGTCGGGTCGCGCCATGCCCACGTCTTGGGTCATGTGCAGCATGGTGCCGCCGATGGCGAACTCGCCCTCGTCGGGTTCCAACTGGCCACTCAGGATGCGCAGGATCGTGCTCTTGCCCACACCGTTCGCACCCACCAACGCTGCGTGCTCGCCGGGCGCCACGCCGAAGCCGATGTCGAAGAACAACTGATCGGCACCGGGCGGTGCGTAGGCAAGCTCGGACACCACGATGCTGCTCATGAGCGTCAAGTCTCGCCGCGTGAACGCCGACCTCCACGGCGATGCCGTGTTTCAGTTGCCGGGGTCGAGTAGTGCTCGTTCGATGAAGTCGAACATCGCTTCGGCCCAGCGTTCGTTGTCGAGTCTCGTGGTGGCGGCGTCGTCGACGATGCGGCCAAGGCCCATGGACTGGATGATCACG
>CAYMUC010000128.1:0-7324 GCA_964393535.1 uncultured Ilumatobacteraceae bacterium | reverse complement strand
CAGAACGCACCTGCAAGATGCGGTTCCCGTTCGGATGGGCGAAACCTTCCGGGCATGGGCACAGATTCTAGCGGATCATCTGGTACGGATTGAGACAGCCGCTCAGGATCTGATGATCACGGTTCACGCCGCACGTCGAAGCGTTGCGGATCGGTGAAGGCGCGCTCATCGCGGTTGCCCGAGGCGTAGAACATCACGACCTTCTCGCCCGCCGCGATGGGTTGGCCGTTGATGACGGTGTCTTCGGTGGCGGTGCGCCGGAAGTGGATGACGGGGGTGGCCCAGCGCACGATCTCCTCCACGGCCGTCTTGGTGTGGGTGTCGAAATTGTCGAACCACACCTGGCGTTGATCGGGGAAGTCGGTGAGGGCCTTCATGCCGTGGCTGATGGCGTTGCGAGTGGTCTCGTTGCCGGCCACCACAAGCAGGATGAAGAACGAGCCGAACTCCTGTGGTGTGAGGCGTTCGCCGTCGACCTCGGCGTTCATCATGATGGAGGTGATGTCGTCGCCCGGATGCGCGATGCGGTCTTCGCCCAGGGCCTGGGCATAGGCGAACATGGCGAGGGCCACGTTGATGAGGTCTTCGTAGCTGGTCACGTACTCAGGATCGCCCACTCCCAGGATCACGTTGGTCCACTGGAAGATCTGCTGATGGTCCTCGGCAGGAATGCCCATCATGTCGCAGATCACCTGCAGGGGCATCGGGGCGGCCACCTCGTTCACGAAGTCACAGGTGCGTTCGGGGAAGCGTTCCAGCAGGTCGTCCACGATGGCAGCGGCCTTGGTGCGTACGTACCCCTCCACCCGGCTGATCTCTTTGGGGGTGAAGCCCTTGGACACGATGGAGCGCAGGCGGAAATGCTTGGGGTCGTCCATGTTGATCATGGACCCGAAGAACTCGTTCATCTCCTGAGGGAGGTCGCCGATGTTCGAGCCCATACCGCTGCAGAACAGTTGTGCGTTACGGCTCACGTGCCAGATGTCGTCGTGGCGGGTGATGGCCCAGTAGCCGGGACCGGGAGGAAACGGTGAGTCGGGGAGCACGCGCTCGGCGAAGAATGCCAAGGGACTCTCGTTTCTCAAGGTGGCGAACGCTCCCTCGCGCCATGCCCGGTCGGCCGTCCAGAACGCGTCGGCCGAGAGATCGATGTCGCCCAGTGCCACCTGTGTCATGCCCATGGCGGGATCCTAGGTGGTCTGTGGCGTCCGTCACCCCGTGGGTTCACAGATCCCATCGATTGGGTCGGAACGCAGCCACGGTGACGGGGTGTTCGCCGTGCTCGTCGATGCTGACCCCCACCACCAACTGCTCACCGTCGGCTACGAACTCGGCCACCACCCAGTCGTCGGAACTGGCCATGAGCCCGGCTCCCGGTGGGGTGCCCAGCAGACGCCACGACCCCAACTCCACGCCGGCTCGAACCGCCTCGGCCCGCCACATCTCGGCCAGACCAGCACGCAGCGTGGACGAGGTGGCGAGGTCCATAGAGGGCAAGTGCAGGCTGATGGCCAATGCCGTCAGTGCTTGCACGAGGTGTCGGGCGACCACGATCTCGTGTACCGAACCGTCGTCGTCGCTCACGATCACCGTCACCTCGCCCGTGGCCGTGGTGGGTTGGGCGATCATGCCGTACCGCGCTCGGGGGAGTGATTCGTCCGCGGGGTGCACCCGGACGCGGTCGCCGGCCCGCCACGTCATCAGGTGAGGTCGTCGATGACGGCGTCGGCGAACGCCGGCCAGTACTGCATACCCCACGAGGGCATGTCCCGATCGGTGAGGGCTACGCACGCCACGTCGGCCACGGGATCCACCCAGAGGAACGTGCCCGACCCACCGAAGTGCCCGAACGTGGCGGCACTGGTGCGGGTACCGGTCCAGTGCGGTTGTTTGGCGCCTTTGAGTTCGGGCCCCAGGCCCCATGGGCACGGATCGAAACGGCCCACAGCGGGCACGATGCCGCTGAGTTCGGGGTAGGTGACGCTGACGACGGCGTGGGCGGTGTGTTCGTGCACCAGGGTGGGTCGGCTGAGTTCGCCGGCCAGAGCCACCAGATCGTGGAGGGTGCCCATGGCGTCCTTGGCCGGTGAACCCTGCAGTCGACATCCGGCCATGTCCAGGGGAGCAAGTACCGCTTCGGTGAGGTACGTGGCGAAGGGCATGTCGGTGACGGCGGCGACGTAGTCGGCCAGCCGTTCGTACCCGGTGTTGGAGTAGATGCGAGTGCGGCGCGGTGCCGACACCGGTGTCTCGCCGTCGAAGCCGTAGCCACCGGCGTGACACAGCAGATCACGGACGGTGCAACCCGGCTGGCCTACAGGATCATCGAGAGTCAGTGATCCCTCTTCGATGGCGATGTGGGTGGCCCAGGCGGTGAGCAGTTTGGTGATGGACGCCCACCGGAAGGCGTGCGAGGCGTCGCCCTCCATGGCCACGAGTTCCCCGCCGCGCAGCACGGCGACGGCCCGGTGCTCCACCGGCCAGGACCGGCTGAGGTCCAGGGCCTTCACTCAGGCCCCGGTGTCGCGCACCAACTCGGCCACGCGGAAGGCCAGGTCCAACGACTGCCGGCCGTTCAGCCGCGGATCGCAGATGGTCTCGTAGCGGTGATCGAGGTCGCTGTCGCCGAGGTCTTCTCCGCCGCCCAAGCATTCGGTGACGTTCTCGCCGGTGAGTTCCACGTGGATGCCGCCCGGCCACGTGCCCTCGGCGCGGTGCGCTGCCACGAAGCCGGCGATCTCGGCGACCACGGCGTCGAAGTGGCGGGTCTTGCGTCCACTGGGAGCGGTGAAGGTGTTGCCGTGCATGGGGTCACACGCCCACACCACGGGATGGCCGGCATCACGAACGGCTCGCAGCAGGGGCCGCAGGCCGTCGGTGACACGGTCGGCGCCCATGCGACTGATGAGGGTGAGGCGGCCGGGCACGCGGGCCGGATTCAACAGTTCGCACAACTCGAGCACATAGTCGGCCGGGGTGTCGGGACCCAGTTTGCAGCCCACCGGGTTGCCCACGCCGGCCAGGAACTGCAGGTGAGCACCATCGAGCTGACGGGTGCGCTCGCCGATCCACAGCATGTGGGCCGAGCAGTCGTACCAGTTGCCCGTGAGAGAGTCCTGCCGGGTGAGGGCTTCCTCGTAGCCGAGGATCAGCGCCTCATGACTGGTGTACACGTCGACTTCGTGCAGGGTCGAGTTGCTCTCGGTGTCGATACCGCAGGCCCGCATGAAGCGCAGTGCCCGGTCGATCTCAGCCGCCAGTTGCTCGTAGCGCTCGCCCTGGGGACTGGTGGCCACGAACTCCTGGGTCCAGGCGTGCACTCGGCCCAGGTCGGCGAAGCCGCCCTTGGTGAAAGCCCGCAGCAGGTTCAGTGTGGAGGCCGACTGGTGGTAGGCCTGTACCAGGCGTTCGGGGTCGGGAACACGAGCCGCCGCCGTGGGTGTGGCGTCGTTGACGATGTGGCCCCGGAAACTGGGAAGCACCAGATCGCCGATGGTCTCCGTGGGGGACGACCGGGGCTTGGCGAACTGGCCCGCCATGCGCCCGACCTTCACCACGGGCACACCCAGGGTGTAGGTGAGCACCACGGCCATCTGCAGGATGACCCGCAACTTCTCCCGGATGTTGTTGGCCGAGAACTCTTCGAAGCTCTCGGCGCAGTCGCCGGCCTGCAGCAGGAAGGCGTTCCCCGCCGCCACTTGACCCAGCGATGCCTGCAAGGCGCGAGCCTCGCCGGCGAAGACCAACGGCGGGTACGACCCGATCTGCTTCAGCGCACGGTCGAGTGCGGCCTCGTCGGGCCAGTCGGGTTGTTGCGCGGCGGGGAAGTCACGCCATGAAGCAGGTGTCCACGTGGAAGCCATCGGGCATCATGCTCGCAGGTGAGTGATCACGCCGCCAGAATGCGCTCGGCGTCTTCACGCAGACCGGCTACCGCACGGCTGACCAGACGGCGAGCCGCCTCGGCAGTGACGCCCAGGTGTTCACCGACTTCGCGGAAGCTCTTGCGCTCGCCATCGAGCAGACCGAAACGGGCCTCGACGGCGAAGCGGGCCCGGTCGTCGAGGGTGCCCAGCAGTTCGTCGAGCAGTTCGCTGTCGACGAGCGCCATGACGGCATCTTCGGGCGTGCCCTGGCCGTTGTCCATGAGGTCGCCGAGGGTGGCGTCGCCGTCGTCACCGATGGTCTTGTCGAGCGACACCGGCGTGGTGAGCCGGTGCAGTTCGGCATTGCTGGTGTCGAGGGTTTCACCATCGCCCGAGGCCTGGCGCAGCGCAGCGCGCAGGCTGGCCGAACGATCGCCGGGGATGCGGATGAGGCTGGCCTTCTGGTCCAGCGCACGGCCGATGGCCTGGCGGATCCAGAACGTGGCGTAGGTGGAGAACTTGAAGCCACGACGCCAGTCGAACTTGTCGACGGCGTGCTCGAGGCCCAGGTTGCCCTCCTGGATGAGGTCCAACAGATCCATGCCCTGGGGCAAGGGGTAGCGACGGGCGATGGACACCACGAGGCGCAGGTTGGAACGGATGAAGCGGTCCTTGGCGGCAGCCGCTTCTGCGAGGTCCTTCTTCAGTTGGCGGGACTTCTCACCTGCGGCGATGCGCTCGGCAGCGTCGCGACCCTTTTCGATGGCACGTGACAGCACGCGCTCGTCTTCGGCGGTGAGAAGGGGGACCTTCCCGATGTCGTTGAGGTAGAGACCAATGGAATCGTTCATGGCAATGCTCTGTAACCGTTCGTGTTTCGTGTTTTGTTCCGTAGCCTCAGGTGGCAGACGCCACACCGGCCTGAGGTGCTTCGGAGACGTCGCACAGCAGAGGTGCTCGGCGACGTGTTGTGGGGGGAGAGGGGTAGGTTGGCGCGTCGGCCCAGTAGGGACCCGTGATGCTACCCGATTTTGCGCGGCCTGTCCTATCAGGTGCCGCCGACCGCGTCGGGACACCCGAACGTAGACTCGCCGCCTGTGCCTCCTTCGTCCGATCGTGCCGATGCCACGTGCCGCATCGGCGTGTTCGGAGGCACGTTCGACCCCCCTCATGTGGGGCATCTCGTCACGGCGGTGAACGTGCGTCACGCCTTGGCGCTCGACGAGGTGCTGCTGGTGGTGGCGAACCGCCCGTGGCAGAAAGAGGGCACACGCTGCATCACGCCAGCTGTCGATCGACTGGCCATGGTGGAAGCGGCGGTGGTGGGTGTGGCCGGTGTGAGGGCCTCGGCGCTGGAGATCGACCGGGGCGGTGTCAGTTACACCGCCGACACGTTGGCGATGCTGAGCAGCGAGGTGCCCGGAGCGGAACTGTTCACGATCATCGGCGACGACGCCGCTGCCGGTCTCACCACGTGGGAGCGGGTGGAGGACGTGGTGGCCCTGAGTCACCTGGTGGTGGTGGACCGTCCCGGGGTGCATGTGACGCTGCCCGGCGGGTTTGACTGGACGCGGGTGGAAGTGCCGCGACTCGAGGTGTCGAGCACCGACCTCAGAGCGCGCTGTGGCGATGGTCGACCGTTGGACTTCCTGGTGCCACCGGGGGTGCTCGACGTGATCCACCAACGGGGGCTGTACCGGTGACGGCGTTGGCATCGGTGCGCCGCCGCAACACCGTGGTGGCGTTGGTGTTCGGCGTGCTGGCGTTGGCATTGGTCCCGGTGGCTGGTCTGGTGGCGGGGTCGGCCATCAGTGGGAGCACGGCGGCGGTGAACGTGGGTGTGGAACCCGTGTTGGAGATTCCTCCCACTCCGGTGGGCGTGCTGGCGACAGTGGGAAGTGATGGCCAACTCACGTCGATCACCGCCTTCGCCCTGGCTCCGGCCGGGCGTGGCGGCACGGCGGTGTCGGTGCCCGTAGGAGGAAGGGTGCGTGCCACAGGTGTGGCGAATGCCGACATGGCGGCGGTGGGTGGTAGTCGGTTGGCCGACGTGTACGACAGCGAAGGGTTCGAGCCCTTCAGTCGTGAGTTGGCAAATCTGCTGAACACCAGCCTGGAGGTGGTGGAGGTGCTTGCGGTTGACGAGGCCGCCACCATGCTGGTGGAGGCCGGACTCGCCGACGACGCCGTGAACCGCGTGACCTCACTGGTGACCGAGCGGGGCACCGATGCGGAACTGCAACGCTGGCCCGAGTTGGGCGAGGCCTGGGCGGCCGCTGTGCTGGCTGCGGCTCCCCCCGCAGGCGAGTCGTCGGCAGGCGCCTCCTCCCCGGTGGCCCCGCCCACCGATCTCGAGTCGTTGATGGCAGCGGTGTTCGACGGTGCCGTGGCCTACCACCAGCTCGCCGTGGAACCGGTGCTGTCGACCGAGGCCAACCCCGACCAGTTGGACCTGTACGACCTCGACCGCAGCGAGGTGGTGTTGGTGATGGCGTCGGTGGCTCCCTCGGCGGTGGTGGCGGCCAATCCGTCGGTGGCGGTGCAGATCGACTCGTCGTTCGATTTCGACACCACGCGTCGGGCGGTGGCCAGCCTGCTGTTCGTGGGAGCCAATGTGTTGCTGGTGCGACAGGTGGACGAGGTGCCACCGACCGTGACCGAGGTGCGCACCTCGGTACGGTTGTCGCCCAAGGAGATTCGTGCGTTTCAGACGTTGTTCGGCGAGGTGAGCGTGACCGAGGCCGACGAACGGGTGGAGGGCATCGACGTGCAGATCAGGTTGGGAACGGCATTCGCCGAGGCGGAGGATGAGGCAGTGAGCGATCGATGAACACCGACGACGAGACCCAGAGTCTGGCACTGTGTGCCGCACGGGCGGCCGACGCCAAGAAGGGCGAGGACGTCGTGGTGATCGACGTGGGCGATGTGCTGGCCATCACCGGGTGGTTCGTGGTGGTGAGCGCCTCGAATCGACGCCAGGTGGCCACGCTGGCCGATTCGGTGGAGAGCGAAGTCAAGGCGCAACTCGGCAGGGCTCCCCTGCGGGTGGAGGGAATGAAGGAGCAGCAGTGGGTGCTGCTGGACTACGGCGACGTGGTGGTGCATGTCTTCCTCGACGAGACACGTCGCTTCTACGAGATCGAACGCCTCTACCGAGACCGCCCTCGCGTCGAGTGGCGGTTGGAGAGCGCGCCGGAGGCTTGATATCGTTCGGCTTCCCTTCGGGGCTATAGCTCAGTTGGCAGAGCGCTTCCATGGCATGGAAGAGGTCAAGGGTTCAATTCCCTTTAGCTCCACGAAGTGTCAGCAAGGGCAACCTTGGTGACACTTTGTTTCCTTTCCGCTTTGTCACTTGCGGTCTCGTCGGTCGAAACCGATCTCGAGTTGATGCACTCGTTGCGGGGACATGCCGAGCTTCTCGGCGAGTTCCTGCAACGTGTAGCCGCCCGCTCGCAGCT
>CAYMUC010000127.1:0-7472 GCA_964393535.1 uncultured Ilumatobacteraceae bacterium | reverse complement strand
TACGCCTTTACCGCCACGCCCAAGGCCAAGACCCTGGAGCTGTTCGGTCGCCCGGCCAACCCGGCGTTGCCAGCGAGCGCCGAGAACAAGCCCGAGGCGTTTCACCTGTACTCCATGCGCCAGGCCATCGAGGAGGGCTTCATCCTCGATGTGCTGCAGAACTACACCACCTACAGCACCGCCTGGAAGATCGCCCACCCGGACGGCGAAGACGACGAGGTGGACTCGAAGAAGGCGCGCATGAAGCTGGCGCGCTGGGTGCGCCTGCATCCGTACAACATCGACAAGAAGGTCGAGATCATCGTCGAGCACTTCCGCGCCAACATCCGCCACCTGCTCGGTGGCCAGGCCAAGGCGATGGTGGTGACCAGCAGCCGCCAGGAGGCCGTGCGCTATCAGTTGGCGGTTAAGGCCTATGTGCAGCAGATGGGCTATGCCGACGTACATCCGCTGGTGGCGTTTTCCGGCAGCGTATTGCCGGATGAGGTGATCCCCGAGGAAGTGACGGAAAGTAGCAGCCTGCTCAACGCCGGCCTGAACGGGCGTGATCTGGCCGAGGCGTTCGACACCCAGGACTTCAATGTGATGATCGCCGCCAATAAGTACCAGACCGGCTTCGACCAGCCCAAGCTGTGCGCCATGTACGTCGACAAGAAGCTGCAGGGCGTGGACTGTGTGCAGACGCTGTCGCGCCTGAACCGCACCTTTCCGGCCAAGCAGACGTTCATCCTCGACTTCTTCAACGAGCCGCGGGACATTCTCGACGCCTTTCTGCCGTACTACACCAAGGCTGAGCTGAGCGACGTCACCGACCCGCAGATCATCTACGACCTGCAGAAAAAGCTGGATGCGGAAGGGATCTATCACTGGCAGGAGGTCGAGGCGTTCGCCCTGGCCTTCTTCGATCCGAAGGCGGCAGCCAGCAAGCTCAGCTACTACTGCCAGCCTGCCAAGGAGCGCTTCGCCAAGCGTTACGCCTTCAGCGTCGAATCGCGCCAGCAGGCGCTGGATTACAAGCGCAGCGCCGAAGCCAACGGCGACAGTGCCGGCTTGAAGAAATCCGAGCACGCGCTGAAGGAGGCCGGCGAGCAGGTGGACCAGCTCGACCTGTTCCGCAAAAACCTGCAGAGCTTCGTGCGGCTGTACGAATTCCTTTCGCAGATCGTGCCTTATGAGGATCGCGAGCTGGAGCAGCTCTGCGTATTCGCCAAGCACCTGCACCCGCTGCTGCGCGTCGACCGCCTGCAACAGGACGACGTGGACGTCGGCGAGCTGCAACTGACCCATTACCGTCTCAGCAAGCGTGCCGAGCACCAGCTGCGCCTAAGCGAGGAGGGCGGCGACTACACGCTCAAGCCCGGCACCGACGTGGGCAGTGGAAAGCCATACGATCCGGAGAAGAAGCGGCTGTCGGAAATCATCGATGCGCTGAACGATATCTTCGGTGCCGAAGTCAGCGAGGAAGATCAGCTGCAGTTCCTCACCGGCATCGCCAATCGCATCAGCCGTCAGGAAGATGTGATGGCCCAGGTGAACAACCACTCGGTCGAACAGGTGATGCACGGCCTGTTCCCCAAGCGCGTGCTCGACACCGTGCTGGACGCCATGACCGACCATGAGAAGCTGTCGCTGGAAGTGTTGGATAACGAGACGAAGAGCCGGGCGTTTGCGCTGGTGATTTTGAAGATGCTGACGGCGGCTGGTGGCTTGGGACAAAGTCACGGCGGCGCTGCTGTCTGAATTTCTTGCGCGGAGGACTACTTGCGCTGACTAAATTTCAGACGGCTGTGGAAGAAGGCTTGAAGGATCGCAGGCGAGCTCGCCTGCAATGCGGTATAGCTTCTCGACCGTAATGTTGACCTCACCACGCTCTATTCGGCCCACGTAACTGCGGTCGATATTGCAGGCCAGCGCAAGTGCATCCTGGGAAATCCGGCAGATCTTCCTCTGCATTCGGATGCGTTCCCCTAGCGCTTTCGCCAACTTTTCCATGACCGTCTCAATTCCACTTGAGGCGGCACTATCATGTGTTTGCGGATGCACGGGCCACGGATTATAATCCGCATTTATTTCGCGCTAACTCTTCTGGTTCCTCAATGAAATCGGCCTCGTTTATCTTCGACAGGCGTCTGTATGAGCTGCTTCAGGAGGAAGGGCACACAAAGTTCACGACCCGTGAGCTTCGCGATGCTTATGCCAAAAGGCTAGACGGCATGAATTTCCGTATCGCCGATGTGCGCCGCTATGTGTATGAGCAGATCCGCCGATTGCTGCGTGTGGGCTGGGTTGTACTCGATAAAGATCGCCGTGTTCGAGGTCAGGTCTATCACCTGCTGCCGATTCCGGCGCGTCTGCAGCTGGAGCTGATCGATAACGGCTTCGAGAACAGTCTCAAATCTGCACGTGAGTTCGAGCAGGAACCTGTAGTGCTCGATGATGCGGTTTTGCCGCTTAAACCTTCAGTCGATGCGGATCAGCGCTTGGAAGCGCTCCACAAAGAAATCCGCTTGGACTTCCTTTCTTCTATGGGCGAGGCAGAAAGATTCAAACTGCTCCTGGAAGACATGCCGCATTTGCGGGACAAGGTTGAGGGCGAGTACCTAGAGGCAAGAGATCGTAGTTCACGTCTGCTCGGGCATCTTCGCGCCATCGAAAAGACGCTCAAGACGCTTGCCGCCTCACGATGACCAGATCACTGCGTGACTGGCAACTCAGCTGCATCGACACGGCGTTGGAGCACTTTATCGCCACGCCGCACTTCTTCTGCCAGGCAACGCCGGGAGCCGGAAAGACGCGCATGGCGGCAGAACTGGCCAGCCGACTGCTTGAGCAGGACAGAATCGATTTGGTGCTGTGCTTTGCCCCGTCCTGCCAGGTCGTGGAGGGGTTTCGTTCGACCTTTGCGGCTGTGCTAGGCAGGCGTCTCGACGGCCAGATAGGTGCCGTGGGCGCGGCCTATACCTATCAGGCTATGGAATACCGTGATGAGGGATTCTGGCAGCTGCTTGATGACTACCGGGTGTTCGTGGTCTTCGATGAGATCCACCATTGCGCCGGCCACGATCCGCTGCTCAGCAATGCCTGGGGGCAGCAGATACTGCATCGGATACAGGATCGTGCAGCCTTCACGCTGGCCCTTTCTGGCACGCCCTGGCGTTCGGACGACAAGGCCATCGCATTGGCTCGCTACTCTTCGCCCGAGGGGTATTTGATCTGTGATTACCGTTATGGCTTGAAAGGTGCCATTGCCGACAGCGTGTGCCGATCACCTCGCATTGTGTTGCTCGATAATCAGAAGGTGAAACTTACGGAAGAGCGTGGCGCGGATAGCTCCGTGAAGCTGTTTCCCAGCATCGCCAAGCTTTTGGGGGAGTCACCTGTTACCTATGAGGAACTTCTGCGTCATGACGAGGTGATCAATCCAATCCTCGATCTTGGCTGCAGCAAGCTGAACGAGCTACGCCAGATCAAACCTGATGCCGCTGGTTTGGTGGTGGCCACAGACATCGAACACGCCCTGCAAGTTGCACTCGCACTGGAAGCCATGGGTGAGGAGTGCCGCATCGTGACCAACAAAACCACGGATGCGCAGCAGGTGATCAATGCATTCCGGAGCAGCGCCTGCCGCTGGATTGTGGCCGTCGGACTGATCAGCGAAGGCACCGACATCCCCCGCCTGCAAGTGTGCTGCTATCTCAGCCGTATCCGCACCGAACTGCATTACCGACAAGTGCTGGGGCGAGTGCTGCGGCGCACAGGTGAGTCCGACCACCAGGCATGGCTATTCATGTTAGCGGAGCCAACGCTTCAGGGCTTTGCGGAGCGAATTTCGGATGACCTGCCGGATGACCTGGCGGTTCTGAGATATGTGCAAATGCCGGGGCTTGCCCCAGGCTCAAAGCCTGATCCGATTGGTGAATTTGGTCATGTCGAGGGTGTCGATGGTGCCGGCGTAGGTTGTGGGGAAGAGGGTACTGGGTCACAGGCTACGAACATCATTTCGCTAGGTGGGTACGCAACTGAGTCAGCTTATCAGGTCAGCTTTTCCCAGCATTACAGGCAGCAATTATTGGCTTGTTTCTAATGCTCAGCCGGCCGATGCAAGTTAAATGCTCCCTCTGTGCTTGACTGCCTTCGGTCAGTCATTGAGCCTGACTGACAGTCAGGTTGGCTTATTGAGGCCTGAATCAGCGGATGCTAAGCAGCTCGCACAGGTTGAGACGCTTGCCGTGCAGATGTTCGCGAGCCGAGCTGCCGCTATCGTGTGGCTCACATCTCCCAATATTGCTCAGGAGGGGGAGTCACCTCATTCATTGTGCAGCGACGATCTCGGCGATACCTAGGTGCATCGGTTGTTGCGCTGTATCGAGTACGGTAGGGGTGTATGAGTCGATATGACTGAACTGAACGGCTAGGCCATGTGCGTGTTGGCCAATATAGGTCTGCTAGCCCTTATGAACCTGGGTTTAGAATGTTATTTGGAGGGCCTGGCATGACCATGCCGCATGAGCGCACCAGGGCAGTCATCCACACCAGAGATTTTTTGGTCGAGTTGTCACGAAATGTCGAGCTGCCGGAGGATGTCAGATCCAGTGCAAAGCACTTGCTGCGGCACTATCCGAGCGCAACTGAAGTTCTTCTGGCAGGGAAAGGCGAAGAGCTCCTCGCAAGCACTATTTGCTGGTCGAATGTATTCAGTTCCGCCGCTGAGTATTGATTTCAGGGGATTACTGTCAGCCATGACCGGCTGCAGTCGACCCAAACCTGGCTGTCGAAACGGGCTGAAATCGGCCAGTAGCGGACAGTTGGTAAGGAACGAGGGTCGCATAATTTGATGGAGTGAGAAATATAGTAACGCCTGTCAGCACTGTCCTTGGATGTTCTAGGTGGGGCACATGCTCACAATCCAGCGAAATCTGTAAGTCCCTGTACCTATTGACATTGAAACCCATCAGCTTATCAAGACTGCACTCAAGGATTGAAAGGAGGTGTTAGTGGCCACTTCTCCTTCAACGTTGTGATAGTTCCGTTAAAGACATTCACATCCATATCCATCGCGGTACCAGGTACGCGATAAAGACAAGATACGTTTGTCGTGCAGTTAATTTCACTCGAAAACTGCCAGATGGTATAGGTCTTCCAACCACCAATAGGGAAGTCGGGTATTTCTCTTCTGAATCGCGCATACCAAAGCGGAGATTTCAGAATAATGCTATCTTTTGATGACTCACTTATTATCTTCTTAGTGGTGCTATGGTTCGTATAAAGAATGGGAATTCGATTGGTCTTCTTAGCGATATACTCTATAAATTCATTCGCATCTTTCAGGTTCATGAAGTTCGAGGAGATTTCTTCGAGATCTAGAGCAATCAAATCACTTTCCGAAGCATCAATTACTGAAAGATACTTTTCTGCTTGCTCAATAGGGTTTCCAGGTCTTCCCAAGTGGTAGGACCCCCAAAGGTATCCACGTTTCTTTGCCTCTGCCATTCGAGCTTGATATTCCTTATCAACGCGCAAGCCTTCTGTTGCCTTATGAATAATGGCGACGACTTTTCTATCCTTCTGCAATTCGTCCCAATTTATTTTATTCTTCTCATACGGATCTAAAATTATAGCCGCACTTGGGCTCTCCCATGGCTGTGAAAATTCATTGGCGTTCACTAAGTCAGCATGAAAAGTCATTAGCGTCAGTGCGGTCAGAAGTGGATGTTTCAGCATTTGGCAGATTCCATTTTTTTGCTTAGTGGCAGCTCAACAATTCCAACATCGATAGTCCGCGTAATTAGTTCACTAAAACGGCGACCTAGAGAACGGGACGTAAAGTATAAGTTACCCGTGTCTTCAACTCATCGGCGACTGCATTTACAATATCAGCCTTTGTCATTTGGATTGCGTTCAATATGTCGCTAATAGTCACCCCATCTGGGTATGACTGAATTTCGAAGCCAACGATCTGAGGACTCACTCGAGTATCAGAAGCATAGATGTTTGCCTTCATGCTTGACATTGCTTGCAGCGCCCCTTGAATGGCTGGGGCGCTCAGTTGAGCTGGTATGGGAAGAGAGTCAGATATCGCTTTGCTTTCAATTCCCATAGTTTGAAATGACATAGTCCCAGAAATCTCATTTTTCTGAGCTGAAATACCAATATTTATTATGTCTGATATCGCAGCGCCACCGCTTGCGGAGAAAAAGATAGCCTCAGCTCTGAGCCCTACGCCCACTGCTAATCCTAAAACTACGATAGATTCTTTTGGGGACACACCAGGCGATACGAAAGAAACTTTAACCGGGACAGACGCATTATAATATTTTATATAATCTATAGTTGCGTTATATGTTTTGTTTTCATCGCTTACTGCTGCTGAGAGATATTTAACATCCCCTTTTGATGAGACTTCACGGATAGAAATCCTAGCAGCGCTATTCACTAAGTTATCCAGTGCTGGCGAAAATTCGCCAGATGCTATTTTTTTTGAGGCGTCTGCCTCATTCACTCCCTCTGACTTGTCAATTTTAGGTATAAAAATTGATCGAGGAATAGATATCGGATTTATTGCAACATAGCCAAGGTACTTAGAGGTTTCGACATCATTCACAGGTTTTGAAGTGCAAGCCCCGAGAAATATTATAGCCCCAAGGATAAGTAGCCTCATCACGCCTCCGTACGCAGATTAAGTAGAGAGCTCGCCACCAAATTAAAACGCTAGTTGAGGACTATCGACACCTGTCCACCAGGGTGATCCGACCCGCACAAGAAATTAGGTTAATTCGCAAGCTCGCAGTTGAGATTGGTGGTCAAGTCGACTTGAGCAAGATCTGGCCCTCCATGGAGTCAGTCTTTGATTCCATTTTCTGAAAATGGAACAAAGCTATTCAGAAGGTTTTTGCAGCTAATGAATTGAATCTAGCCTAGAACAGACGGCTAGCAAGACTAGCCGCCGAACGGTTGCCGTCAGGCGTTAACCTTGCTGCGGTTCCCGTTTTGCGCACGGCGAATGGGGCGCTGGTTGGCCTTGTGCTGCCGATCCGTCGAAGCAGAATATCAGCTTATAGGTGGTGTTATGGTATCAATGCTGCGCCGGTGCAAACCTATAGATGTAGGCCGATCTTCCAGGCTACTGGAGTAAGAACCATGTGCGGATGTGGCATTTAGAAAAGCGCCATTTGACGCTGAATCCCTACGTAATGAAGGAAAAACAAAGAACGGAGCCCGTAATCAAACATACATTAATCTACCTGAGTGACTGCTTTTGGCCGATTAGCGACGGCCTGACTTTGGCCGCCGCTACATATGGTCACACTTCGGTCTGTTCCGCCATTTCCAGGGCGTCATCGACCTCAATTCCCAGATATCGAACGGTGCTCTCCAGCTTCGTATGGCCGAGCAGCAGTTGAACGACCCGCAGGTTCTTCGTCCTGCGATAGATCAGTGATGCCTTTGTACGTCTCATTGTGTGAGTGCCATAC
>CAYMUC010000126.1:0-7501 GCA_964393535.1 uncultured Ilumatobacteraceae bacterium | reverse complement strand
GTGATGATCTACTCGTGGGACCACATTCCGTCCCCGGGCAATCCCAAGGCGTTCCTCAGCCTCATGCTGGTCCTGCAGACCGGTATGGCTGGCACGTTCATCGCCCAGGACCTGATCCTGTTCTTCGTGTTCTTCGAAGTGGTCCTGTTGCCCATGTACTTCATGATCGGCGTGTGGGGCGGTGAACAGCGCCAATATGCGTCGTTGAAGTTCTTCCTCTACACCATGTTCGGTTCGGCGCTCATGCTGGTGGCGTTCTTGGCCCTCTTCTTCAAGACCGGTGCCGAGTCGTTCTCCATCCCGTACCTCGTGGATGCCGGGGCCGGCATCGCAAAGAACGTCCAGATCTGGATCTTCGCAGGCATGTTCATCGGCTTCGCCGTGAAGGTGCCCATGTTCCCCTTCCACACGTGGTTGCCCGACGCGCACACGCAAGCACCCACACAGGGATCGGTCATCCTGGCGGCCATCCTGCTGAAGTTGGGAACCTACGGCTTCGTGCGTATCGCCATTCCGGTGCTGCCCGATGCCGCCCGCGAATGGGCGCCGGTCATCGGTGTGCTCGCCGTCATCGGCATCATCTACGGGGCGCTCGGCTGTCTGGCTCAGACCGACATGAAGCGACTCATCGCCTTTTCGTCGGTGGCCCACATGGGCTTCGTCATGCTGGGCATCTCCACGCTCACCGAGTTCGGCGTCAACGCCGCCATGTTCGGCATGGTCGCCCACGGCCTCATCACCGGCATGCTGTTCTTCGTCGCAGGATCGGTGAAGGACCGCTACCACACACTGGAGATCGCCCGACTGGGCGGTCTGCTCAAGCAGATGCCGCGTCTCGGATGGATCATGGGATTCTGTGCCATGGCCAGCCTCGGTCTGCCGGGTCTTGCCGGGTTCTGGGGCGAGTTCCCCGCCATCCTGTCGGCGTACAATCCGGCACCTGGCCTCAACGAAGCCCTGTTCCGCACGCTCATGGTCATCGCTGCACTGGGAACCGTGTTCGCCGCGGCGTACCTCCTGTGGATGTACCAGCGCACGGCCTTCGGCGAACCCAAGGCCGAGTTCGCCTCCCAGGGTGACCACCACGACGCTCACGGCCACGGGGCTCACGATGCTCACAGCCATGGGCATCACGACGAACTCGTGGATGTGAAGACCACCGAGTGGATCGCTTGGACGCCGCTGTTGCTGTCCATCGTGGTGTTCGGTGTGGTGCCGAACCTCATGTTCAAGGTGTTCGATCCAGCGGTGCAGGTGACCTTGTCGGCCTTCCGGGTGGGGGGCTGACCCATGGTGGCGATGCTGGCCCAGGCGGCCGATTGGGTCACGCCCACGATCGACTACCACGCTCTCGCTCCCGAGATCGTGCTGGGGGTCGGCATCTTCCTGCTGCTGCTGGTCGAGGTGAACCTGTCCGAGACCCGCAAGTGGATCACCAGCGCCATGGCCAGTTTCGTGCTGCTGGCCGCCATGCTGCCGGTGGTCACCTTGGCCGTGTCCGATGAAGGCGTCCGTTCCCTGTTCGACGGCCGCTACGTCGTCGACGACTTCTCTCTAGCGCTCAAGCTGCTTTTCCTCGCGGCTGGTTACGTGGTGGTGTTGCTCAGCACCACCTATGTGGAAGAAGGCGACTACTACCAGGGCGAGTACTACCTGTTGCTGCTGTCCAGCGTGCTGGGCATGGTCATGATGGCCTCCAGTCGTGACCTCGTGAGTGTGTTCGTGGCGCTGGAACTGCTGTCCATCCCTGCGTACCTGATGGCCGCCTGGCGTAAGCGGGACTCCCGCTCCAACGAAGCGGGCGTGAAGTACTTCCTTCTCGGCGTGTTCGCCTCGGCCCTCATGCTCTACGGCATGTCGTTGCTGTACGGCCTCGCCTCGAGCACCCGCCTCGTCGACATCGGTGCCGCCATTGGCCAACGAGACGGGTTCGCTGGAGTGGAGGCCTTGGCGATCGTGTTCATCATCGCCGGATTCGCCTTCAAGGTGTCGGCAGTGCCGTTCCACACCTGGGCACCCGACACGTACGAGGGTGCGCCCACACCCGTCACGGCGTTCCTGTCGGTGGCGTCGAAGGCGGCGGGCTTCGTGGCACTGGTCGTCATGCTGTTCGTCGCCTTCCCCGGTGGCTCCGATGTCTGGGAGCCCGTGCTCTGGGTGTTGTCTGCGCTCACCATGACCGTGGGCAACGTGGTGGCACTCCGTCAGCGCAACGTGGTTCGCATGTTGGCCTACTCGTCGGTGAGCCAAGGTGGTTTCATTCTCATGGCACTGGCCTTCGCCGGTACCTCCAGCGTGGCCGACTCCGCACTCACGGCCGTCGTCACCTACCTGGGTGTGTATGCAGCGATGAACCTTGGCGTCTTCGCCATCGTCTTGGCTGTCGCCCGCCACACCCGTTCGGGCGACATCGCCAGCTTTGGGGGACTGTTCTCGTACGCGCCTGGGCTCGGAGTCCTCATGACCATCTTCCTGGCATCTCTGGCGGGTATCCCGCCGCTCGGCGGCTGGATCGGCAAATTCACGGCGTTCAAGGCGGTGCTCGACGCCGGCACCGGATGGGCGTACGCCCTGGCCATCATCGGTGCGGTCAACTCGGTCATCGCCTTCGGCTACTACGGCAACCTCATGCGGGAGATCTGGATGCGTCCCGTCCCCGCCGATGTCGACGCATCCGGGCGAGTGCATACACCTCCCCCGTTGGTCGCTGCACTCACCATCACTGGCGTGGCCACGTTGGTCATGGGTGTTCTGCCCGGTTTGATCACGCGTTTCGGCGACCTCTCGGACCTCACGGGTGCCTTCGGCCTCTGACGAAGTCGCCGCCTCGGCGCAGGCCAGTGGGGGAGCGCTTCGCTTCGATCGTTTCCTGGACATCGCCTTGTACGGGGAGTCCGGGTTCTATACGACCACCGGACGTGCGGGGCGACGAGGCGATTTCCTGACCTCTCCCGAGGTCGGTCCCTTGTTCGGTGCCGTCGTGGGTCGGTGGTTGGACCACGAATGGGAGCGGCTCGGGAGGCCACGTGCGTTCCGCTGTGTGGACCTCGGCGCAGGGCCGGGAACTCTCGCCCGGTCGGTGCTGTCGAGTCGTCCCCGGTGCATCGAAGCCCTGCAGTACGTGGCCGTCGAACGGTCGGCAGCTCAACGGGCGCAACACCCCGAAGGCATCATCAGTGTCGCCGAGGTCCCTACCGACCGTGCAGTGGGTGTGGTGTTCGCCAACGAACTCATCGACAACGTGCCGTTCCGGCTGGCGGTGTTCGACGGTGTCTGGCGCGAGGCCTACGTCGCCGTCCAGGGAGGCCGGGTCGTCGAGGTGTTGCGACCACTCGAGCCACCCACCGATGTGTCTCTTCCCGCCACCGCTCCCCATGGTGCCCGAGCCCCGCTGCACGATGAGGCCCGGCAGGTGCTCGATCGGGCCAGAAGTGCGGTCAGAGCAGGGCGACTGGTGATCATCGACTACGCCGTGGCCAGTACCCATCACTTGGCACTGCGACCCTGGCGTCAGTGGCTACGCACGTATCGCGGGCACGAGCGAGGCGGCCACTATCTCTCCGACCCCGGAGACCAGGACATCACCACCGAGGTAGCCCTCGATCAGTTGGCGCTCACACTTGGTACTCCCAGTGTCGTTCGCACGCAAGGGCAGTGGCTGCAGCGATGGGGTATCGACGAACTGGTCACCCAAGGTCGCCAGTACTGGCACGATCACGCCTCGCGCCCCGACCTCGTCGCCCTGCGAATGCGCAGCCGAGTAGGCGAGGCCGAGGCTCTCCTCGACCCCACGGGTCTGGGAGGCTTCAGCGTTGCCGAATGGGATCTCTCATCCGACCCCTGATCGTTCACCCCGACGCCGACCACCATCTAAGGTCACGGTCCACACCTCGCCGCTGATGGACTGGAACGGGACAGGGGGATCCACCATGGCCGACACGCCGGACACGATCGACGATCTGCTGGTCGAGGACCGCCACTTTTCGCCGCCCCCCGGCTTCGCCGCCGCCTCGGTGACCCAGGGACTCGACCTGAGGGGCGAGGCCGCCGCCGACAGGAACGCCTATTGGGCGCGGCGTGCTCAGGAGTTTGTGACCTGGGCTGAGCCCTGGCACACGGTCTGTGAATGGACCCTGCCCGATGCACGCTGGTTCGTTGGCGGCAGGTTGAACGTGGCCTACAACTGCGTCGACCGACACGTGGAGGCAGGTAACGGAGACCGAGTGGCGATCCATTGGGAAGGGGAGCCAGGCGATACACGCACGGTCACCTACGCCGACCTGCTGGACGAGGTGCAACGCTTCGCCAATGTGCTCCTGGGCCTGGGAGTTCAGCGAGGTGACCGGGTCAACATCTATCTACCCATGATCCCCGAGGCGGTCGTGGCCATGTTGGCGTGTGCTCGTATCGGGGCCGCTCACAGCGTGGTGTTCGGAGGCTTCTCGGCGCAGTCGCTCGCCGATCGCATCAACGATGCCGAAGCCAAGGTCCTCATCACTGCCGACGGCGGGTGGCGCCGTGGCGAAGTGTTTCCTCTCAAGCCACAGGCCGACGAGGCGTTGTCGTCCACGCCGACGATCCAACACGTGGTCGTGGTTCAACGGGGCCACAATCCCATCGACATGGTCGAGGGACGCGACCACTGGTACCACGACCTCATGGCGAGTGCCGCTCCGGTGTGTCCGGCCGAACCCATGGACAGCGAGCAACTGCTGTTCCTGCTGTACACCTCGGGCACCACCGGGAAGCCCAAGGGCATCATGCACACCTCGGGCGGGTACCTCACCCACGTCACGACCACTCACCGCTACGTGTTCGACCTCCGACCCGACACCGACGTGTACTGGTGCACCGCCGATGTCGGTTGGATCACCGGCCACAGTTACCTGGTGTACGGACCTCTCGCCAACGGAGCCACTCAGGTCATGTACGAGGGGGTGCCCAACCATCCGGGAAACGACCGGTTCTGGGACATCATCGAGCGCTACCGGGTCACCATCTTCTACACCGCCCCCACTGCCATCCGAACGTTCATGAAGTGGGGCGACGCCGAACCGGCCCGCCATGATCTCTCCAGTCTGCGACTGCTCGGTTCGGTGGGCGAGCCGATCAATCCCGAGGCGTGGATGTGGTACTGGAAACACATCGGTGGGGAGCAGTGTCCCATCGTGGACACCTGGTGGCAGACCGAGACGGGCGGGATCATGATCAGCCCTCTCCCAGGCGAGACGGTGCTGAAGCCTGGCTCGGGAACCTTTCCCCTTCCTGGTGTGTCGGCGGAGTTGGTCGACGAGACCGGCGGGGCCATCCGACAAGGTGGTGGTTACCTCACCCTCACGCAACCGTGGCCGGGAATGCTGCGGGGTATCTGGGGTGATCCCCAGCGCTACCGCGACACGTACTGGAGTCGCTACGAGGGCCGCTACTTCGCTGGTGATGGAGCCAAACTCGACGCCGAGGGATATCTGTGGATCCTCGGCCGAGTGGATGACGTCATGAATGTGTCGGGCCACCGCATCTCCACCACCGAGGTCGAGTCGGCGTTGGTGTCGCATCCAGCAGTGGCCGAGGCGGCCGTCGTGGGGGCGCAGGATGCCACGACGGGTCAAGCGGTGATCGCCTTCGTCACGTTGCGGAGCGGCAGCGACGTCCCAAGTTCCGAACTGCGAGCCCATGTCGCCCGAGAGATCGGCGCTCTTGCCAAACCCAAGCAGATCTACTTCACGCCCGACTTGCCCAAGACCCGGTCGGGCAAGATCATGCGGCGTCTCCTGCGTGATGTCGCCGAAGGGCGCAACCTGGGCGACACCACCACTCTGGCCGACTCGTCGGTCGTTCACGAACTACAAAGGCGTGCCGCAGAGACACCGACCGAGGACTGACCTCCGGGCGGCGCCGAGACACCGTCAGTCGCGGAAGTTGTTGAACTGCAGTGGTACGCCGAGATCGGCACCCTTCAGCAGGGCGATCACCGCCTGGAGATCGTCTCGCTTCTTGGAGGTCACCCGCACCTGATCGCCTTGGGTCTGCGAGGAAGTCCCCTTGGGAGCCTTCTCCTTGATCAGTTTGTTGATCTCGCGAGCCTTGTCGCTCGAGATCCCGACCTGAATGGTGACCACTTGGCGCACGGTGTCTCCCGAGGCCTGTTCGACTTTGCCCCAGTCGAGGCCTTTCAGCGAGACCCCCCGTTTCACCAGACGCTCCTCGAGCACCACCTTCAGCGCTGTGAGTCGATCCTCGCTGACCGTCCGCAGGGTGATCACCAGGTCGTTCTGTTCGATCGAGGAGTTCGTTCCCTTGAAGTCGAATCTGGTGGAGATCTCGCGCTGTGCCTGATCAAGGGCGTTACGGACCTCCTGGCGGTCCACCTCGGACACCACGTCGAAACTCGGCATGATCCCAACGCTAATGGGTGACTGTGTGAAGCGCCGACCCCATCCGCTACAGTCCGTGTCCCTGGGTCGGTGCCCGAGCGGCCAAAGGGAGCAGACTGTAAATCTGCCGGCATACGCCTACGGAGGTTCAAATCCTTCCCGGCCCACCATGTGAACGTTGGCGCCCTCCGGGGCGCCTTCGTCGCGTCAGAGGTGGCGATCCCGCATGAGCAGTTGGTACACCGCCACGTCCAGCCAGCGATTGAACTTGCGCCCCACCTCTCGTTCCACGCCGACCAGGCCGAACCCACATGCCTCGTGCAGACGGCGCGAAGCCAACCCGGTCGCCTCGATACGGGCCATCACGACATGGAAACCAGCCGCATCGGCATGGTCGATCACCGCCGAGAGCAAGAGACGCCCCACCCCGCGACCGTGGGCCTCGCGACTCACATACACCGAGTCCTCCACGGTGCCCCGATACGCCGCACGCTCCTTGTAGGCCGACAAGGCCGCGAAACCAACGACCTCACCCTCCTGCTCGGCAACGATTGCGGTGAATGCTCCGCTCCGCTCCTCGATCCAGCGCGTCTGGTCCGCCAGTGAACGGGGCACCAGATCCAAAGTCGCCGTGGTGTTTTCCACCTCGTAGTTGTAGATGCGCGCGATGGCCTCTGCATCGTCTCTGGTCGCCCGCCGAACCGACACCATGGTCACGAGCACGTGAACGTAGCCGCTCAGAACACGTCGAAGCGCTTGGTGTGAAGCAGACACACGCCGCTATGCTGACCCGTCGGTCGCGGCACTGCCGCGCTCGCCCTCTTAGCTCAGTCGGCAGAGCACAGCCATGGTAAGGCTGGTGTCGTGGGTTCGATTCCCACAGAGGGCTCGGCCGGGATGCCGTCTGCGGCAACCCGGTGGTCGTCCGGGCGGCGTAGCTCAGTTGGTCAGAGCATCCGGCTCATAATCGGAAGGTCATCGGTTCGATCCCGATCGCCGCTACCACCTACGACCGGGCTTCGCCCCGCAATCCAACAGCCAAATCCACAATCACCCGGACCGTCATCATCATCGGTCCACCAGCACACGGAGTTTGATGAGCGATGAGTAAGGCGAAGTTCGAGCGT
>CAYMUC010000125.1:2035-7635 GCA_964393535.1 uncultured Ilumatobacteraceae bacterium | reverse complement strand
AAGCCGATCGCTGCACCGGAGAACACCACGAAGGGGTAGCCGAACAGCGGCTTCTTCGAGAACACCGGCAACACCTCGGACAAGATGCCGAACGCCGGCAACACGATGATGTACACCTCGGGGTGACCGAAGATCCAGAACAAGTGCTGCCACAGCAGTGGGTCGGCACCGGCAGCCACGTCGAAGAACGTCGCTCCGAAACTGCGCTGGAAGGTGAGCAGGAACAACGCCACCGTGATGACGGGCATGGCGAACAGCAGCAGGAACTGGGTGACCAGCATCATCCAGGTGAAGATCGGCATGCGCATGAGGCTCATGCCGGGAGCGCGCATGTTCAAGATGGTGACGATGAGGTTGATGGCACCGGTGAGCGAGGCGATACCGGTGATCTGAAGCCCCATGGCCCAGTAGTCGACACCGTTGGACGGCGAGAAGATGGGTCCGGAGTTCGGGGCGTACATGAACCAACCGCCGTCAGCGGCGCCACCGAGGAACCACGAGGTGTTCAGCAACAGGCCACCGGCAAGGAAGGTCCAGAAGCCGAAGGCGTTGATGCGCGGGAACGCCACGTCGCGAGCACCCAACTGGAGAGGGATCATGTAGTTCGCGAAAGCCGCCGCCATGGGCATGATGAAGAGGAACACCATGGTGGTGGCGTGCATGGTGAACATCTGGTTGTACAGGTCAGCCGACAAGACCTTGCCGTCGGGTGCTGCCAACTGCAGACGGATCAGCAGTGCCTGTACACCGCCCACCACGAAGAAGAACATGGCGACGGCGCCGTACATGATGCCGAGCTTCTTGTGGTCGACGGTGAACAACCACGACCGCCACCCGGTGCTGGACACGGGTCGTTTGAACACGCCCATGGCCGTGGTCGGCGTGGCGACGGTGAGTTGTCCGGGCGCTGTGGTTGCGGGGGCAACTTCGGGACGTTCGATGATGGCCATCAGTGCGCTCCTGTCACTTCAAGGTCACCAAATAGGCGATGAGTGAATCGATGTCGTCTTCAGTGAGGCCCAGGTAGGGCATACCGCGATAGAGGCCATTGGTCTCGGCCAACTTGGCCGGGTCGGCATACATGGGCTTCTTCCCGGGTGCGTTGCGCAACCATTCGCGCAGATCGGTCTGTGCCAAGCAGTCCGGGGTCACGCCGGCGAGGTACTTCGCACCGAACGACGCAGGGTCCGACTCCCACACGTCGGCACGGCACTCGGGCGTGAGCAGGTCCCACGTGGCACCGGCGAACGTGTTGCGCGAGGCGAAATGCGTCATGTTCGGCGCAGCACCAGACCAGACGTTCTCGTCGGGTGCGGCGATGATGGGGCTTCCATCAGCTCGTTCGAGGCCGTCGATCTGGTGGCAACGAGCACACTGAGCGATGAAGACCCCTTGGCCCAACGCTTCGGCACTGTCGCCAGAGAGCATGGGTTGGGGTTGCTGCTGGCGTGCCACCCAGGCGGCGAAGTCTTCCCTCGACAAGGCGACGGCTTCCATACGCATGTTGGCGTGCGACAAGCCACAGAACTCCGTGCACTGACCGGCATAGATTCCGGGTTGCTCGGCCTCGAGTCGAAGTGTGTGAACTCGGCCAGGAACTGCGTCCTTCTTGCCGTTGAGCTTGGGAATCCAGTACGAGTGGATGACGTCTCGGCTGGTGACCCGCAGCAGCACCTTGGTGTCCACTGGGAACACGATCTGCCCGGACGTGATGATGGGCCTCTCGATCCCATAGTCACCCTGGATGGGGTAGTCGTATTCCCACCACCACTGCTGGCCCGTGACGTTGATGACCATCTCGGTGTCGCTCTCTTTGGCGAGATCGAACACCGTACGGGCGGTGAAGGTTCCGATGACGGCAAGAATGAGCGCAGGAAGAATGGTCAGGCCGATCTCCAGCGCTGGCTTACCGTGCGTCTGTTCGGGAATGGGTTGGCCCCGATCGCGGTACTTCAACAACGTGTATGCGACCACGCCGAAGACGATGAGGCCCACCACACCGGCGGTGTAGAACACGGGCTTTTGAAGATCGTCGATCTTCTGAGCGTTCGGCCCCTCGGGCTGGAAGAAGTCCTGCGGTGCGTCCTGGGCGCAACTGGCCAGCACCACCAAGCCGACACCAGTCAGAGCTGCGGCACGGAATCTGCGAAACGTGTGCTTCATCGTCGGAACTCCCACGGGGTTGGGCGCAACGTCAACGGTAGTCGCGCGTCGTGACGCGCGCGCCAGCGAGTCTCCGTGCTGAGTGTCACTCATGGCACGACCAGCTGGATCTCGGCATCGGGCAGACCCGGGATGTAGAACCGGTACGGGTCATTCGGATTGCTGGGCTTGGGCACCGTGAGTGTGAGCATGCCCTCCTCGCCTTCCTTCTTCAACTGTGTGCAATCGATGACCTCTTCGAGCAACGGCTGGCCATCGGGGCCCTCGACCGGGTTCCCCTCCTCGTCGGTACGAGGAGCCTGACCCAGGTAGACCGCCAAGCGGTAGTCGCCAGCGTCGCGGTTCTCGAACAGGATGTCGGACGGGTTCATGCGGGCGATGGTGATCAGTTCCTGCTCACCGATTCCGAGCATCTCCCCACGCAGACGGCCATTTTCGAGAATGACCCGGCCAGCGATGGCGGACTTCATGGACACGTGCCGCAGAGCGTGCTTGTCGAAGTACTTGTCCTTCTCGGGCCCGCACTTCTTGTGCGTGTAGTGCCCCTCTTCGTAGGCCTCGATCAACTGGTCCCGCTCACCACTGGAGGCTCCGGCGATGCCAGCGGCAAGGATGCCGACACCGCCGATGGTGCAGATGGCCGCCACCAGGGTCCGGCCGATGCTTCGGCCCATGGCGAACAGGAAACCGAACAGCAGCACCAAAGCCGCGGCCACGATGAACACGATGGCGCCGGTGGACTTGTCGACCGCCAGCATGATGCGGGAGAACGACCAGATGACGACACCCAGCCCAAGAGCAGCGGCGATGGGCAACTCCAGGGGGAACATGAGACGGCGGCGCACTTCGACGTTGTAGCCACGATCCGCTGAGGCTCGTTCTGCCCAGGCCTGCACCAGCCACTCGACGAACACTGCAACCAGGGCCGCAACACCCAGGATGAACACCATTTGGTGGGTGACGAGACCCACAACCACGAGGCCCGCACCAAGAGCCCCGGCCAGTGGCCACAGACTCGCACCGGGCGCCGGAGCAGTAGCGGCGGCAGTCGCTGCGGCCGAAGTTGTGGGATCGACATCACCCTCGCCGCTCTCGACGGTGAGCACCGCCAGGAGGATGAACGTCACCAGAGCGCCGGCCAAGCCGACCACGCCAAGTGAGCCCCACGACTGTGTGGCCCCATAGACCACGAAGGCCACCAGCGAGGCGACCGCCAGTCCGATCAGGAGTTTGGAACCGTTGCGCACCATGTCGTCGACTGCTCCTTACTTCTGCACGTAGACAACGAACCACAGCGCGGTATACGCCGCAGCCAGGAAGTACCAGGTGAGAGCATGCGCTGCGATGAGGTCACGCTCGGATGTGCGCCCGCCGAGGTAGCGCACGAGGCTTGCAGCGGTCATCACCAGTCCGGCGATCACGAGGGCGGTGAAAGTGCCGGTGAGGGCGTAGAACATCGCTCCGTATGCGTTGTCGCTGACACCGATGTCCATCTGCGTAAAGGTGAAGATCTGGCCGTTCAGGGCGGCGACACCCATGAGCGCCGTGACCGCCAAAGCCAACACCGTGTGGCTGCGGTCCTGACGCTTTGCGGCGTACACGGCCCACTGGGCCATCACGCAGGCCACACCGAACGTGATCAACATCACGTTGGTGGGAACCTCGGGAATCTTCACGTCTGCAGGCAACCAGTCCTTGATGAACGGGCGCTTGTCGCCCTCGCGGACGGGCGCAGCGGCACGGAACCGCAGCCAGAGCGCCAGCATGCCGGCGAACATCGTGCTACCAGCACCCACGGCAATGCCGGTGGCGAGAAGTACCTGGCGCTTGGGTGCGGGCTGGGGCCCGGCGGGCAGTGCGTAGGTCACGCCTCACCTCCGGTGGGCTTCATGTCGAACAGGGGTTCAGCCGACAGCACCTGTGGGATGACAGGGAAGTTGTCGACCGGTGGCGGGGACGAGGTGGCCCACTCGAGAGTCTGGCCGTCCCAGGGATCGTCACCGGCAGTGGGGCCACCGGTGAAACTGCGCAAGGCCAAGAGGATGAAACCCAGCAGCACCAACACCATGAGCGCATGACCGATGGTCGACAGCGTGAACCACACGTCGGCGGGATCGTCCAGGAAGCCGGCGATGTAGAGCGGCAGCGACGACACCACGGTGGCACCGAACGCCCCCAGCGCGAGCAGATGCAGAGCGGGGTCGGGCATACGCCGACCCCACAACTTGGGACCCCAGTGCGCAACCGAGCCGAGCGCCACGATGATGGCGCCGTAGGTGACATACACGTAGGCGCCTTCTCCGAAGGTGGTGCCCTCGAGTTCCAGGTCAGTGATGCGCTGCAGCAGGTTGCCAGCGGCACCCGTGAGGATCATGCCCACGCCCAGGACCGAGAAGGTGAGCGCGCCCGTGGGCTTGGGCTTGCCGGTCTTCAGGCCGAGCAGCGCCACACCCAGCACCACCAAGATGCCGAGAGTGGGAAGGCCGTTGAACAGGAGGTAGGGCAGCAGATCGGCGATCTTGTCGCCGGCATTGTCCAAGAAGCCGTCGCCGGTCCACGAAAGCGTGTGGGGCAGCTGCGTGACACCGGCCAGGGCTGCCACGGCCATGAGACCCAAGCCCACCGCCAGGCCCGGGCGCAACGGATGACGACCACGGCTGACGGTGACGATGATGTCGGCTGCGGCACCCAAGGCGATGATGGCGTACACCAGCGTCTGGGGCTGCGACAGCACCCAGGACGTCCATGTGTCGAGTCCGTCGGCACCACCGAAGGCGACCTGTGCGTTGCGACCGTCCACGAACAGGTAGACGACGTTGCCCAGCAGGACCGGCATGGAGACGATGGTGGCAAGGCCACCGACCAAGGCACCCCAGGCCAGCGAGGGGACTCGCTCGAGCGTCATTCCGGGTGCCCTGTTGGTGAGGACCGTCACCACGAGCGAACCGGCCACCAGCACGAGCCCCAGCGCCACCAGGCCGAGAGCGGCCACGTACATGTCGGTCATCTGCGCATCGGCGCCACCGGGTCCGCCGTTGTCGGCGAGTGCCCACACCACCATGCCCAGGCCGGTGAGCCAGGTCCAGAACCCCAGTGCGCCAGCGCGGGGCATGGCAAGTGCACGAGAGCCCAACTGCAGCGGCACCACCGCCACCGCAACACCCAACAACAAAGGAGCCGCCGCGCCCAGACCCAGACCGATCTGCATGGCCGTGGTGAGCCGTGCAGCACTGTCAGCGCTGAGGAGCGAGTAGTCGGCAGTGTCGAGGCGCTCGATGCCGAGCAGCAATGCGACGACTGCAGCAGCGAGCGCCACCAGGAGGCTGACACCGATGAGAAGTCGGCCCAGCCGTTTGTGATCACTCGTGGTGATCCAGGCAGCGATCCCTGCCAACAGTCGGCCCACACCGGTCCCGGCGCCGGCCGCTGGAGCAGAG
>CAYMUC010000125.1:0-2025 GCA_964393535.1 uncultured Ilumatobacteraceae bacterium | reverse complement strand
GGTGTCGATGGTGGTCATGCGCTCAAACTCTTTCTCCGTCAATCAACGCGACACTACCCGTAGGGTCTGCCACGGTCGGAAATTGCAGCGATCACCATCCATATCGCACCAGCACATCGACGGTGATCGCCAGGAACAGCAGGCTCACATACGTGATGGAAAATCCGAACAGGCGCATGGATCGGGCGACCGAAGGGCGGCGCCCGAGGTCGATGGTCCCCCACAGGAACAACGCACCCAGCACCCCCGCCGACACGCCGTAGATCCAGCCGAGATCCGACAGCGGCAGCATGACCAGGGTGACACCCACCAGGATCACGGTGTAGATGACCATCTGGCGGATGGTCCGTTCCATGGTCTCCACCACGGGCAGCATGGGCACGTCGGCAGCCCGGTAGTCGTCGGCATGCCGAATGGCCAGGGCCCAGAAGTGAGGTGGGGTCCAGAAGAAGATGGCCACGAACAACACCACGGGGGCCCAGTCGAGGGAGTCTCGCACCGCCGCCCAGCCGACCAGTACGGGCACGGCACCCGCTGCTCCCCCGATCACGATGTTCTGTCGACTCGTGCGCTTTAACCACAACGTGTAGACGAAGACGTAGAAGAGAGCTGCCGAGGCGGCCAACACGGCAGAGAGCAGGTTGGCACCGGCCCACAGCACGGCGAATGCCGCTGCCTCGAGCGTGAGGGCGAACACCAACGCATGCGATGGCTTGATCAGACCAGTGACGAGAGGACGACCTTGGGTGCGCTGCATCAGTGCATCGATGTCACGATCGACCACCATGTTGATGGCGTTGGCGCCCCCGGCAGCAAGAGTGCCGCCCAACAAGGTGATGCCCAGGAGATCCCACTGCGGCCAGCCCTTGGCGGCCAACACCATGGTGGGGACCGTGGTGATGAGCAGTAACTCGATGATGCGCGGTTTGGTGAGGGCGACGTACCCGCCGACCACGCTGCGAGGGGCCCGACGAGCGCCGTGCACGACGCCGCCCGGCGTCAGCCGCGACGGGACGAGGGGGCGTGCGCCGAGGGCCATACGACGGTTCATGGTATCGGCGGCATCGCCGCGCGTGACCGGTCGAGGTCGCGTGGGCGAGACTGTGGGCATGCCCAAAGCCTCCACGGCGCCCGCCGAACTGGACGCACCCACCGGTGACGTCGATGTGCGCGAGGACCGGCCGTGGATCGTTCTGGTGTGGAACGATCCGATCAACCTGATGTCGTATGTGACGTACGTGTTCCAGAAGTTGTTCGGCTACTCCAAGGCCAAGGCCCACGAACTCATGCTCGACGTCCACGAGAAGGGTCGGGCCGTGGTCTCCAGTGGCCCACGTGAGCGAGCGGAAATGGACGTGTTCCGCCTCCACGAGCACGGATTGTGGGCCACGATGCAGCGTGACGACGCATGATCCGACGTATGCGCCGACCCCGACCGCCCGTTGAAGCACTGGCTCCCGACCGGTACCGCCTGAACTTCGGGGACGATGAGCGAGGCCTGGTCGAGCGCTTGATCGAGCAACTGCGGGACTTGGTGTTGCAGGCTCCAGACGACGATCCAAGGGTGCGGAGGCTGTTCCCGGCTGCTTACCACGACGATCCCGAGCGTGATGGCGAGTATCGACGACTGATGCGTGACGAGTTGGTGGCGTCGCGACTCTCGTCGGTGGAAACGGTCACCGAGATCTTGACGCTCGAGGAGGTGAACGAGGACGGCCTGGGGGCGTTCATGCGGTCCCTGAACGCGATCCGCCTGGTGTTGGGCACCTTGCTGGACCTCGACGACGACACCGACCCCAGCGATGTGCCACCCGAGGATCCCCTCTTCGCCGAGTACCAGTTGTACCTGTGGCTGTCGTGGGTGCTGGAGCACGTGGTCGAGGCCCTCCACAGCGGGTTGGCGCGATCGTAGAAACCTGCTGCTAGAGTTCTCACGCTCCCGCGGGAGGCCCAAGCCCCCATCGTCTAGTGGCCTAGGACACCACCCTTTCAAGGTGGCGGCACGGGTTCGAATCCCGTTGGGGG
>CAYMUC010000124.1:0-7644 GCA_964393535.1 uncultured Ilumatobacteraceae bacterium | reverse complement strand
AGCGGTCGTGGGTGATGGCCACCACCGTGCCGTGGTACTCCTGCAGGAAGCGCTCCAACCACTCCACGCTCTCGGCGTCGAGGTGGTTGGTCGGCTCGTCCAGCAGCAACAGGTCGGGCCGGCTCAGCAGCAGTCGACACAGCGCCACTCGGCGCTTCTCACCGCCCGACAGCGTGGTGACGTCGGAGTCGTTTGGCGGACACCGCAACGCGTCCATGGCGATCTCCACATTGCGGTCCAGGCTCCAGGCGTCGGCCGCTGCGATCTTGTCCTCCAGTTCGGCCTGGAGCGCGCCCACCTTGTCGTAGTCGGCATCGGGGTCGCCCCACATGGCCATCACTTCGTCGTAGCGGGTGAGGAGGTCACGCACGGGTGCCACACCGTCCATCACGTTGCCCAGGACATCTTTGGCGGGATCCAGTTGCGGTTCCTGCGCCAGGTAGCCCACGGTGAAGCCGGGGGTGAGCCGTGCCTGACCGGTGTAGCCGTCGTCGAGGCCGGCCATGATGCGCAGCAGGCTGGACTTACCCGAGCCGTTGGCACCGATGACGCCGATCTTGGCGCCGGGGTAGAACGACAGGGAGATGTTCTCCAGCACCGTCCGATCGGGTGGGTAGTGCCGGGCCAGTTTGTGACAGGTGTAGATGAACTCGTGCGCCATGGTTGGGGGATGCCTCCGCGAAGTCGCCCTGAGGCTACCCGTGGTCGCATCCGTGGGCTCGGTGCGGGCATTTGGTACGGTCGCGGCACTTTCGTCCACTCACGACCCAACCGTCGCCAACCAAGGGGGTGCCTCCCGTATGGAGCTTCTCGATCCCGACTATCTCGGTACGTTCCTGTTTCGATGGCTCCACATCCTCGTGGGCATCATGTGGATCGGCTTGCTGTACTACTTCAACATGGTGCAGGTGCCTGCGTTCGCCGCCTACGGCGACGAGGGGCGTGCCCGCAACATCGCCATCGACAAAGTGGCCCGCCGGGCGCTGTGGTGGTTCCGCTGGGCAGCCATCGCCACGCTGGTCACCGGCCTGCTCATCACCGGCCTCGTCGAGAACTACTTCAAGGACTTCATGACGCCCGACTCGGCCTTCGGAGCCGGTCACAATGCAGCGATCTCGGTGGGCATGCTGCTGGGCATCACCATGGCCGCCAACGTGTGGATGGTCATCTGGAAGAACCAGAAGGTGGTGCTGGCCAACGCAGTGAACGTGTTGGAGGGTGGCGAGGCCGATCCGGGTGCTGCCGCTGCTGGTCGTAAGGCGCTGCTGGCCAGCCGTCAGAACACCATCTTCTCGGTGTCCATGCTGTTCTTCATGGTGGGCGCTGGCCACTTCTACAACGGGGCCTTCGCCGGTGCAGAGTCCGGCGCAGCCTGGACGTTCCTCATCATCGCCGTCATCATCGGCGCCCTGTTCGAGATCAACGCCCTGGGCCTGCTGGGTGGAACCAGCACCTCCAACAAGTTGCTGTGGCCGTACGAGAGCCACAAGAACGCCATCATCTCGGCGTTCGTGTTGTGGGCCGTGTTGTGGATCCTGTCGGAGATCATCCTCGGCTGAGCCGACACATCGATACGTACTGAACGAAGAGGGGCGGCCTGCGGGCCGCCCCTGTCGCGTTCAGGAAACCGTGAGTTCCGAGTTCATGTTCTGGTGGCCGGGCACGGTGCAGAAGATGCGGTACGTGCCAGCCTCGAGGGTGATGGTGCCGGTGTCGACGTCGCCGCGGCGGTTCACCACGAGTTCCATGTCGCCCACAACCTCTTTGTCCTTCAGCACCACCAGCGTGTGCCGCACCGAGTCCTCGTTGCGCACCGCCACAGTCACCTCGCCCGCAGCCACGCTGTAGGCCTCGGCATCCCAGCGGATGGTGGGTACTGCCGTCACCACCAGGTCGGCGTCGACCGTGGGAGCGGGTTCGCTGTCGCCTCCGCCTCCGCAACCTACGAGGAGTGACGAGGTGACAAGAGCGGTGGAGATGAGCGCCGCCCGGGGGGTGATGTGGCGAAACATATGCAAAACGCTACCTGCGTGCACGCCTGAGCAGAGGCTGCACGGTTACCATTTCGGGCGTGTCTGACCACCCCACCGCTGGCGCTGTTTTCGGCGCGAATTCCTGGCTCGTCGACGAGATGTACGAGCAGTTCAAAGCCGATCCTTCCTCGGTCGGTGCGCACTGGCAGGAGTTCTTCACCGACTATCGGTCCGCCACCGAATCGGCCGCCATGGCACCCACCGCAGTGGTGGCACTCGCCGACAGCCCCGTGGCACCAGCACCCGAAGCCATCGTGACCACCACGCAGCCAGCCCCCGCTGCTCCTCCGGTGGCTCCTCCGGCGGTGGCGGCCAACGGCACGGCCAGCGTGGGCACCCCCATCCGTGGCGTGGCGGCGGCCATCGCCACCAACATGGAGCGCAGCCTCACCGTTCCCACCGCCACGAGTTTTCGCAACGTTCCCGCCAAGTTGCTCGAGGTGAACCGGAAGGTCATCAACGGCTACCGCGAGCGTGCCGGCCAGGGCAAGGTCTCCTTCACCCATCTCATCGGCTACGCCATCGTGCGAGCCATCGTCGATGCGGTGCCCAACATGAACAACACCTACGTGCTGGACGAGGCAGGGCAACCGCGCCTCGTGGTCAACCCGCATGTGAACATCGGTCTGGCGGTGGACGTCGACAAGGGTGATGGCACTCGCACGCTGGTGGTTCCGGTCCTTCGCGAAGCCGACACGCTCGACTTCGCCGGCTTCCTCGCTGCCTACGAGGAGATCCTGCGCAAGGTCAAGACGAACAAGCTCACCGTGGCCGACTTCCAGGGCGCCACGGTGTCGCTGACCAACCCCGGCACCATCGGCACGGTGCAGTCGGTGCCCCGCCTCATGCCGGGCCAGGGCGTCATCATCGGCGTGGGCTCCATCGACTACCCGGCCGAGTTCCAGGGTGCCGACGAGCGTTCTCTGGCCGACCTCGGCGTGTCGAAGGTGGTCACCATCACCAGCACCTACGACCACCGCATCATTCAGGGTGCCGAGTCGGGCATGTTCCTCAAGCGGGTGCACGAGCATCTGTTGGGCAAGCACGGCTTCTACGAGGGCGTCTTCGCCAGTCTGGGTGTGCCCTACAAGGCGGTCGAGTGGCGCCAGGACAGCAACTCGCTGAACCGTGAAGAGCAGATGCTCCACAAGCAGATGCAGGTGGCCACGCTCATCCGCACGCACCGCGTGCGAGGCCACCTCATCGCCGATCTCGACCCGCTGCGGTGGAAGGAACCGCAGATGCCGGCCGAACTCGACCCGGCCACGTACGGCCTGACCATCTGGGACCTCGACCGCGAGTTCCTCACCGGCGGTGTGGCGGGTACCACCAAGATGACGCTCGGTGACCTGCTCGGCGTGCTGCGCGACGCCTACTGCCGCACCATCGGCGTGGAGTACATGCACATCCAGGACACCGAGGAACAGCGCTGGATCCAGTCACAGATGGAGGGTCGCAAGGTCACCTTCACCGCCGAACAGCAGCGTCGCATCCTCGAGCGTCTGAACGCCGCCGAAGCCTTCGAGAAGTTCCTCGCCACGAAGTACGTGGGCACCAAGCGATTCGGTCTCGAGGGTGCCGAGTCGGCCATTCCCGTCCTCGACGAGATTCTGTGTGCGGCGGCCGACGAGGGTCTGGACGCCGCCGTGTTGGGTATGGCTCACCGCGGTCGTCTCAACGTGCTCGGCAACATCATGGGCAAGTCGTACGACCAGATCTTCCGTGAGTTCGAGGGCTACGTGGATCCCTCGTCGGTGCAGGGCTCGGGCGACGTGAAGTACCACCTGGGTGCCAACGGGAAGTACGAGAGCCCGTCGGGTGCCGACATCCCCATCGAGTTGGCTGCCAACCCCAGCCACCTCGAGACCGTCGACCCCATCGTCATGGGCATGGCCCGCGCCATGCAGGACCGCATCGACCGGCCCTATTCGTACTCGGTCCTGCCGTTGCTCATCCATGGTGACGCGGCCTTCGCCGGTCAGGGCATCGTGGCCGAGTGTCTCGCCATGAGCGACACCACCGGCTACAGGGTGGGTGGCACCATTCACCTCATCATCAACCACCAGATCGGCTTCACCACGTCGCCGCAGTTCGCCCGGTCGTCGCTGTACTGCAGCGACGTCGCCAAGACGGTGCAGGCCCCCATCTTCCATGTGAACGGTGACGATCCCGAGGCCTGCGTGCGGGTGGCGCGCATGGCGTGGGAGTACCGCCAGAAGTTCCACAAAGACGTCGTCATCGATCTGGTGTGCTACCGGCGTCACGGCCACAACGAGGGCGACGACCCCAGTTACACCCAGCCGCTCATGTACAAGGCCATCGGCGAGCGGCGCAGCGTGCGCAAGTTGTACGTGGAGGCACTCGTCAAGCGTGGTGATATCACCGTCGACGAGGCCGAGGCAGCGCTCGACGACTACCAGAGCAAACTGCAAGTGGCTCTGGACCAGACCCGTGCCCACGCACCCGATCAGCCGGTGAAGGCCGCCAAGCCACCCAAGGCTCGTGGGGTGCTACCCCATGTTCCCACCGGTGTGGATCGCGCCTTGTTGGATCGTCTGTTCCAACAACTCACGAACTATCCCGAGGGCTTCACGGTGCACCCGAAGTTGGGTCGCCAGTTCGAGCAGCGCGCCAAGCTGTACCACGAGCAGGGTGAGGTGGAGTGGGCCACCGCCGAGGCGTTGGCGTGCGGTTCGCTGGTGCTCGAGGGCACCACGGTTCGCCTCGCCGGCGAGGACTGCCGACGTGGCACGTTCAGCCAGCGGCACGCCGCGCTCATCGACTTCGAGACCGAGCAGCCGTGGGTGCCGCTGAACGAGATGGAAGGCGTGTCGGCCAAGTTCATGGTGTACGACTCGCTGTTGTCTGAGTATGCGGCGGTGGGTTTCGAGTACGGCTACGCCCATGCCAACCATGACGCGCTGGTCATGTGGGAGGCGCAGTTCGGCGACTTCATGAACGGTGCTCAGATCATCATCGACCAGTACATCGTGGCGGCCGAGGACAAGTGGGGTCAGAGCAACGGTCTCGTCATGCTGCTGCCGCACGGCTTCGAGGGCCAAGGCCCCGAGCATTCGTCGGCTCGTATCGAACGGTTCCTCACTCTGGCGGCCGAGGACAACATCCAGTTGGTGAACGCCACCACTGCTGCGCAGTACTTCCATCTTCTGCGTCGTCAGGTGCGTCGCTCGGTGCGCAAGCCGCTCATCGTGTTCACGCCGAAGCAGGGATTGCGCATGGCGCAGACCCGCTCACGCATCGACGAGTTGACCACCGGTTCGTTCCAGGAACTGTTGGACGATCCGTTCGTGACCGACCGCAACGCCGTCCGCCGCGTGGTGTTCTGTAGCGGCAAGGTGGCCTGGGACGCCATGGCCGAGCGTGACAAGCGTTCGGCTCCGGTGGCGGTGGTGCGTATCGAGCAGCTGTACCCACTGCCCACCGACCAGATGATGCAGGTGCTCGAGCAGTACCCCAACGCCCGCGAGATCGTGTGGCTGCAGGAAGAGCCGGCCAACATGGGCGCCTGGAAGTTCATCGAGCACCGCTCGTGGCGCGTGAAGGAGCGCGGCTACGACCTGCGCCACGTGGCCCGTGTCGAGTCGGGAAGCCCTGCCACTGGGTCCAAGGTCATCCACGATCAGGAACTCGCCGACCTCATGGACGAGACCTTCGAGGGCTTCTAGACCAGTCGTCAGCGAAGTGCGAATCCCAGCAGGCTCTCCAACTCGTCGAGGGCCTGCTGGGCTGACACGACCTTGATGGTGCGCATACCCATGGCTGCTGCGGGCTTCAGGTTCACACCAAGATCGTCGAGGAACACGCACCCATGCGGTTCGACGCCCAGCAGCGAGCACGCCAACTCGTAGAACCGGGTCTCGGGTTTGCGCACCCCCACCTTCGACGACTCCACCACCACATCGAAGCGGTCCATCACTGCGGCGATCTGCTCACGCCTCCCGGTCGGGTCGTCACCGGCGAAGGCACTGTGTTGTCCGTCGCCGCCCGCCACGTTGTTGGTGAGGCATGCCGTGCGCAACCCCGCTGCGCGCACTCGGTCCAGTGCCACGACCATCTCGGGCCTGAGGTCGCCGTGCAACAGTCCCAGCACGTCGGCACCCGGGACGCGATGACCCAGGCGTCGTGACTCGTCGGCGAACGCCTCGTCGAACTCGGCAGCGGTGATCTCACTTCGCTCGAAACGGGCCCACGCATTGGTGTCGGGATCGGTGGCGTTCACCGATCGCAGGAAATCGTGGGGGAGTCCGCGCTGGGCCTCATAGCGGTTGAAAGCTTCGAACGGACTGGTGAGGATCACTCCACCGAAGTCCCACAGAACGGCGGTGAACGGGTGCTGCGTCATGGAGGCGAGGGTACGTCACCGAATGCAAGTGAGAGAACTGCGGGCAGTGGTCCACGTGTTTGCAGGTCATGGGTGCTTGACTGTGCACCTGGTATGAGTCCCCGAGAAAACGTATGAGCCGTCACGTCGTGGTCGACGGGTCGAACCTGGCCACTGAAGGCCGGTCGATGCCCAGTCTCACCCAACTGAACGAAGCGGTGTTGGCCTTCATGGCCGACCATCCCGACGACCGGATCACCGTGGTGGTGGATGCCACCTTCGGTCACCGCATCGACCCTTCGGAGGTGGCCGAGTTCAATGCGGCCGTGGCCAACAACGAGGTCGTGGCACCGCCCGCTGGTGCGGTCGGGCGCGGTGATGCCTTCGTGCTGTCCATCGCCAACAAGGTGGGGGCGGTGGTGCTGTCGAACGATTCGTTCCAAGAGTTCCATCCCCAGTACCCGTGGTTGTTCGACGAGGGTCGTCTCATCGGAGGCAAGCCGGTCCCGCACGTGGGTTGGGTGTTCGTCGCACGAACACCGGTGCGAGGTCCGGTGAGCCGTCGTGCCACGCGCGAGTCCAAGGCCAAGACCGACGGCGGAACGGTGTCGCGCCGGGCGAGCAAGGCCGCCAGCCAGCCGTTGCCGGTACCGACGGCACCGCCGCCCGGTGCCCGTTTGGCTCCCAAGCCAGCATCGCAGGAAAGTCCGAAGGCGGCGCGCAAAGTTGTGGCCAAGGTGCCTGAGCCGCCCGAGGCCGAGGCGGCCGCGAGACCGGCTCGGACCCCGGTGAACGATCTGATGCCGTTCCTCGAGTTCGTAGGACAGCATCCGGTGGGCACCCCTGTGAAGGGTGTCGTGTCGTCCTATTCGTCCCACGGTGCCTATGTCGATCTCGACGGGGGCATCAAGGGGTATGTCCCTCTCAGACTCATGGCGTCACCCATGCCGCGCAGCGCGCGGTCGGTCATGAAGTTGGGGGACACGGTCGCGCTGGAGGTGGCGAGTTACAACCCGCCGCGTCGCAGTGTGGACCTGGCCGTGGCCGGCTCGGGGCTGGCGGCCGGGGAAGTGGTGACCGAGCACTCGCAAGCAGCGTCGACAGAGCAGAGCTCTGCCACCGAGGGGAAGGGAACACACACCATGGCAACCAAGAAGGCGGCTCCGGCTGCGAAGAAGGCGGCTCCGGCGAAGAAGGCCGCTCCTGCGAAGAAGGCTGCGGCTCCGGCCAAGAAGGCTGCGGCTCCGGCCAAGAAGGCTGCGGCTCCGG
>CAYMUC010000123.1:2616-7666 GCA_964393535.1 uncultured Ilumatobacteraceae bacterium | reverse complement strand
GTCGACTTGCTGACGACCTTCGTCATCGAGGTAGGCGAGCGAGAGGTCACACACCTCAGTCTACGACGGGAGCACAACACGTCACGGCGAACTTACTGGCTGGTAACTTGGCGTCATGGCTGAGTTCTCGCTGCATCTCAACGACGACCACAAGGCCCTGCAGTCGTGGGTCCACGACTTCGCCGAGGGGGTCATACGTCCGGCCGCTCATGAATGGGACGAGCGGGAGGAGTTCCCCTGGCCCATCGTGGAGGAGGCCGCCAAGATCGGTCTGTACGGCTGGGAGTTCATGGCCAACGCCTTCGGCGACAACACCGGCCTCACGCTGCCGGTGGCCATCGAAGAACTGTTCTGGGGTGACGCCGGCATCGGCATGGCCATCATGGGCTCGGCGTTGGCCGCTGCCGGTATCAGCGGTGTCGGCACCCCCGAGCAGGTCATGGAGTGGGTGCCCCAGTGCTACGGCACCGCCGACAAGGTGCAGTTGGGTGCCTTCTGCGTGAGCGAACCCGACGCCGGCAGCGATGTGTCGGGCCTGCGCACCCGCGCCGTGTACGACCAGGCCACCGACGAGTGGGTGCTGAACGGCACCAAGGCGTGGATCACCAACGGCGGCATCGCTGACGTGCACGTGGTGGTGGCTGCCGTCGATCCGGAACTGAAGGGTCGTGGTCAGGCGTCGTTCGTGGTGCCGCCTGGTACCAAGGGCCTCAGCCAGGGGCAGAAGTATCTGAAGCACGGCATCCGCGCCTCGCACACCGCTGAGGTGGTGCTGGACGACGTTCGCGTGCCGGGGCGTTGCCTGCTGGGCGGCAAGGAGAAACTGGACGCCAAGTTGGCCCGGGCCCGCGAACGGGGCACCACGGGTGAGAAGCAGCCGGCCATGAGCACCTTCGAGGCCACCCGGCCCGCCGTGGGCGCCCAGGCGCTGGGCATCGCCCGTGCGGCCTACGAGTACGCGCTCGACTACGCCAAGGAGCGTCACGCCTTCGGTAAGCCGATCATCATGAACCAGGCGATCGCCTTCAAGTTGGCCAACATGATCACCGAGATCGACGCCGCCCGCCTGCTGATCTGGCGGGCCGCCTGGCTGGGCCGCAACGGCGGCTTTCGCAACGGTGAAGGCTCCATGAGCAAGTACAAGGCGTCGGAAGTCGCGGTGTGGGTGACCGAAGAGGCCATCCAGATCCTCGGCGGCTACGGCTACACGCGTGAGTACCCGGTGGAGCGTTGGCACCGTGACGCCAAGATCCATACGATTTTCGAAGGGACCTCGGAGATCCAGCAGCTGGTGATCGCACGAGCGATCAGCGGACTGCGGATCGAATAGCACTCTGCCGACGGTCGTAGTCTGGTGGCGTGCTGGTAGGGACCCTGGCAGAGTTGCGCAGCCGCCGCGAGGAGATCCTGGCGGTGGCTCGGGCTCGTGGCGCCACGAGGGTGCGTGTGTTTGGTTCGGTGGCGCGTGGTGAGGACTCAGCCACGAGTGACGTGGACTTTCTTGTGGATCTCGAGCCAACCAGGACGTTGCTCGACCTGGGCGGCTTGGTGATGGACTTGCGCGACCTTCTTCAGTGTGAAGTCGACGTGGTGACGGAACAGGGCCTTCGGCCTCGCGTTGCCGCCCGCGTGGTGGCTGATGCTGTGGTGCTCTGAGGGGAGACGTCGAGCGCATCCTCGACATGATCGAGATGTGTGACCTTCTGTTGAGGCACGACTCTGATCCAGCAACTCTCGAGCGTGACGCGGTGGTCCAGGCAGCGGCGCAGCGATAGATCGAAGTCCTCGGCGAGGCTGCAAGTCGGATCTCCGAGGAACTCAAGGGGGCGACCCCCGAGATCCCGTGGAGGGAGATCGTCGGTATTCGGGTAATTCTCGCCCATGCCTACTTCCACATCGATCGGGACATCGTCAGCGGAGTGATCATTGGCGAGATTCCGAGGCTCCGCTTACGTTTGATGGCCGTAGCCGATCGACTCGGCGAAGAAGGCTGAGGGGATCGTCGACACTACGAACCGCCCCCTTCCCTCGCCGCCCATGGGCCGTTTCTGGCTCCAGACCACCCATGTGTGGCCGCGTCACCACCTCTGACCAGGGCAAACACACCCAGACCTCACTATCCACACAATTTTCGAAGGAACCTCGGAGATCCAGCAGCTGGTGATCGCTAGGGCGATCTCGGGGCTGCGGATCGAAGAGCGGTACGGAGCGGTGCTATCAACAGAGATAGCATGAGGTGATGCGCACCACGATCACGCTGGATGATGCACTTGCGGATGAGGCGCGTCGATACGGGGTGGCTCTGTCCACTGCGGCTCGAGATGGCGTCGCCGATGCGGTCCGTCGGGCCAAGGAGGCCCACGATCGGGCGATGTACTTGGCGCACCCAGAGACCGATGAGGGCTGGGGTGAACTCGAGGCATGGGGACCGGCCACCGGTGACAACGAATGAAGCGTGGTGAGATCTGGTTCACCGAGGTCGGTGGCAAGCGTCGACCGGTGTTGGTCATCACTCGCGATGCGGTCATCGACGTGCGCCAACTGGTCACCGTCGTCGAGGTGACCACGATGATGCGTGGTACCAGCGCAGAGGTGCAGTTCGACTGGGATGGTGTCGGGTTGCCGCAAGAGTGCGTGATCAATTGCGACGGCATCCACACCGTTCGGCAGAAGGATCTGACAGCGTTCGTCGGCGAGGTCTCCAATGTGGCAATGGAGCGCGTGTGTAGTGCTCTGGCCTATGCCATCGGCTGCTGACGCCTGACCGTCGAGTGATCGCAGGCGGCCCCCTCATCCCACAGCGCTCGAGTTGCTCGAGGTCACGGTTGCGCTGCTCGACGAGGTGTCAATCGACGCCGTGACACTGGCCATCGTGCTGGAACGCTCGGATGTGCGGCAAGGAGAAGTTGGACGCCAAACTGACCACCGTGGGTGCCTAGGCGCTGGGTGTTGCGCGAGCGGCCTACGAATATGCGCCCTCCTACGCCAAGGAGCGTCATGCCTTTGGCAGGCCGATCATCATGAACCAGGCCATTGCGTTCAAGTTGGCCAACATGATCACCGAGATCGACGCCGCCCGTCTGCTGACCTGGCGGGCCGCCTGGCTGGGCCGCAACGGCGGCGTCAAGAACGGTGAAGGCTCCATGAGCAAGGACAAGGCGTCGGAGGTGGCGGTGAGGGTGACCGAGGAGGCCATCCAGATCCTGGGCGGCTTGGTGATGGACTTGCGCGACCTTCTTCAATGTGAAGTCGACGTCGTCACGGAACAGGGCCTTCGGCCTCGCGTTGCCGCCAGCGTGGTGGCTGATGCTGTGGTGCTCTGAGGGGAGACCTCGATGGCGAACTACTCCCGCTGGGACGACGCCGTCCGGGTCGCCTGACGACTGGCGCGCGCCGTCTGCACCACCGCTTGGTCCTTGCTGGCCCCAGACGGCCCGTGTGTGGCCACACCGCAACCTCTGAACACGGAAGTCACCGTGGGGGAAGTGACCGCGATGATCCGCGAATCCAGTGCAGAGGTCCGGCACGGTGAATGGAGCCATGCGTCTGAGCCATGGCCTACCTGGACCGATCTGCATCGACGTGTGCACCCTGATCTCGGGAACGGACCGACACGATCCGAGCCGGTCCTCTGGCGTGAACATCGCAGTCGCCATCACGCACGACGATGAACGCGACAGGAATATTCAGTCTCATCAGCATTGAGGACGCTTCTCGCGTTAGTATCATCACTGATGATGAAACTCAGCAGACTTCACATGGGACCCGAGAGCAAGACGTCCCGGCCCCCGATCGCACGAGTGCTGCTCGCCGTTGTCGCGATGATCAGCGTCATGATGGCCGGCGAGGTGCCGGCCTCGGCGACCGCACCGACCAGCATCACCGTCGATGAAAACGGTTTCAGCATTTCGATCTTGTTCCCCGAGATCGTGTGTACCGGAAGCTGGGGTACGTGTGCTCCGGACGCAGGTTTGTTTGCGGTCACGGCGAGTGGTCAGGCGAAAGTCATTAGAACCGTCGATATCGATTACGACACGGTTTTGATCGATCTCACCTACGCCACCAACAGCGACAAGATCCAGCAGGGTGAGACGGTCATTGTGACGTACACGGCTCCCGCCAGTACGGGTCTGGGAGGCTTGGAGTTCGTCACCAGGAGTCCTGTCGAGCTCGTTCCGAGTATTCCTGACACGTTCCCTGTGACGAACAACTCGACAGTCGATCTCAGCCCGCCGGAACTGGACCCCAACACCTCGCCCCTGATCAGTGAAGACCGTCAGAGCATCGTGCTTACCTTCACCGAGGGGTTGTTCCCCAACAGTATTCCAACAGCGGGCTCCCTCGTCGTGGAGGAGAACAGCGTCCCAGTCAATGTCGTGTCGGTCAGCCTCGGAATCGGGCTGTCGGCCTCGAACTCTGCAACGCTGCGACTGACGACAGCGGTCTCCCAGGCCTCGACAGTCACGGTCGCTTACACGGGTGGAGCCGGGGGCTTCCGAGACTATGCGGGCAACGACATGCTGAGCTTCGCTGCGACCCAAGCGGGCTTCGCGCCCCAGCGAGCGCCCGAACTCCACGCAGTGACACGACCCTCCTTGGGGTCGAACGGCACTGCTCTGACCCTGACCTTCGATGAGACACTGGCGGCGACGGTGCCGGCGACGGGCGCGTTCACGGTGACGGTCAGTGGGTCGCCGGTGGGGGTGTCGTCGGTTGCGAACTCTGGTGCGACATCGGTGTTGACCTTGGCGTCTCCGGTGGTGTCGGGGGCTGTGGTGACGGTGTCGTATGTGGCCCCCGGCTCGGGCGGGCTTCAGGATGCCGCGGGCAACCAGGTGGTGACGTTCCTGGACGAACCGGTGACCAACAACTCGTCGGTGGTGCCCGATACGACGGCGCCGATACTCAACGGTCCCAGTGCCATCTCGATCGACTCGACTGGCACTGCTCTGAGCATGGCGTTCAATGAGCCATTGGCGGCGACGGTGCCAGCGGCGGGCGCGTTCACGGTGACGGTCAGTGGGTCGCCGGTGGGGGTGTCGTCGGTTGC
>CAYMUC010000123.1:1979-2516 GCA_964393535.1 uncultured Ilumatobacteraceae bacterium | reverse complement strand
TGGCCCCCGGCTCGGGCGGGCTTCAGGATGCCGCGGGCAACCAGGTGGTGACGTTTCTGGACGAGTCGGTGACCAATGGTTCATCGGTGACGCCTCCGACCACCACGACAACGACCACGGCGCCGCCCGGTACCACGACGACAACGACCACGGCGCCGCCCAGTACCCCGACGACGGCGCCCACTACGACGGTCGCTCCGTCGTCATCGACCACTACGGCGGCGCCCACCACCACCTCGCCACCGTCCACCACGGCGGCACCAACCGAGACGGCACCAACCGAGACGACACCGACGCGAGTCACCGCCGACAATCAGGAGGAGCTCACTGCCGAGGCGGGTGCGGCGAAGGCCACGATCGGTGGTGAGGACGTCGAGGTGTCGGTGACCAGTGCTGCAGCCGACACCGCCGGGGCGACCGCACCTGAGGAACGGACGCTCGAACAGGTGGCCGTTCTGCAGGAGACGGCCACCGACATCGTCACGGTGCTCGACGTGGCGGCGGGCGGCGATTCGGGACTGGAGGTCATCGATACCG
>CAYMUC010000123.1:0-1969 GCA_964393535.1 uncultured Ilumatobacteraceae bacterium | reverse complement strand
TCTTCGACGACACGACAGTTCCGGTCGAAGACGTCCTGGTGGTCGAGGCTGGCGACTTCGCCGGGCTCTATGCCTCCCGGGACGAGCAGGGCAACCCCGTGAAGATCAGGGCCGAGATCGTCGAGATGAAGCGCGGCGGGCAAGTTGCCGTCATCGTCTACGGCCTCCCCGCCGGCGAGGAAGCCGAACTGGTCCTCATGTCGACCCCCTATCTGCTGGATTCGGTACAGATCGACGAGACGGGTGGGTTCACCCGGTACGTCGGCCCTCCGGGCTCCGTTCTGGCTGGCGATCACACCCTGGTCACCGCCAGCGAAACCGTGACCATCTCGCTCGGCATCCGGATCACCGATCCCGAGCCGAACACCGAGGCCATCCCGGAGTCGACGAACACTGCACTTCCAGCCACGGGCTCGCAGCCACCACTGGTCCCGGCGTTGTTCGTCATCGGCCTTGGCGCGGTGCTGGTGGGGATCTCCCGTCGGCGTGCGTGGACGACGCACTGATCCCGATATCCGTGGGCCGGTCACAATGAGCGGTGACCGGCCCGCGGTTAGGGTTTCGACCATGGCTGCACCACGACCCTCGGTGTCGAAGGAGGTGTTCCTCGACGCCGCTCTGACGATCGCCGACCAGTTCGGACCCGATGCGGTGACCACGCGGACACTCGGCAACGCCGTTGGGCTGGACTCCACCACCGTCTACCGGTACTTCGGGAGCAAGGACGTCTTGTTGGGATCGTTGTTCGATCATGTGGTCGGGCAGGCCGTTGCGCAGTGTGTCAACCTCGAAGGATCGCCCCAGCACCGGATTCGTGCCTACGTCGCCGCCTATCGGTCGGCGTTCTTCGCCCACCCGAACGTCGGCCGCCTGAATTCGTACATGGCCGACATGTTGTTCGCCGGGCAGGGTGAGGCTCCGAATACCACTCGAATGACCGCGTTGACGGTGGGGGCCCTGCGTGAGCTGGGCCTGTCAGGACCGCGGCTGATGGTGGCCTATCAAATGCTCGAGACCTTCGTCGTGGGTGCCCTGCTCTTCGACAGCGGTGCGCAGGCGCGCGGCATGGCCGTTCGTGCACTGCGTTTCCGCGCGCTCGATCCGTCAAGTTTCGATTCGACCACACTCGATGACGCCATCGTGAATGAGATCAGCGACGAGGCCTTCTGGGCTGGAGTCGACCAACTCATGGCGGCCGTCGAGAAGCTCGCAAGTCGGTCCTAGAGCCCGAGCGGTAGCACTCGGCGACAAAGGGGGCAGCACGTCGGCGTGCTGCCAGAGGGAGTTGTATGGAGACGCCATCGTATGTGTGGGTGAAGCCGAAGCGTTCGAAGCCGCCACACCCCACGGCGCTCAAATTGCTCGAGACCACGGTCGAACTGCTGGACGAGGTACCCATCGACGCCGTGAGCCTGGCCATGGTGCTCGAGCGGTCCCAGGTGTCGCAGGGCTCGTTGTACCACCACTTCGAAGACTTCGCCGACCTGGTGGAGAAGGCGGCGGTGCATCGCTACACCCGGGGTCTGAACGAGTCGCTCGTGGGTATGGCGATGCTGCTCGAGTGCGCCGACGCCGACGAGTTGCGAGAGCGCGGCCGGGCACTGTTGGTGGTGTCGAACGAACAGGCCCGCCGCCGCAACCGTCTGGAACGAGTCGACGTGTTGGGTGCGTTGCGCTCGCGGCCGCGCCTGGCCACCGCCGTCGGGCGTGCCCAACGTGAGGTCATCGAGCAACAGGCCGCCTATCTCGCCGAACTGCAACGCCGAGGATGGCTGCGGGGTGATGTGGACCCCCTGGCCTTGTCGACGCTGATCGCCGCAGTGATCTCCGGCCGGGTGGTCGACGACGTCAGCGAGCAGTTCCAAAAGCGGCACTTTGACGCCCGGCTGGGCTGGCACGAGACAACCGTTCCTCCGGAGATCGTTCGCGACAAACTCGTCACCCAGCTCACCCGGTCGGCAGCCTCACA
>CAYMUC010000122.1:0-7689 GCA_964393535.1 uncultured Ilumatobacteraceae bacterium | reverse complement strand
CCTCGGTCGCCGGCAGCGACACGGTCAGGGTTGCCAGCGCCGCTGCCGCAATGGTGGCCGCCAGGGCTGAGCCGATACGGGTGGGCGTAGATGCCTTACGCATATCCCTACGTTAGGGAGACTCGTGTTTCGGCTCTGTTTCGACTCTGTTAAAGGCGCCCGAGGCGAGATGCTGGCGTCAGCGACCGGTGAACGTGGCCTTGCCGGGGCCGTGCTCCAGGAAACTCGCCACACCAAGACGAGCGTCGTCGGTGCCGAACACCTCTTCGAACAACTCCCGTTCACGGGCGAGGCCGTCGGTCAGGGATCCGTCGAGGCCGCGGTCCACGGCTGCCTTGATGAGCCGCTGCGCCACCGTGGCACCCCTGGCCACCTCGGCGGCCAGCGACAACGCCCGCTCGTGTACCGCCTCGGGAGCCACCACTTCGTCGGCCAGGCCCAGGCGCAACGCCTCCTCGGCGCGCACCTGACGGCCGGTGATCATCATCTCCTTGGCGCGTGATGCGCCCACCACCCGGGGCAGGCGTTGAGTGCCGCCACCGCCGGGAATGATGCCCAGCAGCACTTCTGGCTGCCCGAACACGGCTCGCTCGGAGGCGATGCGGTAGTCGCAGGCCAACGCCAACTCACACCCACCACCCAGGGCGAAACCGCCCACGGCAGCGATGACGAACCGCGGGATGGCCGATACCGCATCGAGTGCCAGATGGAACAGGTTGCCGATGCGGCGGGCTTCGACGGGGCCACCGAACTCGGAGATATCGGCACCGGCGGCGAAGATCCGCTCACCCCCGGTGATCACCACTGCACCGGCGGGGTCCTGGGTGAGTTGCACGGCGATGGCATGCAACTGGGTGAGGACGGCCTGTGAGAGGGCGTTCACCTTGCCATTGGCAAGGGTGACGACAGCGACGCCGTCGTCACGACGCTCGAGTTGCACCAGTTCGGACATGACCCGAACGTACCGCGCTGGCCGGCGATCAGCCCAACAGTCGCGTCAGCCCAACAGTTCGTCTGCGGCCGACCAAGGATCGCGTCGGCCCTGCTCCACCTCGTCGAGCAGCGCGTCCCAGCGCTGTTGACCCAGTTGCTCCCGGGCGCGTTGTTCGAGGCGCCGCATCACGATCTCGTTCAACTCGTCACGACGTCGACGCTGTCGACGCCGCCGTTGTTCACCACTCGACTCGGCCCACTGACGGTGTGCCTCGACGGCGTCCCACAGGTCCGCAACGCCCCGCCCCGAGGTGCCCTCGGTCAACACCACCGGTGGACGCCATCCGTCTGCACCGGTGCGCCCCGCCAGGTCCAACATGCCTTCGAGATCCCGGCGCGTGTCGTCGGCGCCGGGCCGGTCGGCCTTGTTCACCACGAACACGTCGGCGATCTCCATGAGGCCGGCCTTGTTGGCCTGAATGGCGTCACCCCAACCGGGGTTCACCACCACCACGGTGGTGTCGGCACGGCGGGCGATCTCTACCTCCACCTGGCCCACACCCACGGTCTCCACCACCACCACGTCCATACCGACGGCGTCCAGCACCCGGATCGCCTCGGGGGTGGCCAGAGCCAGGCCGCCCAGGTGCCCACGGGTGGCCATAGAGCGGATCATCACCCCGGGGTCGGTGGCGTGGTCCTGCATGCGTACCCGGTCGCCGAGAATGGCACCTCCGGTCAGGGGCGACGACGGGTCGATGGCCAGCACCCCGACGCGAAAATCGTGACGGCGGAGTTCGCCGATGAGCGCACCGGTGAGCGTGCTCTTCCCCGCGCCGGGCGCCCCGGTGATGCCCAGGGTCCGAGTCCGCTCGGGGTGCTCATGAGCCAGTCGAGCCACCTCGCGGGCGTTATCGCCACCCCGCTCCACCATGGACAACAGTCGAGCCACCGCCGCACGATCACCCTCGATGGCTGCCCGGAACACCTCGTGCGGCGCACGCCGCGGGGTGCTCACACGTTCACCACTTCGGTCACACCGTCCACCCGGTCGCGCATGATGCGCTCGATACCGGCCTTGAGCGTCTGGGTGGATGCCGGGCAGGTACCGCAGGCTCCCACCAGCGTCACCGACACGATGCCCGTCGTCTCGTCGACATCCTTCAGTTCGATGTCGCCGCCGTCGGCCTGCAACGCCGGCCGGATGACTTCGATGGTTTCCTCGACCTGAGTACGCATGGTGGACACGCCCGACATTGAACCAGTCCCACCCGTAGATTGAGGACTCGTGGCGACTCGACGTCCTGCACCCAAACGCCCGGCCAAGCGCACTGCGCCCCCACCGCGACGTGGAGGCATCCTGGTGGCACTGGTGTTGGGCGCCCTGCTGGGTGCCGGTGGTCTGACCGTGACCACCTTCGTGCGTTCAGGTGACTCCGGTGCAGACCAACCGTCCACGACGACCTCCGCCGTCTCCACCACCGATGCGCCGACCACCTCGGTACCACCTTCGCCCACCACCGCACCCCCGACGACGACCCCGTCCACCACCGCCGAGCCGACACCGACCACCACGGCCGTGCCACCGTTGCGCACCATCGAGGTCACCGTGGGAAGCGACGATGGTCCCGAGCGGGTGGACACCGTGGCGCTGGGGTCACCGGTGGAACTGAAGTTGACCAACCCCGACGCCGACGACGAGTTCCACCTCCACGGCTACGACCTCGGGGGCAATGTGACGGTGCCAGCCGGCGAAACCCTCACCCTGAGTTTCGTGGCCGACCGGGCCGGCCTGTTCGAAGTGGAGAGCCACGTGACCCACGACGTGATCCTGTTCCTGTTGGTGGAATGATGCTGGCGCACCAGGGAGGTTGGGACGAGATCCTGCTGGTGGCGGGACCGATCGCAGTGGTGGCGGGCCTGCTGGTGGTGGCCACTCGGCGCACCCGGCACCTCACGCCACCGACCAGCGTCACGCCACCGTCAGACGGGGCAACTCCCCCGTCGGACTGATCCGCTCGATTCCCGCCCCCAACACCGCCAGGCGACCCACCAGGTCGTCGTAGCCGCGGTCGATGTGGTGGATGTCGCTGATCTCGGTGACGCCGGTGGCCGCCAGGCCAGCGATCACCAGCGCCGCACCGGCTCTGATGTCGGGGGCATTGACCCGTGCACCGCACAGGTGGGGAACGCCTCGAACCACGGCGTGATGCCCGTCGGTGCGAATGTCAGCACCTAGGCGCATGAGTTCCTCGACGTACCGAAACCGACCCGGGTACAGGTTCTCGGTGACGATGCCCACACCGTCGGCCACGGCCAGCATGGTCACGAGCAAGGGCTTGTAATCGGTGGCGATCCCCGGATAGGGCAGTGTGGCCACATCGATGGAACGCAGGTGGCCACTGGAGCGCACCGTGAGTCCATCTGCGTGCTCGGCAAGGTCCACGCCCATGTCGGTGAAGCGTCGCAGCAACATGGCCATGTGGTCGGGGCGGGCTTGGTGAAGCGTCACCTCGCCACCTGCGACGGCCACCGCTGCGGCATAGGTGGCAGCCTGGATACGGTCGGCGACCGTACGGTGCGACACGGCTCGCAGCGATCCCCGGGGCACGCCCTCGATGACCAGCCTGGACGATCCGATGCCGTCGATGCGAGCGCCCATGGCCACCAGTTGATGACACAGATCGGCGATCTCGGGCTCGCGTGCCGCATGGTCGATGACCGTGGTGCCCTGCGCATACACCGCCGCGGTGAGCAGATTCTCGGTGGCCCCCACGCTGGGGAAATCAAGGCTGATGGTGGCGCCGTGAAGGCGCTCCGCCCGGGCCTCCAACTCGCCGTCGTGGAACCGGAACTGAGCACCCATGGCCTCGAGGCCCCGGATGTGCAGGTCGATGGGGCGGGACCCGAAGTCGTCGCCACCGGGCATGGCGAGGCGCACCCAACCGCATCGAGTGAGCAGCGGCCCCAACACGTTGATGGACGCCCTGATGCGCTCCACCTGCTCATAGGGAGCCACCGGGCTGAGGGCTCCCCGGTTGGTGAGGCGCAGCCGTGCACCTTCACCGCGTCGCACCGCCGGGGTGACCAACTCGGTGTGCACTCCGACGGCCTCCAACAAGTCGGCCATGGTGGCCACATCGGCGATCTCGGGCACGTTGGTGAGCTCGTGCACACCGTCGGCGAGGATGGTGGCAGCCATGAGCTTCAGCACCGAGTTCTTGGCGCCAGGCACCACAACCTCGCCGCTGAGCGGCCCCTGACGGAACACCACGATGCGGTCACCGCCGCTTCGGGGTCCCCATCGAAGCTCGGTCAGCAACGGCACTCGGTCAGTATGCTCGCTCCGTGGGCCGCAGCGGCAGCAACCGTGTGCGGGTATGGCCCGACGATCCCGTCACGACGGCAAGACTGTTGGCACCCCGCAGCGATGTGGTCGAGGAGGCACCTGCGAGGGTCGATGGCGATCACGTGTTCACCCAACAACACGGACCGTTCCTGGCCTACGAGCGTCGGGTGAGCCGTTCGGTCGACGGCGGGCTGAGCGAACGCATCCGGTGGGAACTCGACGTGCCGTGGTTCGGTCGCCTGGTGCGGGCTGGTCTGCGCCGCCACGAGCGTGGGCACCGGCGCCATGGCATACCGTGGTGGGCTCCCCCTGCACAGGTGAATGCGCATCAGGTGATGCTGCTGGGTCTTCTGGCCGCAGCGTCCATGTCCAGTGCCTTCGTGAACACGCTGTTCACCCAGACCGTCGCCTTCGCCGCCGACGACTTCTCCATCGGTGAAGGCGCCCAAGGCGTCGCTGGGGCCATCGTGCGTCTGGGGATCGTGCTGGCACTGCCAGTGACCTGGCTCGCCGATCGTCGCGGCCGTCGCCGGCTCATGCTGGTGGCAGCGTGGTCGGCACCGGTCATCACGGCACTGGGTGCCGTAGCGCCATCGTTCCCGTTGTTGGTGGCCACCCAGACCGTGGGGCGACCGTTGGGCATCGCCCTCGACGTGTTGATCGCCGTGGTCGCCGCCGAGGAGATGCCACGCGGGGCACGGGCCTATGCGATCAGCGTGCTGGCCATGGCCAGCGGCCTGGGCGCCGGGGTGGCGGTGATCGCCTTGCCACTTGCCGATGTGTCGCCGCAGGGATGGCGCCTGGTGTATGCCGTGACCCTGGTGTGGTTGGTGGTAGCGGTGACTCTCACCCGGCGTCTCCCCGAGACGCAACGCTTCCGTCGACTCGAGGCACGCCCCGAGCACGAACGGCATCCGCGCATCGACCGGACCCGCTTTGCGTTGCTGGCCTCGGTGGCGGTGCTCACCAACCTGTTCATCGCCTCGGCGTCGATCTTCCAGAACCGCTTTCTGCGCGACGAGCGCGGCTACTCGGCCACCACCATCACCGCCTTCACCCTGGCCACCGCCACCCCGGCTGCTCTCGGCCTGCTGCTGGGTGGGCGCCTGGCGGATCGGCGGGGACGGCGACTCCTCGCGGCGGTGGGTGTTCCACTCGGTGCCGTGGTCCTGGCTGTGGCGTTCGCGCTGTCGGGCGCTGCACTGTGGCTCATCACCTTCGTGGGTGGTGCCATCTCGGCCATCGCCTACCCGGCCATCGCCGTATACCGCCGGGAGTTGTTCCCCACCGGCAACCGCAGTCGGGTGAGCGGCCTGCTGGCCGGTATGGGCCTGCTGGGGGGCAGTGTCGGCCTGGTGCTGTCGGGATGGCTGCTGGAGCGCGGATGGGCCTACGCCGAGGTGATGATGCTGTTGGCGGCCGCCTCGGTGGTGGCCGGTGTGATCGTGGCGGTGAGTTACCCCGAGACCTCACAGCGTGAACTCGAGGACCTGAACCCCGAGGACCGTCTCCCGGGTTCGTTCACCTGAGGTCCAGGAACTGGCGTCGGTCATGACTCGATCAGGATGCGCCGCGCTTCACCGAGTTCCCCGATCAGCGTGCTGGCCTGGTCGACGTTGCCACCGTGATCAGGGTGCGCCTCACGCAGTCGTTGCCGAAAGCGCGCCATCACATCCTTCTTCGACGGCTTGCTGGTCCCCAGCGGAAACCCGAGCAGTTCCAGCGCCCACGCACGGGGATCGGCCAGTGCCGCCAAGTTCACCGCCGCAGTACCCGCCAGATGCGAGATGAACGACGACCCCAGTGGACCGTGCCAGTGCATGGCTTTGCGCAGCACCGGCGCCAACGACTGCCGCAACGCTGGATCGAGGCGTTCCAGCGCATAGGCGGCGCCCAGCACCTGCTGTAGGGGGGTGCCGTGGCTGTCGAGTTGGAACGTGATCTCGTCGCCCTCGCCCACGAGGCGGTGGACGCTGCACGCCAGTCCGTGACGATCGACTTGGTAGCGGTGCCGCAGGCGCGGTTGCACTACCCGATCACCGCGGTGGATCTGATCGACGAGGCGATGCACATCGGGAACGAGATCGTCGTCGACGTGGCGGATGTGCGTGGCAAGTACGGCGCCCAACAACAGGCCGCCGAAGCCCGGTGCCGGGTCCACCGGCAAGACCAGATGTCCCAGCGCCACCCGTCGGGTGGGGGCCCGAGAACGGGTGTGCCACACCTCGAGCTCGGCCAGCAACATGCTGGGGACGCTAGCGGTGCCCTACACGAAGGGCCGTACCAAGCCCCACAGCTCCTCGGCGATCTCCACCACGGCGATCTCGTCGTGGTCGATCACATCGGAGAGGCGCTCACACGCTCCGACGGCCCGACGCCACGTCACCAGGGTGACCCCGTAGGGAGGCCGTTCGGGATCCAGGTCGGCGGCCGTGGCCAACAGGTCCCGGCCGCGCTGATCTTTGGGCTCACGGCGTAGCCGGTCGGCCATCGTGAACAGGTCGGCCATGCCCAACACGGGTTCGTCACCGTCGCTGTCGTCCAACAACATCACGTCGCCCGACTCCACAGCGTCGAGCAGTTCGTCGACCACGGCCTCGGCGTTCACCGGAACCAACAGGAGGTGGCCCTCCATGCGGTAAGGAACGCCAGCATCCGACACCGCACGCTCGAGGGTGGCTCGCTGTGCAGCACTCCATTCCTCGAGGTCGTATTCGGTGGCCGGATCATCGGCGCCCCACGCTGCTGGCGCCGCCGCACCGTTCATGCCGAGGCGGGTCTCCAACTGCTCGAACAGGGCGTCAGCCGCTTCTTCCACGAAGAACGGCACCACTACTTCGAAGCCTTCCCACACGTGGGGCACGTCGTGCTCGGCGAACATCGCCGACACCTCGGCCTGCTGGTCGATGGACCAGTCCGACAGGTCGTAGTACACGCGCTCCACATCGGGATCGGCGGGGTCCCATTCGGGACGCTCGGGGGTGGCACCATCGTTCGACACGAGCGCACCCTACCCAGCGGTCTCACCGGCAACGCCGAGCCACCGCTCGGCGAACGCTGCGACGCGTGCCTGTTCGTCGAGTTGATGATCGCGCTGGCGGAACCCGTGGCCTTCACCTTCGTACTCCGTGTACTGCACGTCGCCGCCAGCCGCCCGCACGGCCGCCACCAGCGTGCGACTCTGCTCCACCGGCACCACCGGGTCGGCCGTGCCGTGCAGCACCAGCAACGGCACCCCCGCCAACTGCGACGCCCACGTCACGGGGGATCGCGCCACCAGCACATCGTGACCGGTGTGGGGCGGCGCCACCAGGGTGTCGGTGCTGTGCTGCTCGAAGCGGTGGCTGCGGGCCCGCAGATCCAACAAGACGGTCACCGGGAACAACGCCACCCCCGCGGCCAACACT
>CAYMUC010000121.1:0-7876 GCA_964393535.1 uncultured Ilumatobacteraceae bacterium | reverse complement strand
ACGAGGCCGGTGGTGCCTTCCACTGCGACGGCGACCTCGGTGGGGATGCCGTCGATCAGCACGCTGACAGCGCCGGGAGTGAGCTCGGGCAAGGCGCCATCGACGAGCACCGGGGGAGGGGTGGTGGCGGCAGGTGCGACCGTGGTGCGGGGAACCGTGGTGGTGGTCGAAGCCGGCGGGGTCGTGGTGGTGACGGGTTGGTCGATGAGTGCGCTGATGGCCGGTGGCAGCACCACGGCGGCGCCTGAGGTGGGAATGGGGCAGGCTGCGGCGGCGGGGTGGCCGGTGGGCATGGCGGTCTGCCACATGAGGAACGGAGCGGTGACACCGTCGCAGATGCCCCACAGAGCGCTGCGGTCGGTGTCGCCGTTGGTGATGGACCAACCGGCGTCGTCGAAGGTGGCGAAGGCCTGCATCTCGGCAGTCGTCTTGCCGGTGCCGGCGATGCTGGCGGATTGGCCGGAGGTGTCGGTGTTCCAGAACGATGCCGACACGGTGACACTGGTGTCGAGGGTGCCCGACCCGATGAGGCCCCCGGTGTTGGCCGATCCGGTCACTGTGCCGCTGCTGTAGACGTTGGTGAACGTGTTCAGGTCGGAGGTTCCGGGTCCGCCCAGGGCGCCACCGACGTGATCGGAGCCTTGTACGTTGCCGGTCGAGTACGAGTTGCTCAGGGTGGCGCGCGTGAACCCGCCGAGGAGGCCACCCACGAACGTGCTGGGGGACGATACGGCACCGGTGGCGAGCGACTCGGAGATGACAGCCCGAGATGGTTGATCTGCCTGGACGTCGCCAGCGAGGCCCCCACTCAGGCCGATGGTGGCTGTCACGGTGCCGCGTGCCGACGAGCCCTCGACAGTGCCGCGGGCGCCGGCGCCGCTGTTGTTGATGGTGAGGTAGCCGACGAGGCCTCCTACCCGTTGAAGGCCGGTTACCCGACCGCCTGCATGAACGGACGAGATCAGAATCCGTGCACCTCTCTGAGGGTTGACGTAGCCGAAGGCGCCTCCGACGTTCCAGCGCCCGATGACCGATGCGGTGGCGAGAGCGGCAGAGATCGTGGCGTTGGCTGTCCCGTTGGCCGTGAGGTTCCCGATGAGTCCACCGCTGTGGTCGCCGGTGGCGGTGACGGTCGCCGAACTCGTGACGTCGGTGATGACCGCAGTGCCGGGGTTGGATGAACTGCCGATGGACAACCGGCCGACGAGGCCCCCCACGCTGTGGCTGAGGCTCGCCGACGAGCTCACACTTCCGGCTGCAAACGACGATGAGATGCTGACCCGCGGATTCGAAACATGGGCCGCTGTGAGGTCACCGATGAGACCGCCCAGGTACGAGCCGGTGCCTCGAACGGTGCTGGTGCTCGATGACCCTGCGATGGTCGCGTTGCCGCCATTGGGGAATTCCACCCAACCGATGAGACCGCCGATGGAGCCGTGACCGGTGGCGCTGCCGTGGGCACTGGAGTTCGTGATGGCGACGGCGGCGGTGTTGGCCTCCGAGCGCACGTAGCCGACGAGGCCACCGATGCCGTCTCCGGTGCCGTTGATCGCAAGGTTCGTGTTGGCATCGATGACAGCGAGGCTGCCGTAGAGGTTCCCGGTGCCCACGAGACTCCCCAGGTCGCCGCCTCCCGAGATGGTTCCCGATATCGAGACAGCGCTGATCGTGACGCTGGATCTGGTTCCCTGGTTGATGTAGCCGACGAGACCGCCGCGGCCACCGCCGGCGCCCGAGATAGCGAGGCCCTCGACCGTCACGTTCTCGATGGTGAGACCGTCGTAGGCCTGGCCTACCAGGGCTCCAACGGCGAAGGAGGTCCCGGCGCTGAGGGTCACCCCGCTAAGGGTGAGGTTGCGTACTACGGCCCCGTTCGTGAAGCGGAACAAACCCCAGCCTTGGCCTGACGACTGGTTGATCCGCAGATTTCGAATGGCGAAGCCACCGCCGTCGTAGGTGCCGGTGAAGTCGTTGGTGTCTGTAGCACCCGGCCAGTTGGCGATGCTGGCGAGGTCGATATCGCACCTCTGCAGGTACGACCCGTTGTGCTGCAACGCCGCCAACTGCGCGGAGTTGGTCACGACCTGGCTTCCCCCCTCGGTGACGGAGAATCCAGCTGCAACGGGTCCGTTGCAGGAGTAGGGGTCCGATGCAGATGCCAGCGATGTCTCGGCTGAGGCCGCTGCGAACCCGACGGCAGAGCCTGCAGCAGCGAGCGCGGTCACGGTGAGGAGGCGAGTGAGAAGGGGGGCCTTACGCCGCGTGTCGGCGATGCAAGCGGAGGAGAACATTCCTGCGACGCTAACAGATTGTGGGAATGCCACTCTCAATTGTTTGCGTTCGTGCGCGTAAGGAGGGGCCGGTGGGCCCCTCCTTACGTCCGTGGTGTGGTGTGCTCGGCGCTGTGTGGCTACATCGCTCGGCGACGGGAGATCGTCACCAGTCCGAGGCCCAGCAGGGTGAGTGCCATGAGCCACAGGGGTGTGGTGCTGGTGCCGGTGGCGGGCAGCACGCCCGGTCCGGGTGTGGGAGCGGCCTGCGGGTTCACGACCACGCCGAGGTTGGCTGAGCGTTGGCTGCCGGTCTGGCTGGTGCCGTTCACCTGCAGGGTGTGTTCGCCGGGGTCGATGTCGCCGAGGTTCACGTTGCCTTCGAAGGTGCCGTCGGCGTTGACGGTCAACTGGCCGAGGTAACGGGGTTCTGAGAACAGCCACACGTCGACGCGGCTTCCGGGTTCGAAACCAACACCTTGGGTGCGTGCGTCGCCGTTTTCCTCGAGGGTCAGCACTTCTCGGCCTTCGGGTGTGGTGTCGATGGTGCAGGCGGCTTCGGCGCAGTCGCCGGCGAGTCGTAGTTCGAAGGTGTTGGACTGCAGCACCAGGTCGGTGGTGTTGTCCACGAACACCTCGACGGTCACGGGTTGGCCGTCTTCGACGACGACGACGTCACCGGCGGGCAGTTCGGGCAGCGAACCGTTGATCAGCACCGGTGGGGGCGTGGTGTCGGTGGGTGCCACCGTGCTGGGCGGCACCGTCGTGGTCGTGGTGGTCGTCGACGCTGGCGCTGTGGTCGGCACCGGTTGGGTGACCAGTTCGCCGACGCCTGGCGCCAGACCGCCGCCCGTGTTGTTGTTACCGTCACCGCCACTGGTGCATTCGGCGGCGCCGGGGAGGTCGGCGGCCAACTGGGTCTGCCACATGAGGAACGGGTAGGTGCTGCCGTCGCAGATACCCCACACCGTGGTGCCGTCGGCGTCACCATTGGCGATGGACCACCCAGCCGTATTGAACGTGGCGAACGACTTCATGTCGGCGGTGGTCTTGGGCGCAGCGCCACTGCCACCGGCACTGTTGGCCTGACCTGTAGCGGCGGTGTCCCAGAACGAGTTCAACACATCGGCGGTCGAGACCACCCCGACGAGACCTCCGATCACAGGTGTCGAATCCGTGGAAGTCACTCCACCGGCGGCGAAGGTGCGGTCGACGGTTGTCTGCACGATCTGGCCGCCGGTGGCATCGCCAATCAGGCCTGCCACGAAGTCACCCGTTGCCGTGACGTCACCGAGCGCGTACGAGTTCACGACGTCGCCGGTGACGGCGTCGTAAATCGTGGCGAATCGACCCACGAGGCCACCCACGTAAGCCTCGCCTGTCACGTCTCCGGTAGCCACTGACGCCGCCACGGTCACAGTGCCGGCCGGGGTACCGATATTGGCGGTCAGGTAGCGGCCGATGAGGCCACCGATGAAGTCGGTGCCCGTGACGTCGCCGTAGGCACCGCTTTGGTGAATCAGGGTTGTTCCGGATTGGCCCGCAGACTGGTCGTTGACGCTGAGGTCACCGATGAAACCGCCCACGTAGTTTTCGCCCGTGACGACACCGTCGGCACGACTGGACTCGATGGTGAGGACGCCGTTGGCGTTCACGTCCGCTTCGCCGATGAGCCCCCCGACCTCGTTGTTGGACGAGGTGACGTCGCCTGTGGCACTGGACTGCGAGACCGTGGTGACCCCCCGTCCGGCGTACTGGCCGATCAGGCCTCCGGTTCGGAAGCCATTGCTCGCGTTTGTTGCCGTCACATTGCCTCGAGCGTTGACCTGTTCGAGTAACGCCACGGCACCGGTGCCGACGTAGAGATCGCCGACGGCGCCTCCCAACTCGTTCCTGTCGCCCTCCAACGAGCCCTGGGCCGTCGAATTGGTGATCGACAACCAACCATACGAGTCTGCGTTGCCGATAAGGCCACCAACCTCATTGCCGGTCGCGCTGACCGTAGCCAGAGTCGTCGCCGCCGAGATCGTGACACTGGCCCCGTTGTTGGCGTAGCCCTGACCGAGCAGTCCTCCTACTTCGGCATCGCCCCGCACCGTGCCTGCGACGGTCACGTTGGCCAGGACCAGTGTTGCGGTGGCACCACTGGCCTCAGCGTCGCCGATCAAACCACCTACGTAGTCGTCAGCGGCCCACACCTCTCCACTCGAGGAGGAGTTGGTGATCGAGATGGCGCCACCGTTGGCGTACGCCATGCCGAGCAAACCGCCGACGTAGTCACCCCAACTCGTGTTGGCGGTGCTCCTCACGTCGCCCGTGGCATACGAGTCGGTGATGGTCGCCGTACCTGGGTTCGTACCGTCACCCACTCGAAGCCGGCCGAGAAGCCCGCCTATGTAGTCGCTCGTCGCTGACGAACTCACGTTGCCCGTGGCGTACGAGGACATGATGGTCAGCGAAGGATTCGAAGCGTGGTAGGCGTAGGCGTCGCCGATGAGCCCGCCGAGCTTGGTGCTCGAGCCCACAACGGTGCTGCTGCTGGACGAGTTCGAAATGGTGGCGGTGCCGCCTGCGGACAGATCGACTTCGCCGATCAGGCCGCCATTGGAGTACGTGCCCGTCACGGGGCCGACAGATGACGCGTTGGTGAGGGCGAAGGTGAAGGGCGGATCGTCCGAGTCCAGGTAGCCGATCATTCCGCCGTTGCGTCCACCGGTGCCGGTGATGGCGACATTGGTCGTGACGTTGTCGATCAGCACGTAACCTTCATACTCTGCGTGGCCGATGAGACCGCCGAGATCGTCGACGCCAGAGATACTGCCAGTCACTGTCACATGACTGATTGCCGCCGAGCCACTGCTGGTCTCGTAGAGGTAGCCGACGAGTCCGCCCAGGACTCCGCTGGAACCCGTCAGAGACAGGTCGTCGACGATCACGTTCTCGATGGTCAGACTGCCGTTTGCTTGGCCGACGAGGGCCCCACTCTCTCCGAAATTCGCTGCGCTGAGGGTTACCGAGTTCAGCGTGAGGTTCTTGATGGTCGCACCAGCTGTCTGCCGAAACAGCCCTGAATCGGCACTTGTCGCCGACATGCTGATGTTGCTGATGGTGTTGCCACCACCGTCGTAGGTGCCGCTGAACGCGGTTGGCCCTGTGGCTCCCAGCCAGGTCACGCCGGTCAGGTCGATATCGCACTTCTGCACGTACGAACCGCTTGGACCGAGCGCTGCCAACTGCGCCGAGTTGGTGACGACGTCGGCGCCGTTCTCCGTCATCGAGAACCCCGCACCCGTCGTACCTAGGCAGTTGTACGGGTCAGTCGCCTGCGCTGGCGACGTGGTGATCGATGGTGCGGCCAGAGCGACCGCCAGACCGGCGGTCAGTGTGGCGGCGATGGTGAACAGTCGACCCCACGGTCGGCGGGTACGAGGCATCGGAACTCCTTGCGTGGTTGCGGTCACGACGACAACCCAGTTCTAGGAGGTCTCGATCGCCGTGGAAACGGCGCCGGCGATCAATGCCTGCACTTGAGTACATCCGTACAAAAACAACTGGAGCCGTTGTTGCCCAGATAGGCAACAACGGCTCCAGCGGACGGCGTCGTCAGATTCGGCGGCGCCGGGTGCCGGCCACCAGTCCCAGGCTGAGCAGGGTGAGTGCGATCAGCCAGATGGGTGTGGTGCTGGTGCCGGTGGCGGGCAGCACGCCTGGTCCGGGTGAGGGAGCAGCCTGCGGGTTCACGACCACGCCGAGGTTGGCCGAGCGTTCGGCACCGGTCTGGCTGAGGCCGTTCACCTGCAGGGTGTGCTCACCGACGTCGATGTCGCCAAGGTCCACGTCGCCTTCGAAGGTGCCGTCGGCCCGCACGGTCAACTGTCCGAGATAGCGGGGTTCGCTGAACAGCCACACGTCCACCCGGCTGCCGGGCAGGAAGCCCTCACCCTGGGTGTTGGCCTTGCCGTTCTCTTCCAGGGTCAGGACCTCGCGTCCCTCCGGTGTGGTGTCGATGGTGCACGCTGCTTCGCTGCAGTCTCCTTCGAGGCGCAGTTCGAAACGGCTGCTCTGCACCACCAGTTCGGTGTCGTTCTCCACGAACACCTCGACGACGACGGGTTCGCCGTCCTCGACCACCATCACGTCACCGGCGGGCAGTTCGGGCAGCACACCGTCGACGGGCACCGGAATCGGTGTGTCGTTCGACGGGGCGACCGTGGTGGGCGGCACCGTCGTGGTGGTGCTGGATGCCGGCACCGTGGTGCTCGAGGTGGGGACGGGCTGGGTGACCAGTTCGGTGACACCCGGGTTCAGGCTGCCACCGTTGTTCGAGGGACCAGGGTCGTTGTTGTTGTTCCCGCCCGAGCAACTTCCGAAACCGGGCGATGTGGGTGCCAACTCGGTCTGCCACATGAGGAACGGATAGGAGACCCCGTCGCAGATACCCCACACTTTGGTGAGGTCTGCATCGCCGTTCGTGATGGACCAACCCGCCGAGTTGAACGTGGCGAAGGTCTGCATCTCAGCGGTGGTCTTTCCGCTACCGCCGTAGGAATTGGACTGGCCGGTGGTCTGGGTGTCCCAGAAGGAGGCCGTGTCCGCGAGATCCGTGGACTGGCGGATGCCGATCAAGCCGCCCTTGGGTGTCGCCGAACCCGCCACCAAGCCACGGGCGTAGGCGTTGGTGATGGTCCCCTTCACGTCTTGCGCCGAGTATCCGATCAGGCCACCGACGCCACTGTTCGAGCCGGTACCGTTGCTCGAGGCGTTGCCGGCTGCATACACATCACGCACGGTGAGTTCGCCCTGCGCTCCCCAGGCATTGTTGTGGCCGATGTATCCGAAGAGTCCGCCGGCAGAGACACCGGAGGCCGTGACGCTGCCGAGAGCCGCCGAGGCCGACACGGTGGCGCCACGGGTGGTCGCTCCGTCGTCAAGCGAGCCGACGAGCCCACCGACGTAGCGTGTGCCCGAGACGCCGCCGGTGGCCAATGTCTCTTGAAGCGTCACATAGCCGGCGTTGGAGGAGCCGAACTCGCCGACCAGTCCGCCGATCCGGTCGTCTCCAGTGACGTTGCCACTGGCTACCGCTCGCTCGACCTCGACACTGCTGTCCCCCTGAGCGTAGATGTTGCCGATGAGGCCGCCGACGTAGTCGTCGGCGCCGCTAGTTGCTCCGGAGCTGGTCACGTTGGCGAGTAGCACCCTGGAGTCGCCAACGGTACCCACGTTGCCGACGAGGCCCCCTACGTAGTCGTCGCCCGACACCTGACCGGAGGCACTTGCCGCCGAGATCGTGACGTCGATCGGCTGGCCCGGAGTTTGGGGACCGAGAATGCGACCCACAAGACCACCAACGTTGTCGCCCGGCGACTGCACCGATCCAGAAGCATGCGTGTCGTGAAGCGTGATCTCAGTTGGCTGGGAGCCGTCGGGCGTCACCAATCCGACGAGACCTCCCAACCCTTGTGCGCTGTTCGTTCCTACGACATCTCCTGACGCGTCGGCGTGCTCGATGCGAACCATTCCTGCAATCTCGTCGTACTCCATACCGAGCGCTCCAACGAGCCCGCCGGCGGTGTAGCCGTGGATCCTGTACTCGGGGAAGCTGA
>CAYMUC010000120.1:0-7890 GCA_964393535.1 uncultured Ilumatobacteraceae bacterium | reverse complement strand
CCAGCGACGCCTCACCCATGTACGAGGCGTGCCAGATGATGTCGACACCCGCCTTGATCGAGTCGAGGGTGGATCCGTCTCCCCGGCAGTGGGCCCCCACGCGCACACCCAAGTCGTGGGCGGTGTCGCACACCACCTTCAGTTCTTCACGGGTCCACACCTGCATCTCACCGGGCTTGCCCGGAACCGATCCGGTGACGTGGATCTTGATGACGTCGGATCCGTCCTTCACCTGGCGTCGGACCACGCGGATCATCTCGTCCTTGTCGCGCACCACCTCGGCGTAGCCCGCCGTGCCCTGGTCGGGAATGAATCGACCAGCCGTACCGCCCACCGCCGTCATCAGGGCATAGGTGCCCGACTTCATGGTGGGACCCTCAGCCGCGCCTGTGGCGATGGCATCGCGCAACGCCGGGCCGATGTTGAACAGGCCGTCCACATCGAGGAACGACGTGACTCCAGCTCGCAGCACGCGCCGAGCGTTGTATGCCGCCACCAACGCAGTCGCCGCTGGTTCGCGGCGCCCGAACAACTCGTCGTTGCTGGACGGTTCACCAAGGGTGATGTGCACATGAGCGTCGATGAGGCCGGGCATCACGGTGAGGCCCGACACGTCGATCACCTCGGCCCCACGCTCCACAGCCGCTGTGTCGGCTTCGGCACCCACCGCAATGATGCGGTCGCCGTCCACCAGCACCGAGGTCTGCGGCCGAGGCGCAGCGCCAGTGCCGTCGATCAACGTGCCGCCTGACAACAACAACCCTGCCACGTCACAGCCTTCCTCTTCGGAACGAGGCCTCGGGCCCCGCCCCATTAGTGGTGAGTACTCTCACCACGCCCGGTCGAATTGTAGTGACATCCGTAACGTCGTGTCCATCAGGTGGACAGTCAGGCGACGGACGCCGGGAACACTGTTACACGCCGAAGGGTGGAAGACCACCGGCCGCCGAGACACGACTGGGCAGCGATCGTCCGATCAGGGACGACAGCGATGCGCCGGCCTGCACCAACGCCTCGAGATCCACCCCGGTGTCGATGCCGAGGTCGTGGAACAGCAGCACGATGTCCTCGGTGGCGAGGTTGCCGCCGGCACCGGGGGCGAACGGTGAACCGCCGAGGCCACCCACCGAGGTGTCGAAGCGACGGATACCCATGCCGTAGGCGGCGTAGGCATTGGTCAGTGCCGTGGCACGAGTGTCGTGAAGATGAAGGCCCACCAGTGTCCCGGTGTGCTCCAACACCGCTGCGATGCGTCGCGGAGTGGCTGCACCCGATGTGTCGGCCAGTGTGACCCGGTCCACCCCGATGCTGCGCAGGTCGGCGACCATCGCAGCCACCCAGCCAGCGTGCACCCCGTCGTCGTAGGGCGACCCGAACGAGAACGACACCACAGCGTCGATGACGGCACCTCGTGCCACGTTGCGGATACGGGCCACCTGCGCCATCGAGTCGGCGATGCTCATGCGAATGTTCTTCTCGCTGTACACCGACGACGCCGACACCGTCACGGTGAGGTGATCGAAGCCGGCTTCGAGAGCCATCTCGCATCCACGGACGTTGGGCACCAACGCCCACCACACGACGTCACCGTCTGGGAGCAGTGCCGCCACCTCGGCGGCACCGGCCATGGCCGGCACGGCTGTGGGTGACACGAACGACACAGCCTCCACTTCGCGCAGTCCGGCGGCAGCGAGTGCACCGGCCAGCGCGGCCCGATCAGCCACCGCCAGTGGTGCTTCACTCTGGAGACCGTCGCGGGGCCCGCAGTCGCGGATGATCACCCGATCATCGTGGGAGGCACTCATGGCGCCACCCGTGGAACCCGTTGCATGAATGGTCACCTTAGTCTAGGTTAAGTTTTCTGGGGACGCCTGGTGACGGGCTCTGAGCAGGATTCGACTCGACATGGTCATGCCGCAACTGTCCACACGCATCGACCGGTCCGACGAGTCGTACCGGCGAAATGCTGCAGCGTCCGCCGAACTGGCGGACGATCTGCGTCGTCAACTCGACCTCGTACGCCAGGGAGGACCCGAGTCGGCACGGACGCGACACACGCAGCGGGGCAAGTTGCTGCCCCGTGACCGGGTGGACTCGCTGTTGGACCGCGGCTCACCCTTTCTCGAGTTGTCGCCCATGGCCGCCCACGGCATGTACGACGACCAGGCGCCGGGGGCGGGCATCATCACCGGCATAGGCCGGGTGATGGGTCGCGAATGCGTCATCGTGGCCAACGACGCCACGGTGAAAGGTGGCACCTATTTCCCCATCACCGTGAAGAAGCATCTCCGCGCGCAAGAGGTCGCTCTCGAGAACCGTCTTCCGTGCATCTACCTGGTCGACTCCGGTGGGGCGTTCTTACCGGAACAGCACGAGGTGTTCCCCGATCGTGAGCATTTCGGGCGCATCTTCTTCAACCAGGCCCGCATGTCGGCCGAAGGCATCCCCCAGGTGGCCGCCGTCATGGGTTCGTGCACCGCTGGGGGCGCCTACGTCCCGGCGATGAGCGACGAGGCGATCATCGTGCGCAACCAGGGCACCATCTTCCTCGGCGGCCCGCCCCTGGTGCGGGCAGCCACGGGCGAAGTCGTCTCGGCCGAGGAACTTGGTGGCGGCGAGATGCACTCCACGGTGTCGGGTGTGACCGATCACCTCGCCGAGAACGACCGCCATGCCCTCGAGATCATCCGGTCGATCGTGTCGACCTTCGCTCCATCGGCGCCGCTGGCCTGGGACACCATCGCTCCCGAGGATCCCACCGTCGACCCGGGCGACCTCCCCGGCATCATCCCCGCCGATGACCGCACCCCCTACGACGTGCGCGAGGTGATCGCCCGCATCGTCGACGCCAGTCGGTTCCTCGAGTTCAAGCACGGGTACGGCCCCACCTTGGTCACCGGTTTCGCACACATCTGGGGACACCCGGTGGGCATCATCGCCAACAACGGCGTGTTGTTCGGCGAGTCAGCCCTGAAGGGTGCCCACTTCATCGAACTGTGCGACCAACGCCGCATTCCGCTGCTGTTCCTGCAGAACATCACCGGGTTCATGGTGGGTCGTGAGTACGAACAGGGCGGTATCGCCAAACACGGGGCCAAGATGGTCAACGCCGTGGCCACGGCCCGGGTCCCCAAGCTCACCGTCGTCATCGGTGGGTCGTACGGGGCTGGCAACTACAGCATGTGCGGTCGGGCGTACTCGCCACGGTTCTTGTGGATGTGGCCCAACGCACGCATCTCGGTGATGGGCGGCGAGCAGGCTGCCTCGGTGCTGGCCACCGTCCGACGCGAGCAACTCGAGGGTTCGGGTGCCACATGGTCGACGGAGGAAGAGGCCGCCTTCCGAGCACCCATTCGCGAACAGTACGAACGCCAGGGGCACCCGTACTTCTCCACGGCGCGCCTGTGGGACGACGGCCTCATCGAACCCGGCGACACCCGCACGACGGTCGGCCTCGCACTGTCGGTCGTGGGTCGCAGCCCCATCGAGCCGGTGCGCTACGGCGTGTTCCGGATGTGATCGGATCCGATGTGACTGCTGTTCCCTCACCCTCCACCCCGTTGTTCCACACCGTGCTCGTGGCCAATCGCGGCGAGATCGCCGTGCGGATCATGCGAACCCTGCGGCGACTGGGTATCCGCTCGGTGGCGGTGTACAGCGACGCCGATGCCAAGGCGCGTCACGTGATCGAGGCCGATCGCGCCATTCGCCTGGGACCCGCAGCAGCCGCCGACAGCTACCTCCGTGTGGACCGTGTCGTCGAGGCAGCCGTGGCCACCGGGGCACAGGCATTGCACCCCGGATACGGCTTCTTGTCGGAGAACACCGCCTTGGCCGCCGCGTGCGCGCAGGCCGGCATCGTGTTCATCGGTCCCCCTGCCAGCGCCATCGACGCCATGGGCGACAAGGTGCGGGCCAAGGCAACCGTGGCCGCCAACGGTGTGCGCGTCGTGCCCGGAGTGGCCGACACCGGACTGACCGACGACGAACTGGTGGCGGCGGCCGCCGCAGTGGGATATCCCATCCTCATCAAGCCGTCGGCCGGTGGCGGCGGCAAAGGCATGCGTCTGGTGGCCGATGCGTCACAACTCCTCGACGAAGTGGCAGCAGCACGCCGGGTGGCCCTCGGCGCCTTCGGCGACGACACCCTGCTGCTGGAACGTTTCGTGGAACGACCCCGCCATATCGAGGTGCAGGTGCTCGCCGACCGGTACGGCAACGTGGTGCATCTGGGCGAACGCGAGTGCAGTCTGCAGCGACGCCACCAGAAGGTCATCGAAGAGGCGCCCTCGCCCTTGCTGACCGACGCCCAACGGGCCGCGCTGGGAAGCCAGGCGGTGGCCGCCGCGCAGGCCTGCGGCTACGTGAACGCCGGCACGGTCGAGTTCATCGTGTCGGGCGATCGCCCCGACGAGGCGTTCTTCATGGAGATGAACACTCGTTTGCAAGTGGAACATCCCGTGACCGAAATGGTGTGGGGCCTGGATCTGGTGGAGATGCAGGTGCGCATCGCAGCCGGGGAGGCCCTGCCTTTCAGCCAGTCCGATCTGCGACCGCACGGCCACGCCATGGAAGCCCGTGTGTACGCCGAAGACGCCCGCCACGGCTTCCTCCCCACGGGTGGCACCGTGGTGCACCTCGACGAGCCAGTGGGGTCACCGCATGTACGGGTCGACTCCTCGCTGCTGCCCGGCACCGTCGTCGGATCCACCTACGACCCCATGCTGTCCAAGGTCATCGCCTGGGGACCCGACCGCGACAGCGCTCGTCGAAGCCTTGGTCACGCCCTCGAGAGCACCCTCGTGCTGGGCGTGACCACCAATACGGCGTTCCTGCGCGATCTGCTGGCGCATCCCGAGGTGGTGAGCGGGCAACTGGATACGGGCCTCATCGAACGCATCGTCCAGGAACCGACTCAGGCGACCATTCCCGCCGAGGTCATGGCTGCAGCAGCACTCATCGAACTCCTGCACGACGATTCGTCATCCCCACGTCACGATCCCTGGGCCGACCGGTCGGGGTGGCGCATCGGCGGGACTGCCTGGAGCGCCTACCGCGCCCGTTCGGTGGACGACCACGAGGTCGAGGTGCACCACCGCGGGACTGCCGACGGTTACGAGGTACGCGTCCATGACAGCGCGGCGACACCGTGTTCACTCACCCTTGTCGATGGTGTGGCACTCCTCGACCACGATGGCGAACACACCCGCTTCGCCTTCGCACATGAGGGCTGCACCCTGTGGCTGGGACGTCACGGCGACTCCTGGCACTTCACCCAGACCGAACCCATCCCGCCGGGCGGCGCCACTGCCGATCACCACCTGAGCGTCATCACCAGCCCCATGCCCGGCACCGTGGCCGCCACACCCGTCGTCGTGGGCGACCGGGTCGCCGTGGGTCAGGCCATCGTGGTGGTGGAAGCCATGAAGATGGAGCACACCCTGCGCGCCACCTTCGACGGCACCGTCGCCGAAGTGCGCGTCGCCGTCGGCGACCGCGTGGCGTTGAACCAGACACTTGCGGTCATCGAACCCCTCGACGACACCGCCCCGAAAGAGAGCACGGAACACCGATGAACTTCCACCTGACCGAGGAACACGAGGCGTTTCGCAGCGTGGTGCGCGACTTCGCCGAGATGGAGATCGCACCCCATGCGGCGCGTTGGGACGAGGAGCACATCTTCCCCCTCGACGTCGTGGCGAAGATGGCCGAGTTGGGACTGTTCGGTCTCGTGTTCCCCGAGGAGTGGGGTGGAGGTGGGGGCGACTTCGTGTCGCTGTGCATCGCCATCGAGGAGATCGGTCGCATCGACCAGTCCATGGGGATCACGCTGTCGGCCGGCGTGGGCCTGGGTGCCAACCCCATCTACAGCTTCGGCACCCAAGACCAGAAGGAGCGTTGGCTTCCCGACCTCGTAGCCGGCCGCACCTTGGGCGCCTTCGGCCTCACCGAACCCGATGCCGGCAGTGACGCCGGCGCCACGCGCACCCGAGCCCGCCGGGATGGTCAGCATTGGGTGATCGACGGCAGCAAGTCGTACATCACCAACTCGGGCACGGCCATCACGTCCATCATCACGGTGACGGCCCGCACCGACGAGGGCATCTCCAGTTTCGTGGTGGAGGCGGGAACTCCTGGTCTCACGGTCGAGCCGCCGTATCGCAAACTCGGCTGGCATGCCAGCGACACCCATGGGCTGTCCTTGGACGGCGTCACCGTGCCTGATCATCATCTTCTCGGCCAGCCAGGGGCCGGCTTCCGCAACTTCCTCGCCATTCTCGATGACGGCCGCATCGCCATCTCGGCCCTGGCTGTCGGCTGCGCTCGTGCGTGCCTGGAACTGGCCACCCAGTACGCCTGTCAACGTCAGGCCTTCGGGGGTCCGATCGGACGCAATCAGGGCGTCGCCTTCCCTCTCGCCGATCTGGCTGTGGCGGTGGAGAACGCGTCGAACCTCACCTACAAGGCAGCGTGGCTCAAAGACACCGGTCGCCCCTTCAAGCAGGCCGCCGCCATGGCCAAGCTGTACTCCACCGAGGCAGCGGTCACGGCGACGCGTGTGGCCACACAGGTCTTCGGTGGCAGCAGTTTCGTGGAGGAGAACCCCATCGCCCGCTTCTATCGCGACGCCAAGATCCTCGAGATCGGCGAGGGCACCAGCGAGATCCAGAAGTTGGTGATCGCCCGCGGGCTCGGCCTACCGGTCGGCTGAGTGGTCGAACGGATCCGGGCCAGTGGCGTCCGGACTGCTCGAGTGATCCAGGTTCTGGAGCGAGGCGCGACCCATCTGCAGCAGCAGGCGAGCCATGGCGTCGCGGCTGGTGCGACGGCTGTGCGGCGTGGAGTTCAACAGGCCGAACACCGCATGCGCTCCTGCCCGCCCGATGCGGGGATCCAGGCCCGGGTGCAGATGCTGAAGCACCTCGACCCACAGTTCCGCATACTCGTTCTGCAAGGCACGCACTCGCTTGCGCTGCGCCTCGGGCGCATGGACCAACTCGCGTTGATGCACCGTGATGAGTGGCGTGCGATCCAGCGCGAAGTCGATGTGGGCGCGCAGAAGGCCATCCAGCGCGTCGGCGGGTCCGTCGGCCGACGCCACCACACGGCGGCCTCCTTCCAGCAGCACCTCGCTGATGTTCACGAGCATCTCCCCCAGCAACTCCTCCTTGCCAGAGAAGTGGTGGTAGAGGGCAGGGCCCGACACGCCTACGGCAGCGCCGAGATCATCGACGGTGACTCCATGGAAACCGTGGCGGGCGAACAGGTCGGCCGCAGCATCGAGGATCTGCTGGCGGCGGCGCCGACCGACTCCCGACATCGCCGGTGCCGTCACCCTGGGCGACGGCACGCCACGACTGCTGACAGTGCGTCTCCCCACACGCCAAGCCACCCGGCGAGCACATCGCTCACGTCCCCAACCTGGCTCTCCAGCACGTAAAGGCCCCGGGTGGGGCAGGACGCGCCGATCTCGACCAGTACGGGTCGCAACTGGGTCTCGACAGCCAGAGCATGGGCCGGACCCGCACCCACCATGAGCGGGACCACCGCCCTCGCAGCCAACTCGTCTTGGCCGAACTGGTCGAGGAACGCCTTCAACAAACCGGTGTACGACGCCTTGTACACCGGTGACGCCATCACGATGAGTTCGGAGTCGAGGACCTGCTGCTTGGCTGCGGCAACAGCAGGGTCACCCCAGCTGAACAATGCCGCCGTCAGTGCTCCCAACTCGACGACCTGCAGGTCCACATCGGCGGCCCCGGCGTGGTCGGCGCAGGCCCGCGCCACGGCAACACCCACGACGCGCGGACGTGAGCCCACTTTCGGATTACCCACCACGACCCAAACCCGCAGTGTCGTTAACACCGGTGCGTCAGACAGCGTCGGTCA
>CAYMUC010000119.1:0-7993 GCA_964393535.1 uncultured Ilumatobacteraceae bacterium | reverse complement strand
AACGCTCCAACACCATGGCGATGCTCAACTCGTCCATATGGGCCGATTCGAGGAGTTCCACCGTGGTGGCGAGCAGCAGTTCCGCCGTGGGGTGAGGCGGTCGCTTGCTCCGACGGGCTTGGCGATGTTCCGGTCCCGCAGCTCTCACCATGACCCCATTACCCACCATTCCTCCCACCCTCATGCTAAGCCCATCGCTCGACGTGTGCCCGTGAGGGCCTTGTCGTCGGGTGCGGAGATGCCGACGCTGATCTGATCAGATGGTCTGACCCCGACGAAGAGAGGGATGGGCTGTGGATCTGACCTTTCCGACCGATATTGAAGAATTCCGGGCGCAGGTACGCACGTTTCTGGACACGCACCTGCCCGATGGGTGGCAGGGCATCGGTGCCCTGACCGAGGCCGAGCACGAGGAGTTCGCCGAGCAGTGGCGCAAGACGCTGTTCGACAACGGCTATCTGGCCGTGTCGTGGCCCAAGGAATACGGCGGCGCCGGTCTGGGCCTGCTGCAGCAGGTGGTGGTGCAGGAAGAGTTCGTACGCCGCGGTGCGCCGTTGTTCCCGATCCCATCGGACTCGTTCGGGTTCTCGCTGATCGGTCCGACGCTGCTGACGGTCGGGACGCCGGAACAGAAGGAACGGTTCCTGCCCAAGATCGTGTCGGGTGAGCATCGTTGGTGCCAGGGCTACTCGGAGCCCGAAGCCGGCAGCGACCTGTTCGGTCTGCGTACCAAGGCGGTGCGCGACGGCGACACCTGGGTGATCAACGGTCAGAAGGTGTGGCAGACCTCCGGAGAGCACGCCAACTGGATCTTCGCCCTGGCGCGCACCGATGCCGACCTGCCCAAGGCCAAGGGCATTTCCATGCTGCTGATCCCCTTGGACCAGCCCGGTGTGGAGGTGCGGCCCATTCGCACCATGACGGGTAAGGCCGAGTTCTGTGAAGTGTTCTTCACCGACGCAGTGACCCACATCGACAACATGGTCGGCGAGTTGAACGATGGTGCCCGCGTGTCCATGACGCTGCTGGGCTTCGAGCGAGGTGCGTCCTCGGGCGCCAACTATCTGCTGCACCGCCAGGAGTTGGACCGGTTGTGCGAACTGATCCGCGAGCAGGACCGCCAAGACGACCAGTGGGTGAAGCAGGAACTGGCCTGGTGTTACTCGAAGGTCGAGATCATGAAGTTCATCGGACTGCGGACTCTCACCACGGCACTGCGCGGCGGCGCTCCGGGTCCCGAGTCGTCGATCACCAAGATCTTCGGTTCCGAGTACCACAAGCGCATGGCGCGGCTGGCCATGAACGTGCTCGGCCCACGGGTCACCTGGGCCGGTGGCACGCCAGCCGTGAACGACTTGGGCCCCGAGCCGCTGGGTACGTCGAACTCGGCGGCCTCGTGGCAGCGGGTCTACATGACCTCGCTGGCCGCCACCATCTATGGCGGCTCGTCGCAGATCCAGCGCAACACCCTCAGCGAACGAGTCCTGGGCCTGCCCCGGGATCCGGCCAAGTGAACCCGAGGTGACCCCATGATCGACTTCGCTCTCGACGACGAACAAGAACAACTGCGCCAGACCGTGCGCAGCCTGTTGACCAAGCGCTCGCCCATGTCGGGTGTGCGCCGGTATGCCGACGAGGTCACGACTGACTTCGATCGCGATCTGTGGAACGAGATGTGCACCCAGATGGGGTTGGCGTCCCTCGCCATCCCCGAGCAGTACGGCGGATCGGGTTTCGGCTTCGTGGCGCAGGCCGTGGTGCTGGAAGAGATGGGCCGCGTGGTGTACCCGGGCCCTTACTTCTCGTCGGCGGTGCTGGCGGCACAGGTGATCCTGGCCGCCGGTAGCGAGGAGGCTCGCCAGCGACTGCTGCCCGGTATCGCCTCGGGTGAGGTGGTGGCCACCGTCGCCGCCGTCGAGAGCGAGCGTCGCTTCGCGCTCGAATGCGCCGGCACCACCTCGAACGGCAGCACCTTGACCGGGGTCAAGGTGGCCGTGCCCGACGCCCGTTGGGCCGACGTGTTCGTGGTGTACGCCACAGGTCCCGACGGTCCAGCGCTCTACCAGGTGGACGCCACGGCGCCAGGGGTCACCGTGTCGGCATGGGAACCACTCGATCCGTCGCGTCCGGTGGCCACCGTGACGTTCCAGGATGCGCCCGTCCAACTGGTGGCCGAAGGCGCCGATGTGGCGGCCGCTCTGCAGCGCGGCTTCGACATCGCTGCCATTGGCCTGGCCTGTGAGCAGGCTGGCACTGCGGCCACGGCATTGGACATGGCCACCGAATACGCCAAGGCCCGCCAGCAGTTCGGGCGGCCGATCGGGTCGTTCCAGGCCATCAAGCACATGCTGGCCGACGTGTACGTGGACAACGAGTCGGCGTGGTCGGCGGCGTTCTACGGGGCGTGGGCGGTGGATCACGCACCGAACGAAGTGGCCATGGTGGCGCCGCTGGCCAGTGCCTTCGCATCGGATGCGTTGGTGTCGGCCGCCGAGACCAACGTGCAGGTGCACGGCGGTATCGGCTTCACGTGGGAGCACGACGCCCAGTTCCCGGTGCGTCGAGCATTCGGTACCCGCCAGTTGGTGGGTGCGCCCGACGGTCATCGTGACCGCCTCGCCGAAGCACTGCTGCAAGTCTGAGGACGGTGGTCGTGAAGGTCACCTTGCTGGGCACCGGTAGTCCGATCCCCGACGCCCATCGGGCGGGGCCGTGCACGCTGGTGCAGGTGGCCGACCAGCACATCATGGTGGACTGCGGCCGAGGGGCGCTCATGCGTCTCATGGCCGCAGGGGTGTTTCCCGGCATGGTGAACACGGTGCTGGTCACCCACCTTCATTCGGATCACATCACCGACCTGAACGACCTGGTGACGTCACGCTGGGTGATGATGCCGGTGCACACGCCCCTACGAGTCATCGGCCCACTGGGTACCCGTGCCGTGGTGGACGCCATGTTGCAGATGCTGGCTCCCGACCAGCAGTACCGTCACGATCACCACGCCGATCTGGCGGCGGGCGGGCCGCTGACCGTAACCGTCGATGAGGTGGCACCCGGTGACCATGTGCATCTGGGTGAGTTGTTGGTGCGGGTGTTCGAGACCGATCACCGGCCGGTGCGGCCCAGCATCGGCTTCCGCCTGGAACACGGCCAGACGGTGGTGGCACTGGCCGGTGACACGGTGCCCTGTGACGGTCTGGACGCCATGTGTCGTGATGCCGACATCTACGTGCAGACGGTCATCCGCGCCGATCTGGTGGAGGCGTTGGCCGCCGTCATTCCCACGGGTGCTCGAATGCGTGACATCCTCGACTATCACTCGACCGTCGAGCAGGCAGCCCAGACCGCAGCGCGCAACGGGGTGAAGCATCTGATGCTCACTCACTATGTGCCACCCATGGCGGCCGGTCAGGAGGACGAGTGGCGGGCCCTCGCCACCGCCCACTTCGACGGTGACGTGGTGCTGGGCCCCGACCTCACCTCGGTCGAGTTGGCGTAACGCGCTTCACCCGGGCCAAGGCCACCAGGCCTGCTGCCATCGCTGACGCGGCGCCGATACCGTGGCGCCGTGTCCACACTTCTTGTCACCCGTCGTCTGGCTGTCGCGCTGTCGGGCGCCGCGGTCCTGTTCCTCAGCGCGTGTGGTGGTGATGACCGAACGCTCACCGTCGAGCACGGTCCCGTACCGCCGCCAGCCTACGTGGACCTGGGCGAGCAGGGTCCGTCTGCCGGGGACCAGCGGCTGTTCCACTTCCAGGGCACGTCCGGTGACACGGCTGTGACCATGGACTGGATCATGACGACCACAGCCACGGACTCTCCGGAGCAGGGCGTCGAAAGCCGCATCACCACCGGTGTGTTCCTGTTCGGCGGTCTGGGCGATTCGCTGATTCTGGAGGGGGTCGGCTGGTATCCGGGTCAGGACGCCACGTTCGAGGTGTCAGCCACGCTGGTGCGAGCCATCGTGGGAGGCACCGGCGAGTACGAAGGTGCCAGTGGCTGGGTGGAGAGCACGCGGCGACCCGACGACACCTGGAGTCACGTCTTCCACATCGATTGAGGCCCGCTGTCGAGGTGGTGCACCTCGAGAGCATGCGGTGTTACACTTCACGAGGTGCCGACCGCCAAGCAGCGCATCACCATCACGGCAACGGGTGAACTCGAGCAGATCTTGGCGGTCGAGCAACGTTTGCATCCAGACCTCAGCCCGTCGGCATTGGTCTCCCTGCTGATCCGCCGAGGCCACGCCGCAGGTGAACACTCCCGTCGCAATCTGGTGGAGGCACTGGCTGGCGGCCTGCACTACCCGGCCGGATATCTCGACCAACTCCGCGACGAGTGGCCACGTTGACCGTGGTCGACGCCAGCATGTTGATCGGCTGGCTCGACGACTCTGACCCTCACCATGCTGCGGCCATCGAGGTGCTGGCTGCGGTCGACCGCTTCATGGTGCACCCCCTCACCTTGGCCGAGGTACTGGCTCACCCAGCGCGTCACGGTCGAGAAGGTGAGGTGGTGGCCCGCCTCGAGGCCATCGGCATGGTCGTGTCTACCCTGCCCATCGACCCAATCGCCCTGGCTCGTGTGCGTGCCGCCACGGGGCTGAAGATGCCCGACTGCGTGGTGCTCGTCTGTGCGATGACCCACGATGCGGGCGTCGCCACCTTCGATGAGCGCCTTCGAGCAGTGGCGCTGACAAGCGAGTGATCATCGCCCTCGGTGGCCGTCTCAGTGGGACAGCGTGGTGGACACCGCATAGCCGCCGGTCTCGGCGGCGGCGATCACGGCTGCGGCGTGGTCGGGGTCACGTACCTCGAGCACCATCTGCACCCCGGTTTCCCGAATGTGCAGGTCGACGCCCTCGCGTACGTGTTCCACCTCGATGATGTTGGCGCCGGTGGCGGCCACCAGGGTGACCAGCCGCGCCAAGCCGCCGGGGCGATCGCTGATACGGGCGAACAGGATCAGCCGTCGCCCGGCCATGGTCTCGTGGCGGCGGATCAGTGACGGAATGACTCCCAGATCCACATTGCCGCCCGACAGCACCACACAGGTGGTGCCGCGAGGGTCGGGGCGTATGTGGCCACGCAGCACCGCTGCCACACCCACCGCACCGGCCCCTTCCACGTACAACTTGGCCCGTTCCATCAGCAGGATCATGGCGTCGGCTATCGCGTTCTCGTCGACCGTCACCACCTGGTCCAACCACTGTGTGACGAGGGGAGCGGTCACGACGCCAGGCTGCTTGACGGCGATGCCGTCGGCCAGGGTCAGCACCGGGCCATCGGGAATGGGGTGGCCGGCGTAGGGGGCGCACACCTCGGCCTGCACGCCGATCACCGTCACGTCGGGGCGGTGACGTTTCACGGCCAAGGCCACGCCGCTCGCCAGCCCACCTCCCCCCAGTGGCACCACCACCTGGGCGAGGTCATCCAGATCGACCAGCAGTTCAGTGCCGAGACTGGCCTGACCGGCGACGATCACGGGATCGTCGTACGGGTGACAGAACGTCATGCCCCGGTCATCGGCCAGTTGCTGGGCGGTGGCGACGGCCTCGCTCAGCGACGCACCGCCCTCGATCACGTGTGCGCCGTAGCCGCGACAGGCGGCCACCTTGGCCAAGGGGGCGCCGGTGGGCACCACGATGTGGCACGGTACGCCGAAGTGACGGGCCGCATAGGCCAGAGCCTGTGCATGGTTGCCGGCACTGCCGGCGGTGACACCACGTGCTGCTTGTTCACCCAGAGACGCCAATTTGGCCATGGCGCCACGGATCTTGAACGAACCGGTGCGCTGCAGGTTCTCGGCCTTCAGCGCCACCGGACTGCCCAGACGCTGGCTGAGACTCGTGGACGTGGTGATCGGCGTGTGCTTCACCACACCCGAACCGGCGCGGCGTGCCGCGATGACGGCGTCTTCATCCACGCCAGAGGTGCCGACGCTCATACAGGTGCGTACCGTACCGAGTCCCAGAAGCCGACGTTGGCCAGCATGTTGTTGCGGTCGCACCGCGACTACGCCATGTCGGTACCGACACCCGACCACTTCCTACCGTTGCTGTCCATGACCTCGTTCGTGGTCAGGTAGGCGGCGACGCAGGGCCTCAGGCGGCGACGGTTCGACGGCTGCGGCGCACCAGCATCAGGGACACCAGACCAGCGATCAGCGTCCACCATGCCAGGGCGGCCAGGCGGGTATCGCCACCCGTGGCGGGCAACATCACCGGCGGCGCCTCCACCGTGATGGCCAACCACACGGTCACAGCCTGCCCGGTGGCATTGGTGGCCTGCAGCCGCAGACGGTGATCGCCTGCCGGGGTGTCAGTAGGGATGATCAAGGCATCATCCAGATTGCCGTCGGCGTTAGCCGTCATAGTCCCCAATGTGGTCGGTGATGAGAACAGCGTGACGGTCACGTCGGAACCGGGTTGTGTACCCGCCAGCGTGAGGACGATGGTGGAGCCGGGAGCGACCACGCCAGGCGAGCGAGTGCCCAGCGAGGTTCCGCCGAACCGTATGCGCAGATCGAGGTCATCGATGCGGCCGGCGATCTCGGCGGAGGTCTGCCAGTTGAGGGCGACATCTCGACGCACGCCACCGACCTCCACCATGGACGCACCGGCGGGCAACTCGGGTACCACGACCTGGGTGTCTGTCGGCGTGGGCGCAACGGTGGCGGGGGGTGCGGTGGTCGCCGGCGTTGCCGGGTTCACCGAAGGTGCCGGCGGTGTGGTCGGCACCGGTTGGCGCGTCATGGTGTCCAGTGCCGGACTGAGCACGATCGATCCACCCACCACGGGGCACGTGAAACTGCTGTACTGCCACAACAGGAACGGCGTTGCCGTGCCGGTGCAGATACCCCAGGTGTTGCTGGAGGTGTGGGCCGACTCCCAGCCGTTGGCGATGGCCCAGCCGGCAGTGCTGAAGAACGACCGTTCCTGGAGATCGGTCAACCGGGTTGCCGTGAGGCCCGGCAGCGCCGTGGCCTCGCCGATGGCGTCGATACCGTCGGCGCCCGCCAGCCCGGCCTGCCAGAACGATGCCGAGGCCTCGGCCGTCGTCGCCCGGCCCACCAGACCTCCGACGCGGAGTGGTGCTGACAGCGCGGTGGTGGCGTAACTGCGGGTCACCGCCACCTGATCGGCGTCGGCACTGTCGCGATCGGCGTAGCCCACCAGACCGCCCAGGCGCTCGGTGGTGGCGTTGGCCGCTCCTGTGGCGAACGAGTCGGTCAACTCGCTCTGCTGCAGTAGACCCACCAGACCACCGACGTCGCTCACCCCGTTCACCGTGACGTCTGCAGTGGAACGCTCGACACGACTGGAGACGACGCAGCCCACCAGGCCGCCCGTGGAGGTACCCGCCGAGGTGGTGACCGTGCCGGTGAACGACGACCTGAGCACCAGGCTGTTGGTGGCCAGACGACCCGCCAGACCCCCGAGGCAGCCGCTGCTGGTGGCGGTCGACGGCCGCGTGACGGTGCCCGACGCGTGAACATCCACCAGGTTGGTGGTGGTCCCGTCGCCCACGACCACAGCCGAACGCTGGCCGCCGTTCACCGTGGCCTCCACCTGCAGTGCCGACACGGTGGCACCGCTGGCGTAGGCGATGAACGCTGCGTAGCCACTGTTGTTGCTCATGGTCAGGCCGGTGATGCCATAGCCGCCACCGTCGTAGGTACCGGTGAAGCGCGTTCCACTGGTGCCCACGCCCGACCACGCCGCGTTCCACGCGATGTCGGCCTCCTGCACGTAGCGCGAGCTCAAACCGCAGAAGCCTTGGCGGAACACCTCGAGATCGTCACGGCTGTCGATACGGTACGTGCCGTCGACCAGCGGCAGGATGCAGTTGTTTACGGTGACCTGCACGCTGGCGGCGGCGCCGTTGGTGCCCTCGGCGGTGATCACGTAGGTGGTGCCGGTGGCCGAGGTGGCCGACGGCGTGCCGGTGATGGCGCCGGTGCCAGCGGCGACGGCCAGAGGGCTGGGCAGGTC
>CAYMUC010000118.1:0-8009 GCA_964393535.1 uncultured Ilumatobacteraceae bacterium | reverse complement strand
CGACTTCCTTGGCAAGTCCGCGGATCGAGTCCACAGCGGCGGCCACGGCGGCCTCGATGCCCTTCTTCAGGCTCATGGGGTTGGCGCCGGCAGCCACGTTGCGCAGTCCCTCGCGCACCATGGCCCACGCCAGGACCGTGGCGGTCGTGGTGCCGTCACCAGCGACGTCATCGGTCTTCTTGGCAACTTCCTTGACCAGCTCGGCGCCGATCTTCTCGTACGGGTCCTCGAGCTCGATCTCCTTGGCGATGGACACACCGTCGTTGGTGATCGTGGGTGCGCCCCACTTCTTGTCCAACACGACGTTGCGGCCCTTGGGGCCGAGGGTCACGCGCACGGCGTCGGCGAGCTTGTTCATGCCCGCCTCGAGCGACCGACGGGCCTGCTCGTCGAATGCAATCATCTTGGGCATCTGGAGTCCTCCCAGGGGACGGGGATGGCTTGTTCGGTGAACACGCCGTACGCACTCGCACGGCGAGAGTGCTAGCACTCTATATGCGTGAGTGCTAAAGGGCCAACCCCGACCGGTTCGCGGTCAGCACAGTCGGCGCAGCACCACCGTGGTCAGACTTTCCACGACGGTCAGTTCGTCTTTGAACCAGCGCAGCAGGTCGTCCAGGCCTGCCGTTCCGGCGCAGGCGACGTGCAGTTGATAGTCGAATCTGCCGGTGACGAGGGCAACCCAGGTCACCTCATCCCGCTTCAGGACCTCATGTTCGAATCGCTCGTTGTCCAGAGCTCGCACGTCCACCACCGCTTCGAGCGTGCGTCCCAATGCAGCGGCGTTGACCCGCGCCCCATAGCCACTGATCACCCCCAGACGCAGCAGACGTCGAGCCCGATCGGCGGCAGCATTGGCCGACAGGTGCACCCGCTCGCCCAATGTCTGCCACGGAATCCGACCGTCTCGAGCCAGAATGCTGAGGATTTCGTGGTCGATTGCGTCTAGGACCACCGATTCATTGGGCATGGAGCCGTTTCTACCACTGTTTTCCGCTGTGAACGCAGCGTCGATATCGGCAGGCTTGGGACATGACCACTGCGCTGCACTCCCCGACCCACACTGTCTGGTCACTCGACAACGAGGCCGAACGCCTTGCCTCACACCTCTTGAACAGCACGGCACCCGATGGTGGATGGACCCACGAGCGGCTCGTCCTCGCCACCGTGGCACTGGTGCGGCAGCACGGCGCAGCCGAGGCACTCGACCGCATCCTCCTCCATCGGCCCGATGTTCACGTGACCCGGACCGTGTTCATGGTGTGGTCGGTCGACCGATTGGTCAACGCCGGCCTCAGGACGGCACACCTGCTGTGGCACCCGTTGGTCGATCGCCGCAGCATCATGTGTTGGTGGGATGCCGCCACCTTGGACGGGCAGGAGGCCCGCACCCAATGGGTGCCACCCACCCTGTCGACGCCCGACGAGTGGCGCTCGGCGGTTCAGCCCCCGGCTACTGCTGGGATGATCGACACCGTGTCGCCGTCACGCACCGGGGTGGCGAGGCCGTCGAGGTAACGCACGTCGTCGTCGGCAACGAACACGTTCACGAACTTGCGCAGTTGACCGGCCTCGTCGAGCAGGCGGTCGGCAAAGCCCGGATGTGCCGCTTCCAGCGCGGAGATGACCTCGGTGAGGGTGGACCCGTCGACGGACACCTGGGCGACACCGCCCGACAAGGGGCGCAGAGTGGTGGGAATGCGGACGGTCACAGCCATGGCCGAAACCCTACCGAGGCACTCAGAATTGCCTCAACCCGAGCGTTGTGCCGTCACTGCAGGCACACTGGCCCTCGTGCGGGTACTGGCCGCTGTCGACAAATTCCGCGGTTCACTCACGGCTCACCAGGTGGCACGAGCCGTGGGTGACGCGTGCTTCGAAGCCGGCCACGACGCCGTGGAGTTGCCCTTGGCCGACGGAGGCGAAGGCACACTGGACGCCCTCGGCGGCGCCAACCGGGTGACCCAGGTGACAGGACCGTTGGGCGACACCGTGAAGGCCGGGTGGCAGATGCGGCGCACCACCGCCGTCATCGAGATGGCTGCTGCGTCGGGGTTGACGCTGGTAGGAGGTGCCGAGGCCAACGATCCGCTGGCCGCCACCACCACCGGCACGGGCGAGTTGATCGACGCCGCCCTCGACGCCGGTGCGCGCCGGATCATCGTGGGCCTGGGAGGCTCGGCCACCACCGACGGTGGACTGGGTGCTCTGGCTGCCATTCACGCGCCAGCCCGCCTACGGGGTGTGGAGTTGTTGGTGGCCTGCGATGTCGACACGTTGTTCGTGGATGCAGCCAAGGTGTTTGCGCCGCAGAAAGGCGCCACGCCTGCGCAGGTGGCCATGCTGACCCGACGGCTCGAACAGTTGGTGCAGCGCTACCGCGCTCTGTACGGCGTCGATGTGGCCGACCTACCAGGCGCTGGAGCGGCAGGAGGACTAGCCGGTGGTCTGGCGGCACTGGGCGGCCGCTTGGTCCCCGGCTTCGATCTCATCGCCGAGGTGGTGGACCTCGAGGCTCAGGTGGAGCAGGCCGACCTGGTGATCACCGGCGAAGGCCTCCTCGACGACCAGAGCTTCCACGGCAAGGTGGTGGGCGGGGTCATCCGGGTCGCACGAGAGGCCGGTGTGCCGGCGGCGGTGATCTGTGGTGAGGTCCACCCCGACCTCGACCGGTCGCTCCTCGAAGGCGCGGCCGTGGTCTCGCTGATGGAGCGCTTCGGGGAAGAACGTTCGTGGAGCGAGCCTCGTCACTGCGTGGAGGCCGCGACCAGGGAGTTGCTCAGCGGGTGACGCAGACGTCGTCGGTGGTGGCGGGCAGTGGCTTGCCGGCCAGGTCCTTGCCCAGCAGCACCAGCACCGATGCCTCGCCAAGCGTGGCGCGCTCGGTGGGCACTGGCGTGGGCATGGTCTCGATACACACGCCGCCCAGCGTTCGAGCCACCGACGAGGCGTTGGCCTCGTTCCCCGCCAGGTAGTACACGGTGGTGATCTCGACGTCGCGACGATCAGGTGACGAGTTGGTGGCCGGCTCCACGATGAAGCCCTGTCCCTGCAAGGCAATGGTCAACTGACCCGCACTCCCACCCACGCCCGATGCGTTGGCCACGACGATCTTGTAGCCGGTCTTGTTGATCTCGGGAACCGTCACGACCGGCGTGGTCACCGGCGCCAATGTGGTGTCAACCGGACCCGGCACCGTCGAGGTGACCACCGGAGTCACATCGCCACCGCCAGCATCATCGGCCGACGACAGGTCTCGCAGGATCACGAACCCCAGCACCACAGCGACCACCGACACCACGACACCGGCCACCGTGCCGGCCGAGCGGGGCGCAGCACCCGGGGTGGAACGACGAGGCGTACGGCTGGGAGTCGACGGGGGTTGTTCGGTACTCATCGACTGCCGCCTCGTTCGGACGTGGCTGCAGTGTCGAGACGAGCACGGCGACGACGGTCACGCACCCGGCGAAGACGTCGCACCACCAGAGGGTCGAAGTCCATCGCCTCGGGAAGGTCGATGAGTGCGTTCAGTTCGGCGTAGTACGCGTCGGGGGCACATGCGAACCGTGCACGAATCGCCACGTCCTTGGGCTCGTCGAGATGCCATACCGAACGCTCGAGTTCCAGCATGGCTTGCTGCCGTTCCGTCAATGCCACCGCTCCAGCCTGCCCGGTCGAGGCTTCTGATACAAGCACCCACGGCACCGGGGGCTCGCTACCGTGGTGGACATGGTGTCGCAGCAACCGTTCTTCATCGGTGTGGCGGGCGGTTCGGGATCAGGAAAGACCACCGTTGCCGAGCGTCTGGCCACCCTGTTGGGCGGCGAACACCTGGCGCTCATCCCACTCGACGCCTACTACGTGGCCCGTCCGCATCAGTCGGTGGAAGAACGAGCCCAGGCGAACTACGACCATCCCCATGCCTTCGACTGGGACCTCCTCGACGAGCACTTGGAGCGCCTGAGCGCCGGTCAGTCCATTCCGGTGCCGGTGTACGACTACGCGGCCCACGACCGATCTGCCCAGGTGCTCATGGTCGCACCGCGTCGCATCGTGGTGCTGGAAGGCATCCTCGTGCTGTCAGAGGCGCGAATCCGTGAACGACTCGACCTGAAGGTGTTCGTGGACATCGACGCCGATCTGCGATTCATCCGGCGACTCCAGCGAGACCAGAACGAACGCGGACGCAGTTCCCACAGTGTGGTCGAGCAGTACCTCACCACGGTGCGGCCCAGTCACCTGCAGTTCGTGGAACCCTCGAAGAGCTACGCCGACGTCATCGTTCCCCATGGGGGCCTCAACGACGCTGCCGTGGAGGTGTTGGTGGCCCGACTGCGGGAGCTGGTGGCGGACCTGTAGGTGTCGGTCCGGCCTCGGTCGCGTTCGTGACCTCGACGCCGAGGCGTCGGGGTGGTTCGCCTTCGTACACTCGACCACATGAAGGGTCCGCTGCAGATCAAGTTCGTCGCTTCGGCGAAGGATGTGCGCGATCTTCCCGACTCCCCCGCCGAAGTCACCTTCGTCGGACGCTCCAACGTGGGCAAGTCGTCGCTCATCAACGCGCTGGCCAACCAACGACAGTTGGCGCGCGTGTCCAACACCCCCGGCCGTACCCAGTTGATCAACGTGTTCCAGATACCTCAGGGCGGAACGCTGGTGGACCTGCCGGGTTACGGCTACGCCGCGGTTCCCGGCCGTGTGCGTCGAGACTGGCCCGAGATGATCGAGGGGTATCTGCTCGATCGCGAACCTCTGGTCATGGTGTTCGTGTTGGTCGACGGTGAGATCGGACCCACCAAACTCGACGTGCAGATGCTGATGTGGCTGCGCGAGAACGAAGTGCCCCACACAGTGGTGGCCACCAAGGGCGACAAGGTGAAGTCGTCCAAGCGCGCCACCCGCAAGAAGGAGTTGGCGGCGGGGTGCGAATTGGAGCCTGGTGACGTGGTGTGGGTGAGCACCCACAACGGCGCCAACATCGACGTGCTCCGCTCGTTGGTGCTGTCACACCTCACCTGACAAGGCATTTCAGGCATTCACTGCGGCGATGACGCACCTGAGAGAAGCGGCAGCACACGGTGACCTACATACAAAATGTTGGTACGATGCAGATCATCACTCCTGATGGTCCGCCAGCACAGGTGCTGGCCCGCTCTCCCGAAGGTGCCTTGCGATGACATGCCCCAGATCCCAACGGTCCAGTGCCACACTTCGACTCTTGGGCACGTTCTTCCTGGTGATCAGCTCGCTGGTGGCCGTCACTGTTGTCGCCGTCACGCCCGATGTCAGGGCGGCGAACCTCACGGTGACGGCCAACGCCAGCGCCCGTTGGAGTGCCTCGAACATGTTCCTCAACGAGGTGCCAGTGACCGTCAGCGGCACCACGGTGACCGACGCCGTGTCGGTCCGCGTCTCGTTGACTGCGGGTGTCTTCACCATTCAGAACACCCAGTTCACCGTAGGCCCCTGCCCTACCGGGCTCACGGCCACACTCGGGGCGACAGCCGCTGAGTGCTACGTGTCAGGTGCCATGGTGTCGCTCACACTGCCAGGCTCGGCAACCATTCCGGCAGGGACTGCTTTCACCTTGGTGTACGAGGTTGGGAGCGTCAATGCCGGGGGCGACGTGGGGTTCAGCCGAACTGTCACCGTGGGCACGTACAACGGGAACCACTTCAGTAGCACCCTCGTCGACAGCGGCACCGCCACGCTCACCTGGCCGGAGACGGTCACCTTCAACGCCAACGGCGGCACCGGATCGATGCAGCCGCAGACTGCGGCCGGGGCGACTCCACTCACCGCCGCTACCTTCACCAAGGCTGGACTGGTCTTCGACGGCTGGTCGTTCTGGAGCGGCGGTCCTCAGGAGTACGCCGACGGTGCCTCCTACCCGTTCACCCAGTCTCGAACCTTGTACGCCCGGTGGGCGGCGACGGTCACGTTCGACGCCAACGGCGGCACCGGTGTCATGCAAGCGCAGACGGCAGCAGGAAGCACGGCATTGATAACAAACGCCTTCACACGTGCAGGCCACACGTTCATGGGCTGGAACACCGACCACACAGCGGCGTGGGCGTCGTACATGCCAGGCGCCTTCTACGACTTCAGCACGAGTATCACCTTGTACGCCGTGTGGCAAGCAGCGGCGCAGCCCGTCGTCAACCTGAGCGCGACGTCGATCCCTGCGACTGCCGGCACCCCCATCACGCCACTGACCATCACCACCCAAGGCATGACCGGGCCGGTGACCTTCACGGTGGTCACCCGCACCGGTCAGGCGACCTACGTTCCAGCAACACTGCCAGCCGGGCTCACGATCACGCCGACTGGTGCCACGACCGCCGAGATCACCGGCACCCCCACGAATGCCGGACAGTCCACCTTCTACGTCGCGGCGTCTGACAACGGCGCGCCGGATGTGTACAGCCAGGCCGACGTGGTGGTGAACATCGCCCCCGCAACAACCACGACCACCACGACCGTGCCGGCCCCATCCGGCGGCGACATCGTGCTGCCTGCCCCGACTCCGGCCGCCACCAGCACCACCACCGGGCCCACCACGACCGTGCCGGTTCCGGTGGGTATCGGTGAGAGCGATCTGATCACCGAACTGCGCCGAGAACAACTCACCGCCCCAGCGGGCGCCGCCAAGATGCTGGTTGGAGGTGAACTGGTGGACGTCACCCTCACCCAGGCGTCGACCGACCTGCGATCGGTGGCACCCGCTGACCGCACTGCTGAACACGTCACGCAACTGCAGAGCCTCGCCACCAGCATGCTCTCGCAGCTGCGCAGCGTGCTCGGGGGGAACACCTCCATGGCCATCTCGGTGCGAAACACGCCCACCGGTGCGGTGATCGTGGGCCTGGCCCGAAACCCCGATACCGGGGAGTCCATCGACATTCCCGTCGAAGACGTGACCCTGGTGACCGGTGGTGGCCTGGTGCTGATGGCCACCGGTGTCAACGGCGAGCGGGCCGCCAAAATCGGTCTCGACGGCGCACTCGAGATTCCCGAAGGCGGCTACGTCTCAGTGATCGCTGGAGGGTTGACCCCCGGAGCCGACGGTGAAGTGGCGGTCATGTCCACCCCGCGTCTCATCGGCGACTTTGCGGTGGGTGACTCAGGAGAGGTAGCCGAACAGGCCGGGCTACCCCGCGACCTGGAACTCGGCCATCACACCGTGGTGGTCACCGTGGGCGACGAAGCCGCGTCTCTGGGGTTCCGCCTGGTGCCGGCCGCCACCGTCACGCCCGAGGCCAGCTCTGGGACCACCTCCGTGATCGCAGCTGACGGCACTGACAACTCCTTGCCCACCACCGGATCGAACCGTGCAGTGCTTCCGTGGGCGCTGCTGTTCATGGCGCTGGGCACCGCCGCACTGGTGGCTTCGACACGCCGTCGCCATGCCTGAGCCACGACACGCTCGTCGGCGCATCGTCCGGCCGTCATGACGCAGGATCACTCATCGCCTCGTAGGACTACGGCTCATACGGTTTCTTCTCGTGCGAGTCACCGATAGGGGTCAACTCACCATTCCGAAGCATCTGCGAGACGAACTCGGTATTGGCGCCGGAACCGAGGTCGAAGTAGAGAGACAGGGGGACACCCTGGTGGTGCGAAAGGCGGTCGACCGCCCCACTCGCGGCCAGCAGATCGTCGAACGCCTGCGGGCGCGAGGCGATATCGCCATGACCACCGATGAGGTCATGGCCCTCACCCGAGGCGGCTGACATGGCAAGTGGCACCTCGAGACCGCCGTCTCGCCGCAGGTGTTCCAACGTCAACCCCTGCCATGGGCCGCCGCCTTTCTCGCAGGAAAGGCGTTCGTGCAGTATCGACGCAACGGCGGTGAACGGCAATCGCCCTTGCCCGACTTCTTCATCGGGGCCCATGCGGCCGTCAACGATCTCACTCTGCTGACCAGGGATGTAGGTCGCTATCGGACGTACTTCCCCACGTTGCGAATCACGCCGCCGGGAGGCTGAGCCCTGACGCCGAAACGTCAC
>CAYMUC010000117.1:0-8133 GCA_964393535.1 uncultured Ilumatobacteraceae bacterium | reverse complement strand
GAGTTCGACCTGGCGCCCGATGCGCTGGCAGGCTCGGTGTTCAGAATGTTGCGCCAGGGCCAACGGGTGGTGTTCGACCTCGACGACGATGGTCGTGCCACGCGTGTGCGTCTGGGCAGCGAAGCCGACATGGGGACTCCAGGTCACTGAGCACCCGCCCGGCTGTCATCTACCCCCTGGCCGCACCGCTGCGGCCACCTCACCCCGGAGGGTCACCACAGATGAGCGCAACCACATCGAACGAGCGGCTGAAGGCCTGGGTGAGCGAGTGGGCCGACATTCTCCAGCCTGCAGCGATCGAGTGGTGTGACGGCTCCGCCGAGGAGTACGACCGTCTGTGCCAGGTGCTGGTCGACGCGGGCACCTTCACCAAACTCGACGAGGCCAAGCGTCCCAACAGTTACTGGGCGCACAGCGATCCCGGCGACGTGGCCCGCGTGGAAGACCGTACGTTCATCTGCTCCGAGCGTGAAGACGACGCCGGTCCGAACAACAACTGGCGTGCGCCCGCCGACATGCGGGCCGAGATGTTGGGCCTGTACCAGGGAGCCATGAAGGGTCGCACCATGTACGTGGTGCCGTTCTCCATGGGGCCGCTCGGTTCGCCCATTGCACACATCGGGGTGCAGCTGACGGACTCGGCCTACGTGGCCGTGAGCATGCGCATCATGACTCGCATGGGCCAGGGTGCTCTCGACGTGCTGGGCAACAACGACTGGGTGCCCTGCGTGCACTCGGTGGGGGCACCGCTGGCCGACGGCGAGGCCGATGTGGCGTGGCCGTGCAACCCCGACAACAAGTACATCGTGCACTTCCCCGAGAGCCGTGACATCTGGTCGTACGGCTCGGGCTACGGCGGCAACGCTCTGCTGGGCAAGAAGTGCTTCGCGCTGCGCATCGCCTCGGTGATGGCCCGCGACGACGGTTGGTTGGCCGAGCACATGCTCATCCTCAAGCTCACCAACCCCCAAGGCGAGTCGAAGTACATCGCTGCGGCGTTCCCCTCGGCGTGCGGCAAGACCAACCTGGCCATGCTGGTCCCCACCATCCCGGGTTGGACCGCCGAGACCGTGGGCGACGACATCTGCTGGATGAAGTTCGGCGCTGACGGCCGCCTGTACGCCATCAACCCCGAGGCCGGCTTCTTCGGTGTGGCGCCGGGTACCGGCTACGACACCAACGCCAACGCCATGGAGACGTTGTGGGGCAACTGCATCTTCACCAACACGGCGCTCACCGCCGATGGTGATGTGTGGTGGGAAGGCATGAGCGACGACGCCCCGGCCCGCGCCACCGACTGGCGTGGCGATGTGTGGACGCCCGAGCGCGACACGCCCGCCGCTCACCCCAACGCCCGCTTCACCGCACCGGCGTCGCAGTGTCCGTCCATCGCCCCCGAGTGGCAGGACCCCGCAGGCGTGCCCATCTCGGCCATCTTGTTCGGTGGCCGCCGCCGCACCACGGTCCCCTTGGTCACCCAGGCCTACGACTGGGAGCACGGTGTGTTCCTGGGGTCCATCATGGCGTCGGAGACCACCGCTGCCCAGGCCGGTGCCGTGGGCAAGTTGCGCTTCGACCCCATGGCAATGCTGCCCTTCTGCGGCTACAACATGGCCGACTACTTCGCCCACTGGCTGAAGTTGGGCGATGCCGCTCAGGCCGACAACCTTCCCAAGATCTTCTTCGTGAACTGGTTCCGCCGCGATGCCGAGGGTCGGTTCCTGTGGCCCGGATTCGGCGAGAACTCCCGTGTGTTGAAGTGGATCTTCGAGCGGGTGAACGGTTCCGCCGAGGCCATCGACACACCTATCGGCCAGCTGCCGGCCCCCGGCGCACTGGACCTGAACGGCCTGGAGATCGCCGCTGACGATCTCGACGAGTTGCTGGCGGTGGACGTGGACGGCTGGAAAGAAGCCGTGCCGCAGATCCGTGAGCACTACGCGGCGTTCGGCGACAAACTGCCGACGCAGTTGGTGGGGGCCCTCGAAGCCCTCGACGCCAAACTCGGCTGATCCGCAACAGCGTCGGGCAAAACGCTCACGCAGGGTCATCCGAGATCTGCAAACTGTCGCCCAATCTGCCCCCATGATGCAGCCTGGCCGCATGGTGGGAACTCTCCCCGTGTGCAGTTCTGCGACCCCTCCATCGCTGTCGCAGCCATGCGTGCACGTCCAGCACAACTCCTCGCCGACCTCGAGTACTTCGGCCACCTGTTCGAGGCCCTCGTCGTGCGAGACCTCCGACCCAGCGCGTGACCTGTCAGGTGGGCGGCAAGAAGATGGCCCGCAGCGCCATGCCGGCCAGGAACAGCCCCGCTCCCCCGTACAGCAGGTACACCTTGCCTCGTAGTTGGCTGCGGTAGCTGTACACGATGCCCACCGCAGCGATGCTCACGAAGCCGTAGAAGGCGTGAAAGCCGGGGAGGTCGCGATCCTGCTGGTTCACCATGGCCACACCCAGCGCCACTTCCACCACGATGAGCAGTTGCGCCACACCGGTGGCCCACCAACCCGCAGCGTGCCGCAACACCGTGAACCGGTGCGCCGCCAACGCCCATACCCCGACGGCGGCGTTGGCACCGGTGACCACCCACGCGCCCACTTCGTGCCACTCACGCAAGGTCATCGAGATCACCTGATCAGCGTGTCGGCTTCCCGACCCGATTCAACCAGCGTGAACGAACCGTCATGCACGTCCAGCACCGTCACCGAGGCATTGTCCAACGAGTGGATCACCAGGCGGTCGTCGCCCAACGCGGCCCCGATGACGGCGTTGATGGCCACGAAGTGGCTGAACACCACGGTGTCGCCGGTGCAGGCGGCCAGTCGGGACAGCACGCCGTCGCGGAAATTCGTGTAGCGGACTCCGAGGTCGGCCCACGTGCCCGTCATCGCCTTTCGGAGCCAGGTGACCCGGTCGACCATGGCCACCCCCTCTGGTGAGGGGATCTCGGACACCGCCGGATCGACCACCGGTACCACGCCCCACCCCCCGGCCAGGGCGGTGGCCGTCTCCTGACATCGCCGCAGAGGACTGGTCAACACGCCCAGTGGGCCCAGTGGCGCCAACCGTTCGGCAGCCACCACCGCCTGTTCACGACCCAACGCGTCCAGACCAGGGTCCACATCGGTGTCCCATCCAGCGGCGGCACGGCCGTGTCGCACCAGGTACAACCGCACGGAACGGGTCACGGGAAGATCCACCCGGTACGTGGTCCGCCGCTCCACCCCTCGGGCAACGGCGTCTCCACGAACCATTCCGTTCCGAACGCAGCAGTGAACACCTCGAGAGGCATCTGGCTGAAGAACGCGGAGTCATCGATCTGGCTGGCGTGGCAGCGAATCGAATCGCGCTTACGTTGCGCCCACGCCGTCACGTCCACAGCCAGGGTGATCTCGGCCGCCGGCAATCCAAAGGGGTTGCCGTCGTCCATGGGCGATGCGGGGTCGAACGCCTCCTCCACCAAGCCGGCTTCCTTGGCCTGGGAGAACAGTGCTGCCATGTGGTCACGGTTCATGGTGGCGTCCAACACCTTCGGCACACCGGCGATCTCGGCGGCTCGACGACCCACCCGGTGCACCTGCAGATGATCGGGGTGTCCGTACACGCCGTGCCAGTCGTACACCGTCAGCACATCGGCGGCCTCGTCGCGCAGAATCTCGGCCAGACGCCAAGCGGCCTCGTCCACATCGGCCTGCCAGAACGACGAGTGATGATGGTTCTGCTCCCAGCCGTTCATCCCCGAGTCGGTGTAGTCCAACCACACGATGCGGGCGATACCGAGGACCTCGGCGGAGCGCTCGGTCTCCACCCGACGCCGGTCCACCAGCGTCTCCTCGGGTCCCAGGTTGTCGGGTACCTGCCCGTGGGCACCGTCGGTGGCCACCACCAGCACCACGCGGTGGCCTTCATCGGCAGCACGGGCGATGATGCCTCCGGTGGCGATCGCTTCGTCGTCGGGGTGGGCGTGGAAACAGACCAGCGTTCCCATTCAGGCGTCCCGCACCGCTCCAGCTGCGATCAGAGCATCCACCTCGGCGGTGTTGAAGCCCCATGACTCGAGCACTTCTCGGGTGTGCTGACCCGGATGCGCTGGCGGGGTGGGCAGATCTGGGGAGGTGCGGGAGAACCGGGGCGCCGGGGCGGGCTGGGTGACGCCGGCGACATCGATGAACGTGGACCGCTGGATGTTGTGCGGATGCTGAGCAGCCTCGCTCATGGTCAGCACCGGAGCGAAGCACACATCGGTGCCTTCCATGAGTTCGCACCACTGGGCCCGGGTCTTGGTGGCGAACACCTCGGCCAAGCGGGTCTTCAGGTGCGGCCACTGGGCCTTGTTCATCTGTTGGGTCAGTTCGGGGTCGTCGGTGAGGCCCGTGAGGCGCAGCAGTTCGGCGTAGAACTGCGGCTCGATAGACCCGATGGACACGTACTGGCCGTCGGCACAGCGGAACACGTCGTAGAAGTGCGCACCCGTGTCCAACAGGTTGGTGCCACGGGCGTTCTCGTCGAAAGCGCCCATGGTCTTGAAGGCCCAGAACATGGTCATCATGAGCGCAGCGCCGTCCACCATGGCGGCGTCGACCACTTGACCCTGGCCCGACTTCACGGCCTCGAGCAGGCCGCACACCACGCCGAGAGCCAGCAACATGCCACCCCCACCGAAGTCACCGACCATGTTGAGCGGCGGGGTGGGCGGCTCGCCGGCACGTCCGAAGTGGGCCAGCGCACCGGCCAAGGCGATGTAGTTGATGTCATGACCAGCGGCCAGCGCATAGGGCCCTTCCTGCCCCCATCCGGTCATGCGGCCGAACACCAGCTTGGGGTTGCGGGCCAGACACACATCGGGTCCCACTCCCAGGCGCTCCATGACACCGGGACGGAACCCCTCGATGAGGGCATCAGCACCCTCCACGAGGCGCAGCAGCGTGGCCACACCCTCGGGGTGCTTGAGATCGATGGCCAGGTTGCGGCGGCCACGATTCAGTGCATCGCCGTGAGGGGTGTCGGGCGCCGGGCCACGCACCGCCTGGGCACGCTCCACGCGGATCACCTCGGCACCCAGGTCGGCCAACACCATGGCGGCGAAGGGGCCCGGGCCGATGCCGGCGATCTCGATGATGCGGTAACCGTGCAGGGGTCCGGGCATGTGCAACTCCTCGTCGTCAGGCGGCGTCGGCCAGGCGGGCGTGATGGGCGATGGTGGAGGCCACGATGGGCCACAACGGTGCTGGAACATCATGCCCCATGTCGGCCAACATCAGCAGGGTCGCCCCGGGAATCAACTCGGCGGTGCGCTGCCCACCCGAGGGAGGAATGAGCGTGTCGTCGGTGCCGTGGATGACCAGTGTGGACGTGGTGACGTTCGGAAGGTCCTCGGCCCGGGACCCACTGGCGTGAATGGCGGCCAATTGCCGCATGGCACCTTCAGGGTAGAACGAGCGGTCGAAGGACCGTGCAGCCATGGCCCGGACCTCGTCGGGGTTGTGGTAGCGCTTCGACTGCCACACCTTGGCGTCCACACTGCGCTCGATGAAGGCCGCGCGGTCGCTCGGTGGCGGTGACAGCAGTACCTGTGCCGCCTCGGGTGTGGGCGATCCGTAGGCGGGCTCCCCCGTCATGGACATCACCGAGGTCACAGACCGCAGTCGCAACGCATGCTCGATGGCCATGTGCTGCACGATCATGCCGCCCATGGACGCCCCCACCACATGGGCTCGGTCGATACCCAGGTGGTCGAGCAGTCCCACTGCGTCGGCCGCCATATCCGACAGGGTGTAGGGCACGGGCGGCATCTGGTCACGCTGGCCCGACAGATTGGCACCCATCACACCACCGAGGTCCACGGGCACGCCGTCCAACTTGGTGGACAGGCCGCAGTCACGGTTGTCGAACCGGATCACCCGAAATCCGTGGCCCACCAACTCGGCGCAGAACCCGTCAGGCCAGTGGATCAACTGCGCTGTGAAACCCATGACCAGCATCAACGGCACGCCGTCGTCGGGCCCCAGAACCTCGTACTCCAACGTCATGCCTGTGCTCACCGATGCGGTCCCCATGGGGCGATGCTCACAGGCCATCAGCGTCGGCGTCAACCCGGCGGGGCGGCGACTACCGTGCGGCCATGACCACGTTCGGCGTGCACACCGGCCTGCAACACACCACTACCGACGAACTGCGCGGCCTGTGGCGACATATCGAAGAACTCGGCTACGACTGGATCTCCATCTGGGACCACTTCTACGGCGCCACCGGCCTGCCCGACGATGCGGCGTGTTTCGAGGCGGTGGCGTTGCACGCAGCGTTGGCGTGTGAGACCAAGCGCGTACGCGTGGGGTCGCTGGTGTACTCGATCGGGTACCGCCACCCCGCCGTGCTCGCCAAGATGATCACCGCCATCGACCACCTGAGCGGCGGCCGCGCCGACCTGGGCCTGGGTGCCGGTTGGGCGAAGGTCGAGTACGACGCCTATGGCATCGAGTTCCCGCCGGTGGGCACGCGCATGGACCAGTTGGAGGAAGCCATCCAGATGGTGCGCGGCATGCTGCACCACGACGTGACGTCGTTCCAGGGTTCCACCTGGACCCTCACCGACGCCCGTAACGAGCCCCGACCGGTTCAGAGACGTCTGCCCATCTGGGTGGGCGGGGGTGGCGAGAAGCGCACACTGCGCATCGCCGCCCAGTACGCCGATGGTTGGAACGTGCCTTTCGTGGCACCCGACGCCTTCGCCCACAAATGCCGAGTGCTGGACCAGCACTGCGAGACCGTGGGCCGCAATCCCAGCGAGGTGCGCCGCACCGTGAACGTGGGGATCGCCTGGACCGACGAGTCGCTGACAGCGCAGTTCGGCTCACTGGCCGAGATGGTGCGTCCGGGGGTGCTCACCGGTAGTGACGAGCAGGTGATCGACCGCATCGGCCAGTACGTCGAGGCAGGCGCCGATCAGATCAACCTGGCGTTGCGGGCACCCTTCGACCGTGACGCCCTGGATCGTTTCGCCTCGGCCCTGAAGCTGAGCTGACCCCAGCACTGCACTGTGAACGTGCTGGCTCGTGCTCCTGGCAGGGTGAACCTGCTGGGCGACCACACCGACACCACCGGAGGTCTGGTGCTCCCCATAGCGGTCGACCGGGAGACCGAGATCCGTGGCATCCGTGCACCGGGCCTGGTTCGTTTGGCGTCGGCACAGCCCCCCGGCGTGGTCCACTGCACCAGCCTGGCCACCACGCCCGTACCGCTGCCCGCAGGGGTGGAGGGCGCCGTGAAGTTCGTGGCGCATCGCACACTGGCGGGAAGCGAGTACGCACGGCGCAACTGGCAGCGGTGGAAGGTGTCATCGGACCACTGTGCCTGGCATCGATCGATCACCTCGACGACCCTCGACGACCCGGTGTTCCGTCGCCGCGCTCGACATGTGATCACCGAGAACCAACGGGTCCGTGACGGTGCGGCTGCCTTGGCCACCGGCGATGCCAGGCGTGTGGGGTGCCCGTCTCACCGGTGGCGGATTCGGTGGATGCATCACTGCGCTCACCATTCAAGGGGCACTGGCGCACGATCCCGAGGCGTGGATCGTGCGAGCGGTGGGCGGGGCCAGTCGCTGACCCCCGAGGAGTACAGTCGGCGTATGCACGCAGATGTGGCCGCAGAAGGACTGTATTTCGGTGAGGGACCACGTTGGCACGACGGCCGACTGTGGTTCAGCGACTTCTACGACCACGCCGTGAAAACCTTCCACCCCGACCACGGTGTGCAGACCGTCCTCGAACTCGAGGATCAGCCGAGTGGTCTGGGCTGGCTGCCCGACGGCCGCATGTTGGTGGTGTCCATGCAAGCCCGTCAGGTTCTCGTGGTCGACGGCAGCCGGGTGTCGGTGCACGCCGATCTGTCGGCCCTGGCCGGCTTCCACTGCAACGACATGGTGGTCGACGCGCGGGGTCGCGCCTATGTGGGCAACTTCGGCTTCGACCTCGACAGTGCCCTCGCCGAACGAGGTGTCGAGTCGGTTCTCGAGGACCACGCCACGGCGGTCATGGCCCGAGTGGACCCCGACGGCACGGTCACCCCGGTTGCCGGCGACCTCCACTTCCCCAACGGCACCGTGATCACCCCCGACGGGACCACGCTCAT
>CAYMUC010000116.1:0-8411 GCA_964393535.1 uncultured Ilumatobacteraceae bacterium | reverse complement strand
GGCGATGTCGAGGCGTTGCCCCAGTGCGAAGTCGAAACGGTCGGCAGTGGCCTTGTCGACGGCGACCTCGCCTGGACCGGCTGGCACGGACCCCGACCGCAGCACGATGCCGCCCGATCCTTCGCCCGACCACAGCACACCGAGAGCGGGTGCGCCGCCAGTACTGATGGGCTTGCCAGTGGCGTCCAACATGGTGGCCGGCCGAGTGAGCAACGGTTCCACTCGGTCGACGCCCTCGATGGTCGACAGAGTGGGCACCCACGTTGCCGGGACCGGATCGCGTTCGGCATCACGCCCGTCGAAGGCGGCAACCCCGCGGACCTGGAGATCGACGTTGGCGTTGAGCCGGGCGAACAGACTGTCGAAGGTGGACCGCAGACTGTCGGCCAAGACGAACGAACCGCTGACGAAGGCCACGCCGAGCGCGATGGACAACGCGATGAACAGACTGCGGCCCCAACGTGCCCGAAGGCTCTTGCGGGTGAGGGTGGCGATCACGCTCATTCACCGAACTTCTTCATGCGGTCCAGTACTCCGGCCGCCGATGGTGACCGCATCTCGTCGACCACCCGGCCGTCGCCCAGGAACACCACCCGATCGGCGTAGGCGGCCGCCACCGGATCGTGCGTGACCATGACGATGGTCTGCCCGAACTCGTCGACCGCTCGACGAAGAAAGGCGAGCACCTCACTACCACTGCGGCTGTCGAGGTTCCCGGTGGGTTCGTCGGCAAAGATGATCGCCGGTCTCGAGGCCAGCGCCCTGGCCACCGCCACCCGCTGCTGCTGCCCGCCCGACAGTTCCGAGGGTCGGTGCGTGAGGCGGTTCCGCAAGCCGACGGTGTCGATGACGAGCTCGATCCAATCACGATCGCCGGTGGTACCGCCCAGTGCCATGGGCAGAGTGATGTTCTCGCGAGCGGTCAGGGTGGGGATGAGGTTGAAGGCCTGGAAGATGAACCCGACCTGCGTCCGACGAAGTTCGGTGAGCTGCCGGTCGTTCAGCGTTCCGAGATCTCGGCCGGCCAGCCACACCGAGCCACTCGTGAGGGTGTCGAGGCCTGCCAGGCAGTGCATGAGGGTGGACTTTCCCGAACCGGACGGGCCCATGATGGCGCTGAATTGGCCTTGCTGGAAGCCCACCGAGACTCCATCGAGAGCTCGCACCTCGCTTCCACCTTTGCCGTACACCTTCACGGCGCTTCTGGCTTCGGCGGCCCAACCCTGCTCGGCGGGCCTGGGCACGGCAAGGGGCGAGGGAGGGGGGAGTGTCATGGTGGCATTATCCCTTACGGGTGTGTCACCACCGGTCGCGGTGGACCACCTCGGACAGTGGCTTGCGGGAAACCTCGCCCACAGGTCCCGCAGGCCAGCCCAACGGCATGGTGACGCCGATGTGGCGGTCGGCGGGGATGCCGAGAATGCGATGGAACTCTGCGGGCGCTGTGCCGTGGAAGGTGGTGAAGGCAGCTCCCAGACCCAATGCCCTTGCGGCCACCAGCAGGTTCTGGCCTGCTGCGTACACCGCCGACCACATGAAGTGTTCCTGCGGACGGTGTTCTGGGTAGATGTTGCGCCCGCAGATCACGATGATCACCGGCACCTCGGCCAAATGCGCGGCCAGATTGCGGGCCCCCTGCAACGTGCGGTGATCAGTGGGATCCTGGGGGTCGGGCATCTTGGTGGTGGCTTCGGCAAAGGGGCGCATGGCCTCGCCCAGCGCCGCGCGCTGCGCAGCGTCGGTGACCACCACGAAGTCCCAACACTGGGTGTTGTTGGGACTCGAGGCACGGGTGGCGGCCCACAACACCCGCTCGAGCATCTCGTCGGGTACCGGATCCGGGCGGTACCACCGCATCGAGCGGGCCGTCCCCATGGCTTCGAACACGTCCATGGGACCATCATGGTGCTCGCATGGCCGTTCACTCGCAGTCCGAAGGTCCCGTTCCGTCGGGACTGGTGGTAGGTCGCTTCGATCCTCCACACCTGGGGCACTCGTTTCTCATCGACACCGCGGCCGCGTACTGCGAGCAGTTGGTGGTGTTCGTGAACAGCGGTCCTCGTGATGCAGCACCGGGTCACCTGCGCGCTGCGTGGTTGGCCGAACTGCATCCACAGGTACGGGTGCTGGAGGTTCGCCACGACCTGCGCACCGATTTCGACGACGAGGAACTGTGGGGTCGCTGGATGGCACTGTTCTGGCAGCACTGGCCGCTCCCCAGCGGTCCCCATGTGGTGGTGTCATCGGACCCGTACGTGGGTGCCTTGGCCGAGCGTTTCGGTGCCCAGGCCCGTGTGGTGGATGCCGAACGTGTGACCGTGCCCATCAGCGCCACCATGATTCGCACGGATCCGGCTCGCTATCTCCACCGCCTGGCACCGAAGGTGCGCGACTGGGTGACGGCGACGTGGGTCAGCGACGTGGGGTCGCCCCTACCTGAGCGAGGCGACGAGGAAGTGGAAGGCGGTCGGCCGCCCGCATGAAGAAAGACCCTGCTACCGCCAACGTCAGCACGTAGGCAGCGGCCAGCGGACCGAGGTCATCCTCGAGGCCCGCTGCCACACCGAGACCGGCGATCACGATGGAGAACTCGCCGCGGGGCACCAGCGACCAGCCGGCTCGCCAACGACCCCGGGGGCCCAGACCCGCTCGCCCGCCGGCGCTCCAACCCGTCCACACCTTCGATGCCGCCGTGACGACGGCGAGTACGGCGGCGGGAAGCAGCATGGGCGGCAGCGTGGCAGGGTCCACGCGCAGGCCGAACGCCACGAAGAACAAGCCGCCGAACACATCGCGCAACGGGGTCAGCAGGCGCCGTCCGCGCTCCACCACCTGCCCCGACAAGGTGAGACCCAACAGGAAGGCTCCCACCGCGGCCGACACCTTCACCTGTTCGGCGAGTCCGGCGACGAACAGCGTGAGACCGAACACCGTGAGCAAGAGCAGTTCGTCGGATCGGCTGGAGATGAGCCGTGTGGCATGGTCGCCATATCGGGCCGACAGCACCAGGGCGCTGCCCACGATGGCCAGGGCCACGAACACCGACACCACCCCGGTAGCGACGCTGGAGCCGACGATGAGGACTGCCAGAACGGGGAGCAGCACCGCCATGAACAGGTCTTCCAGCACCAGGATCGACAGTACGACTGGCGTCTCGCGGTTGGCGAAGCGATCCAGATCCGACAGCAACTTTGCGATGATGCCCGACGACGAGATGTAGGTGATGCCACCCAAGAGCAACGACGGCACCAGGTCCCAGCCCAACATGAGGCCCATGAGCACGCCGAGCGGCAGGTTCACCACGAGGTCCAGCAGTCCGCCTGCCCAATTGGTGCGCAGACCATGGCGTAGTTCCGCCGGGGTGTACTCGAGCCCCAGCATGGCCAAGAGCAGCACCACACCGATGTCGGCGCCCACGGCGATGAAGTCCTGCGCTGCGTCGAGAGGAATGAACCCGCCTTCGCCGGCGAGCAACCCTGCGGCCAGGAACAACGGGATGGAGGGAATGTTCAGGCGTGTCGCAACACGTCCGAGGATGGCCAAGCCGAGCAGGACTCCGCCGAGTTCCAGCAGGATCTGACTGGTGGCGGCAGCAGCGGCGATCACGAGTGTCGCTGAGTCCTGTTCACGCCGTCAGCAACTGGGCGGCCCGGTGCACGCCCTGCGTCGCTCCCATGACCAGCACGATGTCGTCGGCCGCGAACCGGAACTCGGGCCCCGGTCCCGGAAAGGACATGTCGCCCCGGATCACGGCCACCACTGACGCCCCCGTGGTGGTGCGGATGGCGCCGTCTGCGATGGTTCCTCCGCAGAGTCGACTGGTGGCGGGCATCGTCACCCACTCCATCGACAGGCCCTCCACCTCGTAACGGAGGTCGGACAAGCGCTCGGTCACTTTGGACCCGCCGAGCAACTCCACCAGGGCCGCCGACTCGTGCGGTTCCAACTCGAGCATCCCGGCACAGGTGTCGGGGTCGTCGGGTCGATACTTGACCAGCTCCCGACGCCCGTCGCGCAGCACCACCACACCGATGTGCTCGCCGCTGGCGAGCGTCATCTCGTAGCGAATGCCCAGGCCGGGCAGCGGCGTCTCGAAGATCTCCATCGGGGCAAGGTTGCCACACCCTCGGCACGAGGCAGTCTTTCGGGACGAAAGTCCCTACCCGATGGGACCTGCGCCGCAGGCTCCGCACCCGGGGGTGTGCCTACCGTGCTTCGCAATTGGCCATGTGGCCAGTTTCTCACGGGGTCGACGACGACAGGAGGGGACCATGCGGACACGACGTCACCCGCTTTCGGGAGCGTTGTACGACGTGCAGGACGACGGCACGGTACGTGTCGAGGAGAACGGCGTGGTGGGTTGGTTCACCGCCGACGGGGCATGGATCCGTGGCGACCTCCACCATGTGGATCCGCATCTGTGCCTCTGGCTGGCGGGCCCGCAGATCCCGGCTTCGTTGGCCGCCAATCCGAAGGACATTCGCACCATCACCGGCCGCGCACCGCAGGAGGCCTCGGCATGACCGCCCTCGATCCCGCTCCGCCCCGTTCCCGTGGCATCACCTATCAGGAGTTGCTGGACGCCGATACCAAGGCCGTACCCGTGGTGCTGCGCAAGGTGTCACCCATGGCACCCGGACCCACGTTCGTGCCGGTGGAGCGTTACGTCTCCCGTGAGTATCACGAACTGGAGAAGGAACACCTGTGGAAGAAGGCATGGCAGATGGCCTGCCGCGAGGAGCACCTGCCACAGGTGGGTGACTTCACCTCGTACGACATCGCCGGGATGTCGGTGCTGATCGTGCGCTCGGCGCCCGACACCATCAAGGCCTTTCGCAATATCTGCCTGCACCGTGGTCGTCAGTTGAAAGAACGCCCCGGTCGCGACAGCGAGTTGCGGTGTGCGTTCCACGGCTTCGCCTGGGAGTTGGATGGTTCGTTGAAGCATGTGCCGTGCAAGTGGGACTTCCCCCAGGTCGACGAGACGTGGCGCCTGCCCGAGGTGAGGGTCGGTACGTGGGGCGGGTTCGTGTTCGTGAACCTGGACCCCGATGCTGCTCCGTTGGAGGAGCACCTCGGCGACCTGTCCAGCCACTTCGAAGCATGGCCTCTCGAGGACCGGTACGTGCAGGCTCATGTGTCGAAGGTGCTGCGCTGCAACTGGAAGTTGGCGCAGGAAGCGTTCATGGAGGCGTACCACGTGGTGGCCACGCACCCGCAGTTGCTGCCCGCCATCGGCGATGCAAACAGCCAGTACGACGTGTTCGGCACGTTCAGTCGGGCCATCACACCCAACGGCACCCCCAGCCCGCACCTGCGGTGGGAACCCTCCGAGCAGGACATGTTGGACGCCATGTTGGACCGCAACCTCGATCAACCCCGCATGGTGGAACTGTCCGCCGACGAGCACGCTCGCGCCGTAGCGGGCGAACTTCGCCGAAGCGCCATGGCCACCGTGGTGGGCGACAGTGCCGACCGACTGTCGGACGCCGAGATGTGCGACAGCATCTATTACACGGTGTTTCCGAACTTCCACCCCTGGGGCGCCTACAACCGCATCGTCTACCGGTTCCGCCCCAACGGCGACCGACACGACGAGTGCATCATGGAGTGCATGTACCTGTCACCCTTCGACGGTGAGCGCCCGCCACCGGCGTCGCTGCACGCGCTCGACGCCGATCAAGACTGGACCGAGGCACCTGAACTGGGCATGCTGGCGCGCGTGTTCAACCAAGACGTGTTCAACCTGCCCAAGGTGCAGGCCGGCCTGGCCAGTGGAGCCATCGCCTCGGTCACCTTCGCCAACTACCAGGAGACGAAGTTGCGCCACTTCCACCACCTGCTCGAGCAGTGGGTGGGACGGTGAGCGACTCGGACCTCGATTTCGATCCACGCCGCGACGACGTCAAGCAGTGTCCGTTCGCGCACTACGCGGCGTTGCGCCAGCACGAACCGGTGCACCGTATGGACGGCGAGCGTGTGGGGCGCCCGGGTCGTGACGTCTATGCCGTGAGCACCTACGACCTCGTGTCGCAGGTGTTGTCGGACTGGCGGACGTTCTCCTCCAAGGTCGGTTCACCAGGTGCGCTCCCCCCGGCGCACCTGGTGCCGAAACTTCGTGAGATCGGCCAGGCCGGCTATGAACGTCCACCGACCATGCTCACCGCCGATCCTCCGGTGCACACGCGGTACCGGCGCCTGGTCTCCAAGGCGTTCACCCCGCGGCGGGTGGCCGAACTGGCCCCCACCATCGAGGCGATCGTCGAGGACCTGTGCGACGCCATGGACGCCCGCCTGGCGGCGGGTGAAGCCGTCATCGATGTGGTCCCGGCGCTCAGCGTGCCCATTCCCACCCGTACCGTTGCCGCTGCCTTGGGTGTGCCGCAGGATCGCTACGCCGACTTCAAACGCTGGGCCGACGGTTCGGTGGCGTCCATCGGTAGGGAACTCGACGACGAGGGTTGGCTCGAAGCGGCGCGCATCGTGGTGGAGCTGCAGCAGTATTTTGCTGCCGAACTGGCCGATCGTCAGGCCAATCCACGAGACGATCTGCTGACCGACCTGGTGCGGGCCCGACTCACCCCCGAGGAGCGTGCCGACGTCGAGTTGGAGGGCGTCGAGGGTGAAGCCCTGTCCATGGGCGAGATGATCTCCATCGTGCAGCAGTTGCAGGTGGCGGGCAGCGAGACCACCGCCAGCCTCATCGGCGACATCATCGTGATGTTGCACGAGCGACCCGACGAGTGGGAGCGCTTGCGTTCCGACCCGTCCCGGGCCGGCGGCATCGTGGAAGAGGCGCTGCGTCTGGCCAGCCCCAACCAGGGCATGTATCGCCAGGTCACCGTCGACACCGAACTGGGTGGGGTTCCGTTGGCTGCTGGCAGCACGTTGTTCGTGATGTTCGGCTCGGCCAACCGTGACGAGGACGCCTATGAACATGCGGACCGCCTGAACCCGGACCGCCCTCATGTGGCACAGCATCTGGCCTTCGGCCGAGGTCCTCATTACTGCATCGGTGCGCCACTGGCCCGCCTGGAGGCCACCATCGCACTCAACACCCTGGCCCGGCGCTACACCCGCATCGAGGGGGTGGCGCCCGACCAGTTGCGCTACGGAGCGTCCAGCATTCTCCGCGGCCTCACCGCCTTGCCGGTGCGGCTGTCTCCGGCCTGATCTACCGGATCCTTCGCAGGGGCGCCGTTCGGGCTCAGGTCACAGCAGGGCCGGAGCCAGGCGGCGCCACTGCTCTTCGGGCATGGCGCTGCCATCCTGCAGTACTTGCACGCACACGTGGTCGGCTCCGGCTGCGTGGTGCTCGGCCACCCGTGCGGCGATCTGCTCCTCGGTGCCCCAGGCCACGATGGCATCCACCAGGCGGTCGCTCCCGCCGTCGGCGCGGTCATCCTCGGTGAAGCCCAGGCGCACGAGGTTGTTGAAGTAGTTGGGCAGGCCCAGGTAGATCCTCATACCGGCGCGAGCGATGCGGCGTGCCTCGGTGGGGTCGGTCTCCAGAACGACCATCTGCTCGGGTGCCAGAAGCGCATCGGGACCCATGGTGCTGCGGGCGATGGCGGTGTGTTCGGGGGTGGTGAAGTACGGATGCGACCCGTTGGCGCGCGTCGCTGACAACTCGAGCATCTTGGGGCCCAGGGCGGCGAGGATGCGGCCGGGGTCGCTGTCGGGTCCCTTGGCCATGAACAGCGCTTTGTCCATCTTGTCGAGGTACTCGACCATGGCGCTGTAGGGCTTGGACCAGTCGAGTTTTCGCACGCCGGCCACGAGGTGACCGTGGCTCACGCCCATGCCCAACAGGAACCGTCCGGGAAACGCCTCGGCCAGGGTCTTCTGACCCGCGACCATGGTCATGGCATCGCGGGCGTAGATATTTGCGATGCCGGTGGCCAGCACCAGACGCTCGGTGGCCGACAGCAACAGTGCTGACGACACGAACGGGTCTCGTCCCACCGCCTCGGCCACCCACAGGGCGCCGAAGCCCAGTTCCTCGACCACCTGCGCTGCGCGCTGGGCCTCGGGTGTGGGCAGGGCATCGATGGCGCCGTACCAGATACCGACGCGTCCGATGTCGACCGAGGGCTTGGGCATGGGAACGGTCCTTTCGTCGAGATCTCAGTGGCTGTCAGCGCCGAGGGGCTCGGCCACGCGGTGCATTGTCGCGTATGCGGTGCCCCGCACCAACACCCTCGCCGCCAGCACCATGGAGGCCATGAGCAGGGCGGCCACGGTGTAGGTGGTGGCGCGGCCGAACTGCTCGTACAGCGTGCCCGCAGCCACCGCAGCGGCCCCCGCCGTGAGCGTCTGCAGGCCCGACAGGAGTCCCTGAGCTGCCGCCTGACGCTCGGGAGGAGCCGAGAGTCCCACCGCGACGCCAGCACTGGAGATGGTGAGGCCGT
>CAYMUC010000115.1:0-8411 GCA_964393535.1 uncultured Ilumatobacteraceae bacterium | reverse complement strand
CTCGTGCCCGGTTAGAGATAGCCGGGGACGAGGGTTCGGTACGTCTTCGCCACCGCTGGCTGTGCCTTGGCGAGGTGCGGCGCACTCCCCACGATGTCGGTGATGCCGAGGCCCTGCAGTTGATCGGGCGTGGGCGACTCGACGCTCGCCACCGCGCTTGCGTGATGGCACACCACCCGGTTGAACAGGCGATGCACCTCACGGGCGTTACCGAAGGCGCGTCCACGCGGCATGCCGGCAATGGCCCGCTTCAGGTAGGGAATCGCCTCCTGGTCCAGTCGGTAGTCGTGTGCCATCAACAGGTCGGTGAAGACGCGGAACAACTCGTCGTCGGTGAGGTCGGGGAAGGTGAGCGTGAGGTCGAAGCGGCTGCGCAATCCCGGGTTCGAGTCGAGGAAGCGCTGCATGTCGTCGGGGTAGCCGGCCACCACCACAGCGACCTCACCACGGTGGGCCTCCATGAACGTGAGCAGCGCCTCGATGACCTCGCGCCCGTAGTCCCGTCCGTCGACGGCGAGGCTGTAGGCCTCGTCGATGAACAGCACCCCGCCCAACGCCTTCTCGAACTGCTCGGTGGCCTTCAAGGCGGTCTGGCCCAGGTAGGGCGCTACCAGCGAGCTGCGCTCCACCTCTACCACGTGGCCCTTCTCCAGCAGCCCGAGTGACCGGTACAGGCGTCCGACGAGTCGCGCCACGGTGGTCTTACCGGTTCCGGGATTGCCGGTGAACACCAGGTGCGGCGACACGGTGTACGCCTTCAGTCCCTTCTGGTTGCGCAGCGAGGCGACCCTTTGCTGGGCCACCAACTGACGGACGGTGTTCTTCACCGGCGCCAGCCCCACCAGGGCGTCCAACTCGGTGAGGACGGCCTGAGTACGGTCGCGCTGACGCCGTTGCTCGGCATTGTGACGGGCGGCCCTCCTCGTGGCCTGTGTGACCGGTCGGGTGCACGCCCTCCACGTGAGCATCATGCCTTCGAGAACCCCACTCAGGGCCTCCGCCGTCAGGTCGTCGACTGCCACGGTGTGGGCCACCGCCACCTCCCACAGGACGCCATCGGTGGTGTCGACCTCACGAAGCAGCGGTAGTCCCAACGGGGCGCTGTCGAGGAACGCTGCGATCCACTGCTGGAAGTACTCGTGATCGAAGTTGTACGGCTCGTAACGCCCCATCGACACCTCGAGACGGAGCACGTCGAGCTCCACCTGGTGGACGCCCTGCCACACCTTGAGACAGGCTCCGTCGCCGAAGAGCGCCTTCGGCCCCTGCAGGATGCGGACCGTGGTGGGTCGTTCGGCGCTCATGTCGCCGATGGCCTCGATGCGGCCCATGCCTCGCACCGCCCGCACGACCTTGGTCCTGATGGTCTCGCTGGTACTCATCGCATGCTCCATTCGTCGTCGAGGAAATCGGTGAATCGGTGGTTCCAGTCGGAGGTGAGGGTCCACGCGTTGCAGAGCCACCGGTGGGCGGCGGCGTGTGCGACGCCTTCCCGGCGCATGTACCAGGCCTTCAGTACCAGCGCTGTGCGACTGCGACCGCCATGGCAGTGGACCACCACCGAGCGACCCTCGGCGAGCAGCGAGTCGATGATGGTGACGGCGTCGTCGACCACCTCGTACAGCGCCGGGTTCAGGTCGGGATCGGGGTCGTCGAGGAGGTACAGCTCGTGGCGCAGGCCGTGGCGGCCGAACAGATCCCCGCCCCGGCACAGCGTCACGATGGCCATGTCGCTGGCGCATGCGGCTGCACCGGCGAGGTTGGCGGCGTAGACCCCGGCGTCGTGAACCTGCACCGGTCCCTTTGCGGGTTCAGGGGGTGTCTCCGGACGCTCCGGGACGCCGATGGCCTCGTGGCCAAGGCCGTGGAGGCGAGGCAGGAGGTTGGGTCGCCCGGCTCCACCCACGAAGTGTTGGGTGAATCGCGACGGGATGACTTGGACGCCGGCCTGAGCGCCAGCGACGATGCCGGCGAGCTCCACCGAGGAAACCGTGGCGTGTGGTGCTTCCAGCGCTTCGGTGAGGGTCTGCGCGAACGACGAGGCGACTCGCTGGCGATCGTTGGTCTCGACGACGAGCTGGCCGATGAAGGCTTGGGTGTCGGCGGGAAGCGTGATCGTTGCCGATGGTTCGAAGCCGACCAGTGTGAGGGCGACGGCTCGGCCCACGACGGCGCCGAGGGCTCGTTGGACGATGGTGGGGGTGATGGTGAGAGCGTTGGTGGGCATGATCACTCCTTGTGTCGAGGAGTTATTGTACTTTCGCTCATAACTGATTTGAGACGGTGATACCTTTATTGCGTGTCTGGAGAGATCCAGGCCCCGCTCGGGGTCATCGCCTGCGTCGAAATCGCGTACCTGAACATCCATCCCAAGCACGGCATGGTGGTGACGGTGGAGCGTGCGCTCGGTGAGACTGCGCTACATCGTCTGCCGGCGGGTCCGCTGTTGCCGGGGGAAACACCCGAGATGGGGGCCAGTCGCGTCCTGGCGGAACGGGTCGGCATCGAGGACGTTCACCACCGCCCACTGCTGCTGGGTCATCGTGCCGAGGCCGGTGACGAGCGTGTGGCCTCGAGGCTCACGCTCGGTTTCGCCGTGCTGGGGCCCCGGCCCTCGAACAGCAGTGAGTCATCGACGTTCGTGGTGGTCGATCACGGCGATGAACTCCTCCGCAAGGTGGATCGGCCCGACACCGTTCTCGCTGCTCGAGAGGCGGTGAAGTCGGTGATGGAGACCACCTCCATCGCCGTGCGCCTCCTCGACTCGCCGGGCAAGCCGTTCATGCTGAAGCAGTTGCGTGCCGTCTACGAACAGGTGCTGGGCCCGGGCGTCAGCATCGATCCGGCCAACTTCCGACGCAAGGTCGAGGCTGCAGGCGATGTCGTTCGACCCGTGGAGCCACCGACCACACCCTCTCGACCGGGTCGTCCGGCGCAGTGGTACGTGGCAGGCGACGCCGATCTGCTCGAGTCGCCGATACGACTGCGGGTGTAGGCGAGGCTCAGCGATCCGGCCGAGCGACCCGGAAGGCGAAGCGGATCTCGTCATCGTCGAGGCCTCGCTGCCGTAACTCATCGGTCGCGGTCGCCGGGTCGTCAGTGGGTGCCAGCACCAGGCTGGGCGTGAGGTGGGCGGGGGCGTCCCACGTGCCCGGGGCCACACGGGCCAGTACCGGTTCGCCTCTCAGCAGCGCGGCTGCCGACCGGTGATGACCCGCCACGATGGTGGGCCGGCCTCGGTAGTCGGGCAGTACCAAGGGGAACCGGTTCGCCGCCTCCCAGCGATCGGCCGAGGTGCGACCGGTGCGGCGCCACTGGTCGCCGAGGTAGTACGCCACGTGCTCGGCCACGATCCAGGGTTGGTTGGCGTGCAGCGTGGTGGGATCCACCTCGGCCAGCACGGCAGGTGAGGCCAACACATCACGGATCAGTCGAGGGTCGATCTTGGGAATTCCCCTCAGGCGACCACCCTGGGGCCAGGGCACCGTGGTCTTGGGCGCTCCCTTGAACATGGAATCGACCAGCGCAGCAGCGTCATCGGTGTTCACGACGGTCATCCCCACGCACTGAGCAGGGGGCCGTAGGTGTCGACAGCCGTGGACACCGAACGCACCGCCGACCGGAGGTCCTCCAGTCGTGTGCACGGCACATCGACCCCCACCCATGCCGAATCGTCCTCGAACCAGTAGCGAACGTCAGTGGAGGCGCCGTTGAGCGTGCTGATCTCCCGCAGCAGCTCGGTGGTGTCGTCCACTCCCGAGATCAGTGGCGAACTGACCCGCACCATGTCTGGATGACCGCTGTGCAGCGTCACGTGAATGGGTCGCTTGGCCACCTTCACGAGCCACTTCGTGGCATCTCGGTCGGCGATGTCGAACCCCCGGAGTTCGTCCTCCACCCTGTCGGTCCACCGCTCGGACAACGCGTCGCGTGCCACAACGGTGAAGCGCCAACCGTCGCAGGCAAGTGACACGGTGGGAAGCCGCTCGCCGAAACGGAACATCTCGCCGATGGCAACGGTGAGGGGTTGCTCGTCGTCCACGTGCATGAGGACACGACGCAGGAAGTCGTCGACGCGCCGGTGGGGCAGGCAAATGGTGCCCGTGCCCTGGCGCGCATCGACGGCCACGGTGTACGTGGCGCGACTTTGCAGGAAGTCACCCCAGTCGATGTGCAGGTTGAGACGCCCATTGGCGAGGTTCAGCCACATGGGAGGCAGGGGGTAGCGCTGATCGTCGGCGCCCGAAGGCATGACCCGCGCCGATGACAGCGCCCGAGCGAATCGGTACAAGGGCAAGGTGGCCGAGGCGACGTAGCGCACCAGCCAGGCCTCGGGCGCCTCGGTGGGCCCGGGAACCAGGTCGATGGCGATGGCCAACTCGCCGTCGCTCAACACAGCGGTGCTGGAGTCGGCGAGGCGCAGATCCCGTTGCTCGAAGTGGATCAGGTCGCTACACCAACTCAGCCGATCCGAGAGGCGGAGCGTGAGATCCAGGTCTGGTCGCAGGTTGTCGGAGTCGGCACTGAACTCCAGTTGACCGTGTGACGTCTGCACGAGCCACTGATGCCGGCCTCCCTGCAAGTGGAGGTGAATGGCATGACCGAGCGTCTCGCGAATGTCGAGCGAACGCGCCGCTTCCATGAGATTGAGTTCGTGCGACGAGATGGTGGTGAGTGGTTTGGTGATCATGGTGATTGGGGTCAGCGGTTGATGACGGGGTGTACCGACGACGGGGCGGGTACCGAGTTGGTGGGGCCCCGAGGAGCGATCGGCCCGAACAGGGTGGGTCCGGTGCGTACGACCGTGACCTCCACGGGACGATGTTCGGCGAGGTCCTCGAGGAGGCAGACCAGTCGGTCGAAGGCCTGCGCCGGCAACGTGGCAAACGTGGCGTTACCGTCGTCGTCGACGGTGATCCAGTCCTCTGGCACCGGCGCCGAAAGGTCCGAGAGCGCCCGTAGGGCCCGGCGGAGACGCGGCGTGTAGCGAGTGTCGTTCAGGAAGGCGCGCTGGACGTCATCGGCGAGTTCGGCGAACTCGGCAAGTGTGGCGGGGTCGAACGGCGGTGGCGTGTCGTCGTGCTGCATACCTGATCCAACGCACGCACCGGGATTTGGTGTGATCGGCGTCCACTGTTCGCTCAGGCGTGCCAATAAACAAGCGAATTGTCTTTTCTGATGCCCGCAGGCATGGTTCACTATGTCGACAAAGTGTCAGTATCCGAAAGGTGGCCCCATGCGGCGCTCGATCAAGACCCTGGGAGCCCTGTCGCTGGGCTTCGCACTCCTCACTTCCGCTGGCTGCGGCTCGAGCTCCGGGGACGGCACCGTTGCTGCCGCCACCGACTCGGGTGGGTCCGCCTCAGTAGATACGTCCGCTCTGGAAGCCGCCATTGCCGAATTGCAGGCCAAGGTCGACGAACTGTCGGGCCGGTTCGTGACCAACGCCGACGGAAGTTCGGGCTTCGCTCCTGCAACGGCGCCTGAAGTGGTGACCGACTCCACGTACGGCTTTGCCTTCCCGTTGCCAGCGGGTGTCACGCCCACCTACTCGGGACTCGCCGGTGACGAGGCCAACAACGAGTCGGGCTCGCTGGTGGCCAGTGCGGGTGGTGTGAGCGTGCTGCTGCTGTGGCTCACCGACGAGAACCCGCTGACGCCGTCGGAGTCGGTGGTGTCATCGTTCGAAGTGCTGCAGTCGAGTTCGGGACTCGAATTCGCACTGTTGGCCTCGGGCGAGGACTCCTTCACCGTGGACGGGCAGGACGCTGCGTACGCCACCTTCACCGCCACCGAGGGTGAGGCGACCGTGGGCGTGGCCGTGATCGGTGGCTGGAGTTGCGAAGCCGGCGGACGGTCCTTCGCCCTCACCGTGACCGGCACCGAGCAGGAATCCGTGAGCACGTCGTTCTTCGAACTGGTGAACGCCTTTGGTTGCGAGGCCTGAGATGCAACATCGCAAAGCCCCCCGATCCTGGAAAGTGGCGGTCGGTGCCCTGGTGGCATCGGCGGCGCTGACTCTGGCGGCCAGTCCCGTGGCGGCCCAGACGCCGCCTCCGCCGCCGAATGGTGGGACGCCGAATCAGCCGGGTCCGGTGGGCCCGCCGCCGTCGGGTGGTGCCCCGGTGCCGCCGCCGCCGAATGGTGGGACGCCGAATCAGCCGGGTCCGGTGGGGCCGCCGCCGAATGGTGGGACGCCGAATCAGCCGGGCCAACCAGGTCAGCCGAACCAGGGCGGGACGCCTGGTCAGCCGCCGCGTCCGAATCCGGGTGGGACGCCTGGCCAGCCAAACCAGCCCGGCCAGCCGGGTCAGCCCGGTCAGCCGAACCAGGGTGGAACTGCGGGGCAGCCGAACCAGCCCGGTCAGCCGCCGCGTCCGAATCAGGGTGGGACGCCGGGCCAGCCGAACCAGCCTGGCCAGCCAAACCAGCCGGGCCAGCCGAACCAGCCGGGCCAGCCGAACCAGCCGGGGCAGCCGAACCAGCCGGGGCAGCCGAACCAGCCGGGGCAGCCAAACCAGCCGGGTCAGCCTCCGCGAGTGCCGCAACAGCCACCGCAGAACTTCTTCGGGCCCGGGCAGCCAGGTCAGCCAGGTCAGCCTGGCCAACCCGGTCAGCCGGGTCAGCCTGGCCAGCCAGTCCGTCCCGAGGACCTAGCGCAGGCGTTCGGACCTGCGCCTACCGGGCAACCTGGCCAGCCGAATCAGCCTGGTCAACCCCCTCGAGGCTTCTTCACACCGGGTCAGCCGGGCCAACCCGGTCAGCCGAATCAGCCCGGCCAGCCAACGCAGGCCGGCGGGGCTCCGCTCAATCGTGATTTCTTCTTCGGGGGTCAGCCTGGCCAGCCCGGACAGCCGGGCCAACCCGGTCAACCGGGTCAACCGGGCCAACCCGGTCAGCCGGGTCAGCCGATGGGCGCACCGCAGGGGTTCTTCGGTCCGATGCAGCCGGGCCAACCAGGACAGCCAGGCCAACCCGGTCAGGCGGGTCAGCCCGTTGGCGCTCCCATGACTCGTGAGGAACTCGAGGCCAAGTTCGGTCTCGCTCCGCTCAATCCGAACGCCCAGCCAGGGCAACCCGCCCAACCTGGTCAGCCGGGTCAGCCGGGGCAGCCGCGTGGCTTCTTCGTGCCGGGTCAGCCCGGTCAACCGGGTCAGCCCAACCAGCCCGGTCAGCCGGGTCAGCCGGTGGGGCCGCCGTTGGGCAAGGACTTCTTCTTCGGCGGTCAGCCAGGTCAGCCGGGTCAGCCTGGTCAGCCTGGTCAGCCTGGTCAGCCTGGTCAGCCGATGGGTGCACCGCAGGGGTTCTTCGGTCCGATGCAGCCGGGCCAACCCGGTCAGCCGGGCCAACCCGGTCAGCCGGGTCAGCCCGTTGGCGCTCCGATGACTCGTGAGGAACTCGAGGCCAAGTTCGGCCTCGCGCCATTCAATCCGAACGCCCAGCCGGGTCAGCCGGGTCAGCCAGGACAGCCTGGCCAACCTCGTGGCTTCTTCGTGCCTGGTCAGCCCGGTCAACCGGGTCAGCCCAACCAGCCCGGTCAGCCGGGTCAGCCGGTGGGGCCGCCGTTGGGCAAGGACTTCTTCTTCGGCGGTCAGCCCGGACAGCCCGGTCAGCCCGGTCAGCCCGGCCAGCCGGTTGCCCCGCCCCAGGGGTTCTTCGGTCCGATGCAGCCTGGTCAGCCGGGCGAGCCGGGTCAGCCGTTGGGTGCGCCGATGACTCGTGAGGAGTTGGAGGCCAAGTTCGGTCTGGCCCCCTTCGATCCGAACGCCCAGCCTGGTCAGCCGGGTGCACCTGGCGAGGGCCCGCGTGGCTTCTTCTTCGGAGGTCAGCCCGGTGAACCCGGCCAGCAAGGCGTGCCGCCCGGGCTCCCGTTGAACTCGGAGTTCTTCTTCGCCGGGCCACCCCCACAGGGTGGAGAAGCGGGGCAGGCAGGGTCCGGGACACCACCGTCGTCGTTCTTGAAGCCGACGGCACCTCAGTTGGGTGATGAGGACTACGTGCCCGGCACATCGTCGTTCTTGAAGCCGACGGCACCTCAGTTGGGTGACGAGGACTACGTGCCGGGGACATCGTCGTTCTTGAACCCGACAGCGCCGCAGTTGGGTGACGAGGACTACGTGCCGGGGACACCGTCGTTCCTGAACCCGGCCGGGGTGCCCAACGTGGAAGGCGACGCCTCCCCAGGCGAGGGGTGATCGATCTCCAGGTGTCGTGGGTGGCTGATGCATCCACGGCACCTGGGAAGGTCCGTCGGGCACCTGCGATACTGACGTCCCCGGGGCGATCGCGCCTGGGTGACCGTGCGAGGAGTGGTGACCGACGATGTCTGACGCAACGGTGGGAACGACACTGCGGGCTTGTGTCGTGGTGGGTAATCCGAAACTGGGCTCACGTACGCGCGACGTCGGTGT
>CAYMUC010000114.1:0-8461 GCA_964393535.1 uncultured Ilumatobacteraceae bacterium | reverse complement strand
CCCATGGCGGCGATGACCCGTTGTGCATGTGCCACGTCGGCGGGGCGAGGGCTGAACACCCGCTTGGCGATGTCGATCTGAACGGGGTGCAGGCTCCACGCTCCTACGCAGCCCAACAAGTAGGCGTTGCGGAACTGGTCCTCGCAGGCGACGGTGTCACGGATATCGCCGAAGGGCCCGTAGAACGGCAGAATGCCGTGCATCACGCACGCGTCGACCATGCGGGCGATGGTGTAGTGCCACAGGTCCTGCTGGAAGATGGTGCGGGGCGCTTCGATGTCGTCGCCCTGAGGGTCGGCCCGCACCAGGTAGTCGGGGTGGCCACCGCCCACGCGTGTGGTCTTCATGCGGCGGTTGGCGGCCAGGTCGGCGGGGCCCAGCGACAGTCCCTGCATACGGGGCGTGGCGCCGCAGATGGCCTCCACGTTGGCCACGCCGCGGGCGGTTTCCAAAATGGCGTGCAACTGGATGGGGCGCTTCAGGCCTGCCTTGGCCTCTAACTGCGCCAGCAGGCGGTCCACGTAGTGGAGGTCCTCGGGCCCCTCCACCTTGGGGATCATGATGACGTCGATGCGGTCGCCCACCTCGCTCACGATGGTGACGAGGTCATCGAGCGCCCACGGCGAGTCGAGGCTGTTCACACGGGTCCACAACTGGGTGTCGCCCATGTCGACCGTGCGTGCGACCTCCACCAGACCCGCCCGGGCCGCTTCCTTGTCGGTGGCCGGGACGCCGTCTTCGAGGTTGCCCAACAAGATGTCCACCGTGGGGGCGATGTCTGGAACCTTCGCCACCATCTTGGGGTTCGACGGCGGGAAGAAGTGGATCATGCGGCTGGGGCGGAAGGGGATCTCGCGCAAGGGTTCGGGAGCACCGACGGCGAGGGGTTTGAAGAAGTCACGGGGGCTGCGCACGGGGGTGGAGGGTAGGCGGTCACGTAGCCTGGCGCCATGCCGGCGGAGCAGCGCGTAGACCTGAATGATGTCGACGTGGTGCTGTTCGATGCCGGAGGGGTGCTGGTGCTGCCCGACCCCGGCGTGTTGATCCCGCTGCTGGCCTACTACGGCGGGGTGCTGGACGTGCCTACCCACGCTCGAGCTCACTACGCCGGCATGGCGGCCAAGAGCCGCGCTGATGCCCATGAGCACGACTGGAGCCACTACGACCGGGCCTACGTGATGGCCGTCGGCGTGACCGATGCCGACGTGGACGAGGCTGCCCGTGTGCTGGGACGCACCCGCAGCGCTCACCTGTGGCGTTGGCCGATTCCCAGCAGTGTTGGTGCGTTGCAGGTGCTGGCCGCCATGGGGATACCCATGGGCGTGGTGTCGAACGCCTCGGGGCAGATCGAGGAGATCCTGAGGCGCAGCGGGGTGTGCCAGGCCGGTGACGGCCCGCGTGTCGCCATGCGCGTGGTCATCGACAGTCACGTGGTGGGCGTGGCCAAGCCCGACCCGGCCATCTTCGAGCCGGCACTGACGCACTTTCCCGACGTACCTCGCCACCGCATCGCCTATGTGGGTGACTCGGTGGTCACCGATGTCGCCGCTGCACGCGCGGCCGGGCTGCGGCCGCTGCTGCTGGACCCTCACGATGATCACCCCGACCTCGATGTGGAGCGAATCGCCTCGCTGCTAGCCCTGGTGGACAGCTGAGCCGATCCGCCGAATCCGCGTAGCCAAACGTGCAAAAAATGCGCGTTTGGCTACACAGAATTGCGGAGAGCGCCCCGAAGGCCGAACGTCCCTAGTCGGGAGAGGGCGACCACGCCCAGGCTGAGGGTCCATGCCGGACCTGGTGGGCTTGAGCGACGACGAGGTCGTGGCCCGTCGACTGAGGGACGGGCCCAACCGCCTACCAGCACCGCAACGGCCCACCATCACTCGCCGTTTCGCCGGCCAACTGGTGCACTTCTTCGCCGTCATGTTGTGGGTGGCGGCAGCGCTGGCCTCCATCGCCGGGCTGGCAGAGTTGGCTGTTGCCATCGCCGCTGTGGTGGTGCTGAACGCCGTCTTCACCACGGTGCAAGAGGGTCGGGCCGACCGAGCGGCGGAACGGCTGGCCCGGTTGGTGCCGCGTCGCGTGAGGGTGCAGCGGCGGTCGGGTGTCATGGAGTTGGACGCCGAAGAACTGGTGATGGGCGACGTCGTCCTGGTGACGGCTGGCGACCAACTCGCAGCCGATGCCCGCCTGGTGGAGAGTCGCGCCCTCGAGGTTGATCTGTCGCTGATGACCGGGGAGAGCCTGCCGGTGAGTCCCGATCTCGGCGCAGTGCTCCCCACGGGGTGCATGGCCGTTGCGGGGGAGGGCGTGCTGGAGGTGGTAGCGGTAGGTGCCGGAACGCAGTTGGCCTCCATGGCGCGCCTGGCCAGTTCGGCGCGTCGGCCCACCAGTCCCTTGGCACACGAACTGCGCAGTGTGGTGCGCACCATCTCTCTGGTGGCAGTGGGGGTGGGAGGTCTGTTCCTCGCAGTGTCGATCGCCATGGGGCGCCCGTTCAGCGACGGGGCCGTGCTGGCCATCGGCGTGACCGTGGCGCTCGTTCCAGAAGGACTGCTCCCCACCGTGACCCTGTCGCTGGCGCTCGGGGCGGAGCGCATGTCACACGAGGGCGCGCTGGTACGACATCTCGATGCGGTCGAGACGCTGGGCTCGACGACGTTCATCTGCTCTGACAAGACCGGCACTCTCACCCAGAACCGCCTGGAGGTGGCCGGTGTGTGGACCGCCGGTGGGTTGGACGAGGCGACCCTCGCGGCGTGGGTATGGCGGTGTGTGGGAACGTCGGACGCCTCGCTGCAGTGCGCCGTGGAGAACTGGGCCCGAGGACTGGGCGTGGATATCGCCCACGAACAGGCCGCCGACGAAGAACTGGACCGACAGCCCTTCGACCCGCGAGTGCGGCGTTCGTCGATGACGTTGGCGTCGGGTGCGGTGGCGGTGGGTGCACCCGAGCCGATGATGACCCCGCAGGTGCCATCTGAAGTCCGTCGTGTCGTGGATGAGTGGACGGCCCAGGGTCGACGAGTCTTGGCCGTCACCCATGACCCCGCCACACGAGGAGCCGAGGTCGTGGTGGGAGTGATCGCTTTCGAGGACCCACCCCGACCTGCTGTGGCCGAGGCCTTGAGCGCCTGTCGAGCGACCGGGGTGAAGGTGGGCATGATCACGGGGGATCACCCGCGCACCGCACAGGCGATCGCCGAGCGCATCGGCCTCGTGGGTCGCGACCGGGGTCGGGTGATCACGGCATCGGAACTACCCGAGGACCTCGACGAACTGGCGGCCGTCGTGGACGTGGACGGCCTCGTGATCGCGCGCGCCGTTCCTGCCGACAAAGTTCGCGTCACACAGGCTCTGCAGCGCTGTGGCCACGTGGTGGCCATGACGGGTGACGGAGTGAACGACGCCGCTGCTCTGCGCTTGGCCGACGTGGGCATTGCCATGGGTGCCAGTGGCACCGATGCGGCACGTGAGGCGGCCGACCTGGTCCTCCTCGACGACGACTTCGCCACGATCACCAAGGCGGTGCGGTTGGGGAGGGTCACGTTCTCCAACATCCGGCGCTTTCTCACGTACCACCTCACCGACAACGTCGCCGAGTTGGCACCCCTCGTGCTGTGGACGGTGTCGGGAGGCGGCATTCCGCTCGCCCTCACCGTGATGCAGATCCTTGCCCTGGACCTGGGTACCGACACGCTGTCGGCGGTGGCCCTGGGGGCTGAACCAGCGAGAGGCGCCACCAGCGAGAGCGACGCTCTGGGTCCCGCCAGTGGGCGCCTGTTGAACCGGCGAGTGGCATGGCGGGCCTTCGCCGTGCTCGGTCCCACGGAAGCGGTGATGGAGATGCTGGCGTTCGTGGCGGCAGGCGGCATGAGTGACGAACACCTGTGGCAAGCGCGCGGTGCCGTGTTCGTGGCGGTCGTGGCGATGCAGACGGTCAACTCGTGGGCGTGTCGATCGGATCGAGAGTCGCCATGGCAGATGGGTTGGGGAGGGAATCGCCTGCTCGTGGCGGCCGTGACGGTCGAGGTGATCATCGCCATGGCGTGTCTGCTCATCACTCCTGTCGCCGACGCACTGAGTCATGCCGTGCCCCCCGCCCACGTGTGGCCACTGGTGGGTGCGGGCGTCGTGGCGTTGCTCGTGGTGGACCGACTGGACAAACAGCGATTGCAGCACGGTCGCTAGGGTCCGGCCCATGAACGATCGCCGTCCCGGAGCACACGTGTCGGACCGTTGGGCGGCCTGGCGGGCCGAGGTGGACCTGTCCGAATACGAAACCCGTTGGCAGCGAATGGAAGCCGAGGGCCAGGCCACCCATGGCGAAGCGGACCTGGTGGCCCGATACGCGCCCCGCACCGTGCTCGACGCCGGATGCGGCATGGGACGGGTGGCCATCGAACTGGCACGCCGTGGCATCGACGCCGAGGGAGCCGACCTCGACGACGATCTGTTGACGGTGGCGCGACGCCACGCCCCGCACCTCGCCTGGCACCACGCCGACCTAGCCACCCTCGAACTGCCACGCCGCTTCGACGTGGTGGTGATGGCCGGCAACGTGCTGCTGTTCTGCCGCCCTCAGGTTCGTGCAGACATCGTGGCCAACCTCGCCCGGCACGTCGAGCCGGGTGGCCGGCTCATCAGCGGCTTCTCACTGGAACGACGCGCGGAGGCCCTGACGCTGGCCGACTACGACGACGCAGCCGAGCGAGTCGGTCTCGACCTCGACGACCGGTGGTCCACCTGGGAGTGTGCCCCCTACCAGGACGGGGACCGTTACGCCGTCAGCGTGTTCAGGCGGCCTTTGCCTGCTCGATGAGTTTGCGGGCGATGACCTTGAGGCACAGGGTTTCGTCGGCGCCCTCGAAGATGGACAGCACTCGGGCGTCCACGTACAGGCGGCTCACCGAGTACTCCTCGGCATAGCCGTACCCACCATGGATCTGCATGGCCTCTCGAGCCACCCATTCGGCGGCCTTGCACACGTAGGCCTTCACCATGGACGCTTCCATCTGGCCTTCGCCCTTGCCCATGAGCTTTGCCACGGCATAGCTGAACTGGCGTGACGCCTGGATGATGACGGCCATTCGACCCAACTTCACGCGGGTGAGTTCGTACTGGGCGATGGAGGTGCCGAACACGCTGCGGTTCTGTGCGTAGTCGAGGGCGGCCTCGTAAGCGGCCTGCATCACGCCAACGGCCCGTGCAGCGGTCTGCAGACGGCCGTTCTCGAAGCCCTCCATCTGGTAGTAGAACCCGCGGCCCAGGCCCTCGGACTCGCCGATGAGGTTCTCGGCGGGCACCCACCAGTTGTCCAACGCCACCTCGTAGCTGTGCATGCCGCGGTAGCCGATGGTGTCGATGGGGCGACCCTCCATCTTGCCGACGGTGCCGTCGGGGCGGGCCGCCTGGGTGAACTCGAAGCCGTGCCCGTTCCCGCGGGGCTTGGGCACGATGAACAGGCTGAGACCGCGGTGCGTCTTGGAGCGGTCGGGGTCGGTGCGGGCCAGCAGCATGAGCACATCGGCGCGGGCACCGAACGTGCACCAGGTCTTCACACCGTTGATCACGTACCCCGGCTCACCAGCGGGTCCTTCGGCGGGCGTGGCGGTCACCTTCAGGCCAGCGACGTCACTGCCGTAGTCGGGCTCGGTCACCGCTACCGCCGCCATGACCTCAGCAGTGGCCAGTTTGGGCAACCAGGCCTGCTTCTGGGCCTCGGTGCCGCCCTTCACCAGCGCACGGGTGAGGATCTCGGGACGGGTGATCAGCGAACCGCCGATACCCAGAGACGCCCTCGACAACTCTTCGGTGGCGACCACACTGGCCACGTACTCGCCGTCGCCACCCTCGGAGAAACCGCCGTACTCGACGGGCACCGACAGCCCGAAGGCTCCCATCTCGGCAAGACCGCTGATGATCTCCTCGGGCACGTCCTCGTTGTAGCGGTGCACGTGCTCGGCGCGAGGAGCGATCTCGTTCATGGCGAAGGCGCGGAACGTGTCCTGAACCATCTCGTAGTCGTCGGCGAGGTGGCGAGGGCCGGGCACATCGGCCAGCGAGGCGAGGAACGCCGGATCGCGGTAGGTGGCCATGAACTCGTGGGCGGAAGCCAACGGTGACCCCTCCACACCCCACATGGCTTCGCGGCCGACGAGGCGACCCAGAAGGTCGTGCACCATGTCGGCGGCGAAAGCACAGGTGATGCGCGCTTCGACGTCACCCTTGGCGCCGTAGTCCAGCAACGAGCGAGCGGTCTCCACGGCGGCCGCAGCGTGAGCAAGGTCGTAGGCCAGCACTTGGTGCTGGTCGGGGCCACCGATGTCGGCGAGGTGGCGAACACCTCTGCCCACCACGCGCTGGGCGAGATCGATGACGGTGGCTGCGGCCTGGAGATCGGGGGTCGTCATGGCCGAGACGTTACCGAGCGGTCATCTCGGCGTTCTCATCGTGTGCGAGGCTCGTGCCCTATGAGCGGACGGGTGATGGCCACGCTGTGCGTGTACTGCGGTTCGAACCAGGGGAACGACCCGGAATACGCCCATGCGGCCACCTCGCTGGGGACCGCCATGGCCAAGCGAGGGCTTCGTCTGGTGTACGGCGGCGGCAACGTGGGGTTGATGGGGGTGCTGGCCGATGCGGTGCTGGCCGGTGGGGGCGAGGTGATCGGCGTGATCCCCGAGGCGTTGCAGCGAGCCGAGGTCGCTCATACCGGTCTCACCCGTCTCGAGGTGGTGGCCACCATGCATGAACGCAAGGCGCGTATGGCGGCACTGGCGGACGGGTTCATCGCGCTGCCGGGTGGTTTCGGAACGTTCGACGAGGTCATCGAGATGCTCACCTGGACACAACTCGGTCTGCAGGAACGCTCGGTGGCGTTCCTCGACGTGAACGGCTTCTTCGAACCGTTGCTGGCCATGTTCGACCGAGCCCGCGACGCCGGCTTCGTGCGGTCGTCGCATCGAATGTTGGCGCAACGGGCCCGCAGTGTGGACGAGGCGATCGCGCTGGCGTTGGCACCGGCACCCGCCACGACACACAAGTGGCTGGACCGGGACAGCGGGTACCGTCGGGGAGATGGATCCGCGTGAACTCGACGCGTGCGTGAGCGGTTGCGCCGACGCACATCAACGCCTCCTGGGGCACCTCGACCAGCGGCTGGCCGTCGGCGCCCTGGACACTGCTGCACCGTCGGAACTGCCCGACTGGACCGTGGGTCATGTGCTGGGCCACTTGGTGGGCAACGCCGAGGCGTTCACACGGGTGATGAAGGCCGCGGCCAACGGTGAGGTGGGAGAGATGTACCCGGGTGGCCGTGAGGGCCGGTGGGCGCGCATCGAGGAGTTGGCAGCCCTCGATGCCGAGTCGCTGGTGAGCCGGGTACGACTGTCCATCTGGACGCTCGAAGGGTCCTGGGCTTCGTGCACTGCCGACGGTTGGCGAAGCGCCGCCAGCGCATTCTCGGGTGAGTTCGCCGTCGCAGACGTTCCGTTTCGCCGTTGGCGAGAGGTGGAGGTGCACCGCACCGACCTCGGGTGGGGGCACCCGCCCAGCGAATGGGATTCGGGCTTGGTGAGCCGGGCCCTGGCGATGCACACCGCACAGTGGCTGAAGCTGAACGCTGCCACGGAGTTGCCCGCCCCAGCCACGGGGCTCACCCCGGGAGACCGACTGGCATGGCTGTTGGGTCGGGTGCAACCACCGGGTCTGCCGGCAGGGCTCACGCTGTGACCATGCTGCGTCGACCGAGCGGCATCGTGGCGATGTTGTTGGTGGCGCTGATCGTGCTGTGGGGTGGAAGTCCAGCATCGGCTCACGCCTCGCTGGACTCGTCGAGTCCCGGCGCCTTCGCGGTGTTGGACGCAGCGCCGCCCGAAGTGCGACTTCGCTTCAGCGAGGCTCCGCAACCCGGCTTCACCACCGTACGACTGGTGGACGCCGATGCCCGCGAACAACCGCTGGGAGCTGTGACGGTGGACCCCGCCGATGCCCGCACGGTGACGGCGAAGGTCGGGTCGCTGCCCGACGGTTGGTACGCCGTGGTGTGGAGTGTGGTGTCGGCCGACGGGCATCGTGTCAGCGGTTCGTTCGCCTTCAGCGTGGGGGTGGGTGGTACCGCCGAGGCTCGCGACCTGCTGGCTCGACTGGCGTCGCAGCAGACGGGCGACACGACGTTGGATGTCGTGGTCGGCATGGTGCGGGCATGGGGATTCGTAGGGCTGGCGTTGTTGTTGGGCGGGGCGTGGGTGCGTCATGGCACCGGCGCCGCCCGTCGTGCACCGGCGCGCCTGGACACTCTGGTGTGGCTGGGGTGGGGGTGGACCCTGGCGGCCACCGTGGCGTTGTTTCCTCTACTCGCCGCCCAGACCACGGGGGGCGCACTGGCCGACGCCGTCGACCTGGGTCGCTGGGCCGACCTGTGGGACGCTCGCCAAGGTCGGGCGTTGGTGGCCCGGGT
>CAYMUC010000113.1:0-8611 GCA_964393535.1 uncultured Ilumatobacteraceae bacterium | reverse complement strand
AGCTGACGCCTGCCACGTCGATGGTGTGACCTGAGCGCAACGTCACGCTGTGTACTTGTGGTTGGTCGGGAGCGAACACCGTGACCTCGGTGGGCAGGGTGGCGGCGGGCTTGAAGGTGGCCACCAGGGGGTCGTGGTTGCCGTGGGCGATGAACACCCGTACACCGGCCTCGACCAAGCGGCGCATGGCGTTGGCGAAGCGAACCTGGGCCCGCACCTCGAAGTCGGCCTGGTCGTAGAGGTCGCCGGCCAGCACCAGCACGTCGGCCTGCTGCTCGAGGGTCAGGTCCACCAGGCGGTCGAAGGCCTGTACCGCCAAGTCGCGCAAGGTGCGGGCCTGGGCCTCGCCCACCTTGGCACCCAGCGAGTTCAGTGGGGCGCCAAGGTGCAGGTCGGCGGCGTGCACCAAGGTGCCCACCTGGTTTGGTTCGTGTTGCAGGGTCACGGAGTCAGCCTGTCAGCAGCCGCACTGGCCATTGGGCGAAATGGCGCGGTCGCACGACGGGCACAGGGGGAACGGCGGCAGCGCCACGCGAACGGGGGTGGGCCGGGTGGCGCTGACGGTGATCTTGCCGACGGCGACCTGGCTGATGGGGCGACGACGGCTGCGGCGGCGCTGGCTGGGGCGGAACGTGGTGGACATGTGCGGGCTCCTCTCGGGTCATGAAGGGAACGCGCGCAGGCCGGGAAGGTGTGACGCGGGGTGGCAGACGTCGCTGCATCTCACGACTTCGGTCATTTCTCGTGACGACGAGGTCAGAGCAGGAGCGTGGCGAGAAGCGGTGCCGGTACGGCCCATGTTGGGTGTTCGAGGTCGAGCAACGACTTCGTGGCGAGGATGCCATGTCCGTACTTCCGCTCGATGACTTGGGCCGCTGAGCGCCATCCGGCGTCGACCCACTTTGCTTCGATCGGGACGGTCTTGGCCGAGCTCACAGCGTTAGGAACATCGACGGGGCCGAGATCCACCTCGTTCCCGCTTCCGGTCCGGACGTAGCCGACGGTGTCTCCACCAACCCATCTGCCTTCTTCTAGCTCATCTATTCGGCGGGCCAAGGTCACGGCAAGAGCGGCCTCGGTGAGGGTCGTCATGTTCGGCGTCGTCAGGCCGGCGCGCAGGCGCGATGGCAGTTGTGCCAGTAGTGGATCGGTGACATAGAGCTTCATCTGCGCACCCTCGACGGTCCTGCCCTCGTCGAGTTGTGGACACCACAGCCCAGCGAAGCTTGCGACCATTCGATTCAGTCGGGTGCCAGCGGCGACTCGGCCCACGCTCAGCTGCTCGGCGGTGTCCCGGATGCTCAGGGGACTCGTCATTCGGGTGACGATCTGGTCGAGGAGCAACGGCAACGACTGCTGTGGGCCGTCAGGGTCGACGTCACGGTGTAACCACGCTGCGAGGTCCTGGATGTAGTTGTCGGACACGGCGCCCCTGCGGGTGTGCTCCGCCACTGCCCGCGGGAATCCGCCGCAGGTCAGGTACTCCTGCCAACCCAGGTCGTAGCCGTCGACCTCGAAGGCAAGCGAGCGCAGTCTGTCTCTCACGCCGGGCTCTTGTAGGTCGGCGGGATGGACAACGTCGGGAAGCGGGAGGTCACGGCTCGTGGCCTTGACGAACTCACGGAAGGTCATGGGAAAAAGGTGTCGGACCCGGCGGAGACCGGCAGTCCCTGCCCGACCAGCAAGGAGGTTGCCCTCGACATCCTCGCCGGGCAGCCATCGACTGCCCGTGACGACGACGGTGTCGTCACCGAACCGGTTGCTGGAGCTGTCGCGCGCGGCCTTCACAACCGCCGTCCACCCCTTCACGGCGCTCACCTCGTCGAGCAGCCATACCCGGGTCGGTTCCTGCTCGTCGCTGGTGCGGGTGAGCTCCCGTCCGATCGTGAGTGCTCGCCGAAGGTCGCGGGCGGTCATGGCGTCGCATGGCAGATGGATGACCTGGCGAGCGTCTACGTCGGGTCGCGCGCAGAGGTCGGCGGCGAGGTCCAGGAGAGCCACACTTTTTCCGACCCGTCGAGGGCCGGTCAGAACGACGAGGGAGTCGCCGATGGGGCCGTTCGCAAGGTCGCTGAGGACCGGCGAGCGATAGCCGAGATCGAACCGAGCTCTATCCCGTAGGAGGCGGTGGTCATGAGTCCAGGCCAGATGGTCTCCACCACGGGCGGCGGCCTTCCACCACGGGTTCGCATCCGTGAGGATGCGTCGGATTTCGTCGTCGCGCATCGGTAGAACGATACCCCCTGTCTACTTAGGATATGCCAAAGCACCGGGGGTTTTGGTTGGACACCCAGCCAAACGGACTATGGTTTTGGCTTGATACTCAGCCGTCTGCCGGTGGCGATCCTCATAGCGGCACGGGCCTGACTCTGTGGCAGATCATTCGTTGGAGAGGTCGGCCAGAGCGGTGAGGCCGTCGCGTACGAGCAGTCGCGCTACGAGCAGGTACAGGTCGGCATTGTCGGCGTCGGCTTCGAGGCCCCATTCGAACATGGACACCAAGTCGTCGGCCTCCAGTTGTTGGAGCCGGGAAATGAGCCTGACCCATACCGACTTGAACTCGGGTATCAACTCGATGACTCGCCGATGATGCACCGTGGCTTCGTCGACGGCGCCGACATCGTCCAGCACCAGTGCCAGTCGCGAGTGACCCGCGATGTGACGAGGGTCGAGTCGGAGCAGCTTCGTGCCGAGGTCGACGGCGTCCTCCAGGAAGATGTCGGTGCCGAGTTGGTGCGACGCTTCCATTGCGGCGAGGTAGGCGGCAACTGCCTCCTCGCTGTGGCCGAGCGTACGGAGGCAGTCGCCCAAGCCGACCTGAAACTCGCTGCAGTTGGCGCACAGCGAGACGGCACGACGATGCAGCGGGAGTGCCTCGTCGTGGCGCTCCGCCGCCGACAGCACCATGGCAAGTCCGTGTGTGGCGTGCATGTGATCGGGGAGGTGGGCGAGTAACTGTCGGAAGTGCGCTTCGGCTCCTTCCAGATCGTCCAGGTCGCGCAGCACCTCGGCGAGTGCGAAGCGGCTGCTGTCATCGGCCGGATCCAGCTCGATGGCCCTGGTGTAGTGCGGTAGCGCAGCTTCGAGGTGGCCCTCGCCCTGAAGCATGAGGTCTTCCATCACGAAGGTTTCCCCGAACATGTGGTGGAGGGCGGGGTTGTGGGGCTCCAGTTCGAGTCCGCGCGTGAGCACGGCCCGAATGTCGTTCCACATGTCGTCGAAACCGCAGGCCTCGAGCTCTTCGACCACGCTGGGGTCGAAACTGGAGGCCATGTCACCGAGCCATTGGGTGTACTGCAGAAGCAGTTCCGCATTCTTCGGATCGCACTGCATCGCCTGTCGGTAGTGCTCCACGATCTCCGCAAGGGGTCCATCGGGCTCCAGCGACAGAACGTCCGCCAAGGCCGCGTGATGGACAGCGTTTTCTGGTTCGAGTTCGATCGCTTCTCGGTAGGCCGTGGCTGCCCCCTCGAAGTCACCTATCCGTCTACGGAGATCGCCGAGCCGGCTTCGGTGACCGGCATGGTCGGGATCGAGGGCGATGACCTCCTCGAGCTTCGACATGAGCAGTGAGTTGTCCGGCCGGTGAGGACCCTCATCGGGACTCGGTTCGGCATCGACGTCGGCCCCTTCCGCAGGTGTCGGCTCGGCCAGTTCGGCGAGTCGCACTGCGTTGGCCAGCCACGGGAACAGTCGCTGGTGGTCGTGGAGCAGTGCCTCGGGGGCGTTGGCCCAGCCTGCCACCAAGGCGAAGAGGTGCGCGTGAGTTGTGGCCAGCATCGTGTCGAACTGCGCCGGTCGTTGCTCGAGGTAGTGCTTTACGGCGTCGTCGACCTCCTCGCGAGAGGCATCTCCCCGGCGACTTCGCGCGATGACGTCGATCGGTCCGATGTCGAACATCCAGTCCACGGCGCTCACTCGATCCGGGCGGGCCAGGTGGCGTCGTCCCTGGAGAACCGCTGTCGCCGTCGTCGTGATGAGGTCGTTCAGAAGTGGGTTGTGCCATTCGGAGCGCGGTAGTGGTCGCGGGCTCGCCTCGGCATGGAGACGAACCGCAGCCGCTAGGTCTGGGTGGTCGGCCAGCAGGTCGATGAGGTCGTGCGGATCACGGGCGACCAGTCGAATGGAGTCCTTCACCTCGGGGAATCCGCCGTACAGCACACCGCCGTAACGCCATGGTGCTGGTGTGTTGCGTGGGTGGACGGCAAAGAGATCGATGCCATGCGGGGCGATGTCCAGCAGTACTCGTTGGCCGACGTTCAGACGCAAGTACGAGGTCTGGTCGACGCAGCCCGTCATGCCCCAGCGGACGCCCATGCCATCGAGATCGAGGCCCGCTGCGAACACGGTGTGCACAGCACACTCGATGAGCGACTGAGCGTCGGCCCGTTCCATGAAGGTGTTGAACTTGGTGCGCTGAGCTTGCGAGGCGGTCATCTCGAAGTCCTTGCTGACGAGGCGTGTCTGGTGGATGCAACGCGCAGGGTCTGTCGATGTGTGACGGTACGACACCTTGAGATGCGAGCGGTCATGTCGTCGGTGACTCGAGATCACCGCGCCGCTTGAGGTCTCGGACCGCGTTGGCGAGTGAGCCGCGGTTGGCGTGGTGCTGGTCGATCAACAGTTCAGCGGCTCCGTCGAATGTGATGCCGAGAACATGATGAAGATGGAGCAGACGATCAGCGATGGTCGTGCTTCCCGCGGTCGGGAACAGCACCGTCCCTTCCTCGGTCTCGATGGCCAACTCGTCGGAGATCACCCGCTCGGCGAGGCGCTCGCCGCTGGCGTATGTGGTGCCGGTGCTCTCCACGACTGAACGCAGATCCCCCGGTACGAGGTCGTGATTGGGGAAGGTGCTGCGAAGCCGTTCGACGACATGGCGCATCCCTTCAGCTGTCGTGGTGCCCGGTGAACAGTTGAACCACCAACCGTCCGACGTGGAACGTCGCCGACCGATCATCGTGGAGACGGCAGCCCCGACGTCGCTCACGCCTGGCCAGGCTGCATCGGGATCCGATGAGGCATTCAACACGGCTCGCTCCCACCCGTCGAGGTCGTCCACATGCGTTGCCTCGGCAAGTCGCTGTTCGAGATAGGCCGTGACCGCCAGGTCGTCGACGAGGGACAGAGCCGGCTCCAACTCTCGTCGTAGATCGAGCTCACGGTTGTGCAGCGCCTGACGTGAGATGCGCCGTCCCCACCGCTGTAGCACCGAGTCGGCGATGGCGTCGAGCGAGGGAGGGGTGCCCACGGTCAGGACCCGCCTCCGCAGCAGCAGCCGACCGATGTCGTCGGCCTTTCGAACCTCTCCCAGTCGGTCCATCACCTGCGGCCCGACGTCATCGTGGGCAAGGTCCCACAACCACCAGGCGAGGTCACCATCAGGCCGGTTCGTCGCCAGTTGATGGCGGTGCAGCCGTTCGAGGGCATCGGCGTTCATGGACAGAGAATGACATTTTTAATGCTTGGCGTCAACTTTCAACGTTTCAGGATCCATTCCATGAGGTCTGTGTCAATCACCTAATGTCGACGCTAACTGAGGGAGTCCTTGCGAAAACGGCCTAAATTCTTAACGTTTAATTGGGAAGTCGCGTGATCCTGCCCGCCACAGGCGCCCTATCGCCCTTACTGAGGCTCTGCAAGATCTCGGCCACGGGGGTTGACGTAAATGCGTTAAAGTGCTTACGGTGCGGGGTGTGGTGATCAGGGAGATCCCCACGCCAACCACAGGAGGACGCAATGAGTCATCGAGCTTCAGGACATCCCGGCGCATGGAGGGCCATCCATCACTACGTCCCCGGAGAGGTGGTGATCGCTGTGGTTCGAAACCCGCGTGAGTGCGCCAATCCCACCGCCAAGGCCCGCCCTGTGGTCCTCGTGGCCTCCACCGAGCCGGCTTCTAGCGGCTGGTTGGTGGCGGGTCTCACCACCAAGTCCCGCTACAAGAGCACGGGGCAGATGCGGGTGCGAGTGTTCGCGACCGCCACCAACGGTCTCGATGGAATCAGCTACTTGTGGGGCGACTCGCTCACGTGGATTCCAGCCGAGGATCTCTGTCGGCCCATCGGCGTGGTGGATGAGGTGTTGGCCGAGTCGATCATCGCTCATTGCAGGCTGACCGCTCCCCAGGTACGGGGGCTTCGCCAGGCAGCTGCGGCTGAGTCGTGGGGAGCAGCAGCCTGATGCCGTCGAACTGGTACTTCGAGTTCTTCTACTTCGACTACGACGAGGCGACCTGCGCGGCCTTTGCGAAGTCACCGGTCAGTGCCCTCGCCCGTGAGCAGCATCCGGTGTTCGTCGAACTGTGTGACGTCGTGGAGGACCTCTGCGACAACGACCCGCATCGCGAGGATGCCCTGCCGAGTCGCGACGAAGTCGAGACTCCCGTGGGACCGCCCCTCGAGAACCCCACGCTGGTCAGGCTGAATGCGCAGCCGCCGGCATGGTCGGTGCCGGAACAACTGAACCTGTTCACCCTGGAGGAGTTCGGCGAGTTCTACGTCGGGCCGCAGGCCCCTCGGGTGATCGAGACTCTCATCGGGGCGCTGCTGCTGGATTTCCACGACGCCCGAGAGGGCAGCCTCGCCTGTACCGAGTTCAACCGGGCTGTGGCTGAGGGTTGGGACCCTGTAGTGCTGCGCGACCGAGCCCTCGAGATGTGCAGGTTCTTCGCCTACGCCGCCCGGAAGGCCGGCATCGCCATCATCGACTACTTCAAGACCTACGCGCTCGAGTCGGCGTTGGCCTCGATGGCCGACTGATGACACCGGCCCAACACCGCAGCCTCACGAAAGGGATAACGCCATGAAACGCTTCACCGACAGCAGCATGCCGATGGGACTGTGCCCGAAGCAGTGTGAGCCCATCTACCGCCAGGTCGCCGCCGGAGCCGTTCGCAACCTCAGCAAGCTCTCTTATCGCCTCGAGAAGGAGCCATGGCAGCATGGCTACGACGACTTCGCCGACGGTCTGTACTGCCGGACCTGCTTTCGTCGAGCGCTGGCCCGGAATGTCTCCCCCAAACCGCTCAACGCCGTGAAGGCGCGAGGAGATCTTGGTGATGTGATCGACGAGCGTCCTCTTCCTCGGCTGGGGGCGACGCCCGACACGGCCACCCTGGCATCAGTGCTGCGCCAGCGGTTCGATGTGGTGGCCGAGGACCACCGGGAGGCGGTGGCGCCGACGCTCTGTCCGGTACCCGGCGCGCTGCATCCCAGCTTGGCTCAGGCGTTGCAGACCAGGTTTCCCGACGGCCTGTATCCCAATCAGGTCGAGGCCTTGCGGGCTGCGCTGGCTGGTGACGATGTCATTCAGGTGAGCGCCACAGGCAGCGGCAAGACGGTGGGCTTGTTGGTACCGGCCCTTCACCAGGTCCTCACCGTGAAGGGCAGCCGGGTGGTGATGGTGACACCTCGCAAGGTGCTGCCACCGCAGTATCTCGACTTCATGACCTCGCTTGCCGATGAGTCCAGCGAGGTCATGCCGGGCCTGCACCACCTGCATTTCGGAGCTTCGGTGATCACCGTTGGCATCTATGACGGCGACCACGCTGACCAGACGACTCGCCGGCGGGTGCAGCGCGATGCCGACCTGGTGCTCACCAATGAGCACATGGTGTCCAAGCACCTCTGTCACAGGTGGTTCAACAAGTGGAAGAGGTCACTGTCGGCGACGGCCATGCTGGTCATCGACGAGATCGATTGCGCCCGAGGGCACACCGCTAGCGTGCAGGCCCAGCTCATGGGCGCTTTGCGCGACATCGTGGGCGAACTCTCGGGTCGTCGCCCCGTCATGCTGACTGCATCTGCCAGTGTCGATGAGCCCGAGACGGTGCACGAGGTGTTCACCGGCTGCTCGTCTCCCACCGTCGTTCGCGACATAGGCGCCTGTCGAGAGTTGTGGGTGCAGGTCATCGAGCCTGCAGATGGTGTCGGCGTGCACGAGACCGTGCGTCAGGTCGTGATCGAACTCACCCGCAGCGCTCAGGGGTCTACGCCCTCGACCGTGGTGTTCACGGAAACCCAGGGTGCGTGTGCATCGTTGCGCCAGTGGGTGCAGCGCGATCTGCGTGGTGAAGGGTTCCGGGCGGCTGCCGAGGCGGTTCGCGAGTACCACGCAGGGGTTGTCCCCAGCGATCGGCGCGACATCGAGGAGGACATCGAAACCCGTAACGTGCGCACGGTGATCAGTACCAGCGCCCTGGGTACAGGTGCCGACCTGTCGGCCTTGCAGGTGTGCGTGCTGGCGGGGTTGCCCGACACCACCGCCGAGGTACGCCAGTACGTCGGTCGCGTGGGCCGGCGTACCTCGGGTCTGGTGGTCATCGTGCTCGATGACAGCCGTCTGGGGAAGGTGTTCGCCGAATCGCCGTCGCCTATGGCAGTCATCGCAGCCCCTACCCCTCACCCGGTGATGACGAATTCGCCTGAACTGGTTGACGCCTATCGGCTGCGCGCTGTTCACCAGTGTCTCGGGTACATCCCTCGCACCACGATCAACGATCTACCTGCCGAGGTACTGAAGTCTCTGACCGGCAAGAACGGTGGCTACAAGATGGTGCCCCGAGGTCTGGAAGCCAAGGCTGGCATGCTGCCACCCGAAGACAGCATCC
>CAYMUC010000112.1:0-8645 GCA_964393535.1 uncultured Ilumatobacteraceae bacterium | reverse complement strand
CACGGCACCCGGAGCTTCGGTGGTGTTCGAGGTGACCGACGCAGGCGCCACCGGATGCTCGCTGTCCGGTGCCGACCTCACCGCCGCTACGGCCGGCATCTGTCTGGTGTCGGCCACGGCCAGTGCCACCAACTATTTCGACGCCACCACCACGTCGGCCATCAGGGTGGTGAGCGGTCCCGCCATCACTGCCGTCTCACCGCCAGTTATCTCGTCGGCTGGTGGCACCGTGGTGACCATCTCGGGTTCGGCTCTTGGAGGCGGCACGGGTGTGGGCAGTGACCCGCTACCCAACTTGGTCGACGTCGAGTTGGCGTGCGATGACGCGTCGGTGTCGGCCACCTCGCCTTTAGCCACGGCCAGTGGTTCGACGGTATCGGCGGTCATGCCGGCCTGCGCCACGCTCGGCGCCACGTTGCTACGGGTCACCACCAGCGATGGCAACGTCGAATATCCCGTCACGGTGGTCCAGGCGCCCACGGTCACGAGCATCTCGCCCGACTGGTCACTGCCCGCCGGTGGCGGCACCATCACCGTGACGGGCACCGGATTCGTCGCCGGGGAGACCAGCGTGCAAGTGGGTGCGGGCACACCCGTCAACGCGACCGTCGCCAGTGACACCAGCCTCACGTTCACGGCTCCGTCCGGAGCCCTGGGCACCTACGACCTCAGTGTCATCGTCGGGGGAGTGGTGTCCACCACCGCCGCCCAAGCCTTCGCCTATCAGGACGTGCCTTTGGCACCCGCCACCATCTCGGCCGTGCCAGGCGACCAGCAGGTCGACCTGTCGTGGGCGGCGGCCACGCCCAATGCACGCAGCTTGACCGGCTACGTGATCCTTCAGGCCGACGGCGCCGCCGAACCGCCGGTGTGGACCGAGATCGTCACCGTGTCAGCGTCCACTCGTGAGCACACCGTCACGGGCCTCACCAACGGCACGTCCTATCGCTTCGGGGTTCTGGGCTACAACGAGGTGGGTCGGGGTGATCACACGATCTCAGCCCTCGCCACGCCGTACACGCTGGCGGCCGCACCCACGGCCTTGGCCGCAGCGGTGAAGACCCCGACCAACGGTGTCGGCTCGGGACAGGTGGTCCTCACCTGGACCGACGGAGACTCGGGTGGGCTGGACATCACGTCTTACGACGTCGAAGTGAGCCCGGATGGCAGTGCGTGGTCAACGCCAGGGTCGCTGGTCACTGGCAGTGCCACGGCCACCGTCTCTGCGCTCACCAACGGCGCCGACTACTTCTTCCGGGTGCGGGCCGTCACCGAGGCCGGTCCTGGCGCCTGGTCCAGTTCTGTGGGGCCGGTCACGCCGCGTGACGTGCCCCTGGCTCCTTACCCTGTCGCCGCGGAGGCCAAGACGCCCACCAACGGGTTGTCGGGAAACCAGGTGCTGATCACGTGGATCGCCTCGGTGAGTAATGGTGCCGTTGTCACTGGCTACGTCGTCGAGCAGAGCGATGGCTCCGGCTGGGTGCCGGCATCGGCGACCATCACCGGCACCACGGCCACGGTCAGTGGCCTCACCACAGGCCTGGAATATCAGTTGAGGGTGTTGGCAGTGAATGACGCCGGTACCACGTCGGCATCGGTCACCCCCGTGCTGGCCACACCGCGCGACGTTCCCGACGCTCCGGCTCCACCGACGTTGACGGTCACGTCACCCACGAACGGTGTGCCTGGAGGTGGCCTGAAGGTCGATTGGGTTGCACCTGCAAGTAACAACGGGTCGGTGGTCACGAACTACGAAGTCGTGGTGTCGGCGGGCGGGTCCATCGTGGCCACACACCATGGCTCGGGTACCTCGCACACCTTCACAGGTCTCACCAACGGCACCGAGCACTCGGTCACGGTGGCGGCGTTCAACGCTGCTGGCTGGTCGGCTGGGTCGACGGCGACGACGGCCACACCCATCGACGTTCCCGACGCACCAGCATCGCCCACTTTGACGGTCACGACGCCCGACAATGGTGTGCCCGGTGCTGGCCTGAAGGTCGACTGGGTTGCACCTGCAAGCGACAATGGCTCGGTGGTCACCAGCTACGAGGTCGTGGTGTCGGCCGCTGGGATCATCGTGGCCACACACTCGGGGTCGGGCACGTCGCACACGTTCACCGGTCTCGCCAACGGCACGCTGCACTCGGTCACCGTCGCTGCACAGAACGCTGCCGGCTGGTCACCCGACTCCAGCGCTTCCACGGCCACGCCGCGTGACGTGCCCGGCACTCCTACATCGGTGACCGCCGTGCCGGTGTCTGACGGTGCCCTGCAGATCTCGTGGCTGGCGCCGGCCACCAACGGTGCTGCCATCGTCCGCTACGACGTCACGGTCAGTGCATCGGGCCAAACAACGGAGTACTGCGACACCAGCGGATCCACACTCACCTGCACCATCAGCAGCCTCGCCCTGGGTGTCGCCTATGACGTGTCGGTGTCGGCGACGAACGCCGCTGGTCGGTCGCTCGAGGGAACGGCCACGGGCACCCCGCGAGCCGTGCCCGCTGCGCCGACCGCCCCCACCGTGTCGGCCAAGACCCCGCTCAACGGCGTGGCAGGTGGACAAGTGGTGGTCACTTGGGATGTACCCGACGACAAGGGGGACCCGATCACGTCGTATGTGGTCACCACGGCCACCACCGAGGATGGCACGTACACGGTCCCCGGTTCGATCACCATCGTGGGTACTACCGCCACGATCAGTGGACTCACCAACGGTCAAGCCGTGTACGTGAAGGTGGCGGCCACCAACGGTGCTGGAACATCGTCGCCGTCACCTGCGGGCAGTGCCACTCCACGTGACGTCACCGACGCGCCAGCCGCACCGACCCTCGAGGTGAAGACACCGACCAACGGCGTGGCCGCCACCGAAGTGAAAGCCACGTGGTCGTTGCCATCGGTCACGAACGGTGCCACGGTCATCGGTTACGAGGTGGTTCTCAGCGCAGGCGGCACGATCCTCGACGTCTACCACGGCGCCGGCACCACCACCACCTTCACTGGCCTCCAGGTGGGCTCCACCTATTCGGTCACCGTGGCTGCGCTGAACGCGGCGGGCTGGTCGGCGGCGTCGACTGCGAACGCGGCCACGCCGCGTGACGTGCCCGACGCGCCGGCCGCCCCCACCTTGCTGGTGAAGGCGCCGTCGAACGACGTACCTGGAGGGGGCCTTCGCGTGACGTGGACCGAGCCCGCCATCAACGGCGCGCCGATCACCAACTACGAGGTCATCGTGAGCGATGGCAGCGCCATCGTGGCTACGCACTACGGCGTCGGAACCTCGCACACATTCACCGATCTCACCAACGGCACGCTGCACTCGGTGACGGTGGCGGCGTTCAACGCTGCCGGATGGTCGGCCGCCTCGGCCGCCAGCACGGCCACACCCATCGACGTTCCGTCGTCACCCACATCGCTTGCGGTCGAAGCGAGGACTCCGACCAACGGACTCACGTCGACACAACTCCTGCTGACCTGGACGGCTCCGGCTCAGAATAACGGCAGTGCGGTGGCGGACTACGTCGTCGAGAGCAGTACCGACAACAGCACTTGGTCGCCGGCGACGGTCACCATCACTGGCACCACCGCCACGGTCAGCGGCTTGACCACGAGCACGCTCACCCACCTCCGGGTGTCGGCGGTGAACGCTGCCGGTACATCGTCGGCGAGCACCCCCATTCAGGCCACGCCGCGTGACGTGCCCGGCGCACCCACCGCGGTGACCGCCGTGGGCAAGACCCCGGCCAACGGCCTGGCGGGCACCGAGCTTCGCGTGGCGTGGACGGCGCCCGCTGCCAACGGCGACGCCATCACCGGATATCTGGTCGAACAGAGCACCGACGGTTCCAACTGGGAATCGGCCGCCGGCTCGGTGACGGGCACCAGCCAGACCGTCACTGGTCTGACCACCGGCACGGAGTATGAGTTCCGGGTGTTCGCCATCAACGGTGCCGGCACCTCGTCGGCCTCAGCCACGGTGTCGGCCACTGCACGTGACGTGCCGTCGCAGATGGAGGACCCAACCGTCGAGGCCATGACACCCAGCAACGAACTCTCGGGCGGTCAACTGAAGGTGTCGTGGAGTCCGCCCGCCGACAACGGCGCTGTCATCGAGTTGTTCGTCGCCACCGCCAGCGCAACAGGTCAGACCACCCGAGTGTGCGAGGTGATCGCTGCGAACTGCGTCATCACCGGTCTCACCAACGGCGTCGCCTACGACGTGGTGACCTCGGCGGTGAACGCCGCGGGTACGTCCACGCCGTCGACATCCACAACGGGTACGCCTCGCACCGTTCCCGGCGCACCCACAGGCATCGCCGCCACCGTACGCAACACCACCGACGAGGGTGTGTGGAACAACGTGCCCGACAATGCCCTGACGGTGACGTGGACCGCACCCGCCGACAACGGGGGTAACGCCATCACCGGCTACACCGCAACAGCCACCGCCGCCGGGCAGGACCCCAAGCAGTGCACCACGGCGTCCACCACATGCATCATCACGGGTCTCTCCACCGGTGTCGCCTACACCGTCACCGTGTCGGCCACCAACGGCGCAGGCACAGGTGCCGCCGGCACCGCAGCAGCGACGGCACGACCCCTGGCAGTTCCCGGAGCGCCCACGGGTGTGGTGGCGGTGCGCGGCAACACCACGCTGACTGTCACCTGGACGGCGCCGACCATCTCGGCCCGCGGCGGCGCCACCATCGTCGGCTACGTCGCCCAGGCCTCACCGGGGGGCGGGTTCTGTGAAACCAACGGCGCCGCCTCGTGCCCCATCCCTGGCCTGTCCAACGGCACGGCCTACACGGTCACCGTTGCGGCGGTGAACTCGGCGGGTCGTGGTGCCGATTCCACCCCGTCGAGCGCGGTCACGCCGGCCACCCTGCCGTCGGCACCCGCCACGGTGTCCGCAGTCACCGCTGGCAGCGGCCAGTTGTTGGTGTCGTGGGACCTGGCCGCCGGCAACGGCGCCACCGTCACCACCTATTCGGCAACGGCCGCCCCCGGTGGCATCACCTGTGTGACGTCGGCTGACTCGTGTCAGTTCGAACGCCTCACCAACGGCACCGATTACACCTTCACCGTTGTGGCCACCAATGCAGTGGGCGACTCGGCGGCCTCGGCGGCATCGACCGCCGTGAAGCCATTGGGTCTGCCATCGGCCCCGCTGCGGGTGGTGGCACTGCCCACCTCCAGTGCGCTGAGAGTCACCTGGGAGGCACCCGTCGACAACGGCGGCTCGGCAGTCACCAGCTACACCGCCACTGCGATCAGCGGCGGCAACCAGTTCGTGTGCACCACAGCGAACCTCACCTGCACCATCACCGGCCTCACCAACCAGACCACCTACACGGTCACCGTCACCGCCACGACGGCAGTGGGCACCAGTCCGGCCAGCGCGTCGGTGTCCGCCACACCTCTGGCCCCACCCACTCCGGCGCAGTTCGCTGCTGCGGTGGCGCAAGCCGCCGTCGACGCCTTGGGCGTCTCCGACCCGGTGGCGGGGAGCGCCATCTCGCTCAACATCAGCGGGTTCGAACCGAGTTCCTGGGTGGTGATCGGCGTCTCGTCCGATCCGACAGCCCTCGGCGCCGTGCAGGCTGACGGCGGTGGGAACGTCACCGCACAGGTCACCCTGCCGCCCGAGATCGGTGCTGGCAACCACACTTTGTCGGTCATCAACCCGTCCACGGGCACCTCGAGGGCGCAACCCGTCACGGTGCAGGCACCCTCGGTGCCTGGCGCGCCGGGCCAGCCGACCGTGGTGGCCGGCAGTGGCTCCGGCGTGGTGGACGTCACCTTCGCTGCCCCCTCGTCCGACGGTGGCGCCACCATCACCTCGTACGTGGTGACGGCGAATCCGGGGGCGGCCACCTGTGTGCGGGCAACCGCCGGTACCTGCACCATCGTGGGGCTGACGCCCGGTACGGCCTACACGTTCACCGTGCGGGCAGAGAACTCGGTGGGCGAGTCCCCGGCCAGCACCGCCAGTGCCGCCTTCACGCCCAAGGCTCGACCCGGTGCTGCAGGTACGGTCACTGCGACCGCCGACGTGAACGTCACCGGCAAGGTCACCGTGGCGTGGACCGCAGCTGCGGCCAACGGCGCCACCGTCACCTATGTGGTCCGCGCAGTGCAAGACCCCACCAAGTCCTGCACCACCACCAGCCTCACCTGTGACATCACCGGGCTGCCCACCTATGTGGCGCTCACCTTCGAGGTGCTCACCAGCAACTCCGAAGGTGCCGGCCCGGCATCGGCCGCCAGCAGTGCCGTCACCCTGGTGCTGTCGCTGCCGGCATCACCCCGTGAGGATCCGGGCGTCAGTGCCGGTTCGGTGGCGTCGGGCACGCCCACCGCTGGCGGTTCGGCCACCATCAACGTCACCGGCTTCGATCCGTTCGAATGGGTGACCATCGTGGTGCAGTCCACGCCTCAGGTGCTCAGCACACTTCAGGCCAACAACGTGGGAGTGGTGTCGACCACCGTCACCGTTCCCAGTGGCCTGGCGGTGGGCACGCACTACCTGACGGTGTTGTCGGACGTACGGGCCGACGGCACCCGCCGTGGTGTCACCCAGTCGTTCAGCGTGGCCGCAAGCAACCCGAGCAACCCCAGCAACCCGGGTTCGGGCAGCAATCCCGGCACGGGAGGCGGCTCGCCAACTCCGGCGCCGACGTTCCCCGCCGACCGCTTCGCCGGCGCCGACCGTTACGCCACCTCGGTGCAGATCTCGCAGGAGAACTTCTCGCCCGGCGTCGCCGTGGTCTACCTGGCCACGGGTGCCAACTACGCCGACGCCCTGGCCGCTGGTGCCGCCTCTGGCGGTTCGGGTCCGGTGTTGCTCACCCAGCGCAACAGCCTCCCCGAAGACACCCGAGCCGAGTTGGCCCGCCTGCGGCCTCGGCGCATCGTGGTACTGGGCGGCACGTCTGCCATCAGCAACACCGTGCTGGACGCCGCACGCTCCTACGCCACCGAGTCCACCACCCGCCTGGGTGGGGTCGATCGTTACGCCACTGCAGCCGAGGTGTCGGCGGCGACGTTCAGCACCAACGTCGAGGTGGTGTACGTGGCCACGGGTACCAACTTCGCCGATGCCCTGGCCGCCGGCGGTGCTGCCCGCGGCCGTGGCCCGGTGCTGTTGGTACAGGCCGACGCCATCCCCGACGCCACGGCGGCCGAACTCACCCGACTGCGGCCCCGCCGCATCGTGGTACTTGGTGGCACGACGGCCGTGAGAGCCACGGTGCAGACGGCCCTCGCTGCCTACACCACGGGGTCGGTGTCCCGAGTGGGTGGCGCTGACCGCTACGCCACGGCCGCCGATCTGTCTCGAGCCACCTTCGCTCCGGGCGTCGCCGTGGCGTACGTGGCCACGGGCACCAACTTCGCCGATGCATTGTCGGCAGCGGCACTGGGAGCGCCCGTGCTGTTGGCCCGACCCACCTGCATCCCGGCGTCCACCAAGGCTGAACTGGACCGGTTGGGTGCAACTCGAGTGGTGGTGCTGGGTGGAACCGCTGCCCTCAGCGACGGGGTGCGCCGCCTGACGCCGTGCTCATGAGTCGAGCCTGAGCCGCCGGCGGCCGGTCAACATCACGAGGCCGGCCGCCGCCAGGCCCAACGCCACGCCGAAAGGCCAACGCCCGGTTCCCGTCGCCGGCAAGGCGTTGGCGGGGTCGGGTTGAGGTTCTGAGGGCGCTGGCTGCGGCTCGGCCGGCACGGCGGCGACCACGGTCACTGCTTGACGCACCCCCCGACCGCTTCCAGGCGCGTACAGCGCCACGGTGTGCTCGCCGGGGGACAGGTCCTCGGGCACCACCGCCGTCATGGCCACGTCGCCGCCGGCATCGGCCATAGCAGTGTTCAGCACTTGGATCTCCGATGCGATCACCGCCTGCACCACCTCACCCGGCACGAAACCACCGGCCTGCAGGGTCAACGCGTCGCCGGGCGCCAACACGTCGACGTCGGCGGCCACGACGCCCTCGGTCAGGGCCGCCAGCGTGTCAACCGTCAGCGCCACCGTGGTCGTCGTCGTTGCCACCGGCCGGGTGGTCAACGGCAGCACGCTCGACATATCGGGGGTCGGCACCGGAACGGGCACCGTCACCGTCATCGGCGCGCTTGGCGCTCCGTACCCCGCGGCGCTCACCGCCCGCACACTCACCGTCACTGTGGTCCCAGCCGACAGTCCGCTGACCCGAAGCGGAGAATCGGCGTAACCCTCGGTGCGTTCCTGCCAGGTGACGCCACCGTCCAGGCTCACCTGATAGCGGCCGGCGGGCAGCACGCCGCCACTGTGGCCGGGCACGAGCGTCACGTCGAAGCCATCGGCTCGAGCAGTCACCGCCGACATCGTCGGTGCGGGCAACGGCGTCTTGGCTGCCAGGTAGGCCTCGATGGCCGACACCGTGGCGTCGTCCAGGGCGGTGGTGAACAGCAACGTCTCGGACATGTGCGGCGTTGCCATGATCAGGTTGGCAGCGGCGTTGGGGGTGCGCCCGGTGATGGAGGCCGTCACATCCCACTGGCCGGCCCTGCGGAACTCACTTTCGCTCTGACCTGTGCCGGCGTAGTAGCGCACCCGCCGGCCGATCACCTGGTCGCCCGTGGCGGTGATGCCGTCCCGGTTC
>CAYMUC010000111.1:0-8663 GCA_964393535.1 uncultured Ilumatobacteraceae bacterium | reverse complement strand
TGATAAGTTAACATTTGAAGTAGAAGGATCTGGACAAAAAGAAGTTTTTAAAGAACTAGCACTCATACAAGAAGTATTTGGAGAAAAACAGTGCGGTCTTTGTAAAAGTAATGATCTAAAGTTTGTTTGTAGAACAGTGGAAGGTAATGACTATTACGAACTAAAGTGTTCTAGTTGTAACGGACTTCTTTCTTTTGGTCAACACAAAAAAGGAGGAACACTATTTCCAAAAAGAAAAGACGATAATAACGAATATCTCCCTAATTATGGTTGGTATAAATGGTCACCAACAAAGTAGAAAAACAAAAAGAATTACTAATAGGTTTTGCTAATAATATTAGTAAATATAAAAATCAAATATCTTTATGGTATAATAGTTTTAAAAAACACTCTAATAGTCGTGTAGTTTTAATAGCCGCAAATATAAATAAGCAAGAGGCATTTATTTTAGAGAAGATAGGAGTAGAATTTATATCTATAAGCCTATCTGATACAGCATATATTAATCATAAAAGAATAGAATATATCCTGAATTTTTTAGAAAATACAAATGAAGAATTGATTTTATCTACTGATGTTTTTGATGTAGCTTTTCAAGCAAATCCATTCGTTAAATTAAACTCAAACTATGACTTTTTTGTTGCGTCAGAATGTATAAATGTATGCAATGAACCATGGAATAGCAACAATATTAACTCTTTATTTCCTCAGTATTATTCTAAATGTCATAATAATGAAGTAATTTGTTCTGGTGTTATTGCTGGCAAAAGAAACAAATTATTGCATATTTATACTAGATTATTGGATTTGTGTGATAATCATAGCACAAATAAACATAATATCAAAGATCAAGCTGCTTTAATTGTAATGATAAATAACAATGAAATTGACAAAATTAAGATTTTTAATTTACACGATGCGTGGGCTGTTCATTGTGCTGTAGCTGGACCAACACAGTTTTTCGATAAATGGGGATTTGATAGGCATATTAGTAAATATGGTATTCCTAAAATAGTAGATAATAAGGTGTATAATTCTAATAATAATCTATTTGATATTGTTCATCAATTTAATAGAATAAAAGAATGGAACACCGCTATTAATCAGGAATACTTAAATGGTTCAGACTAGCACAACAATTTGCACCTATAATAGAAGTTTACATGGTGGATTTAATAGAAATATAATAAAGTTTGCGGATCAACGTTTTGATAATTTTTTCATTTTGTTCGATAATAATCATCAACAAGATATTTCTGAAGTAAAAAACGCTTACCAAAATAATACTGTATTTTTCTATACAAATAAAGATTTTGAAGATAATTATTTTAACAAACCAATTGATCGTAAACATAGATGGGGTAATCATCAAAACCCTAATTATTTCTATGCTCATTTTAGGATGTTATTATTTTATCTAAATAATAAAGATTTTGATTATTATTGGTTTTTTGATGATGATGTAAATTTTAATGGTGATTTAAAATTGTTTTTACAAACATATGATTCATATAATGATGATTTTATAGCTATACAAGCTTTCAAAAAAGAACACTATAATAATTTTGATAGAATCAGTATTTTGAATAATAGAATGAAGGGATCCCATGGAAACTGGCTAAATTATTGTCCTGGTCCTGGTGATAATTTTTTAAATACAAAAATACATATAGGAAGTTTCTTTCCTATTGTAAGGTTTTCTAATAAAGCATTAGCATATCTATATGAGTTAAACTTACAGAATTACTTTGGATATTCTGAATGTTTTGTTCCAACTTCCTTAGCATCAAACGGATATAGTGTTTCTAGTATGTTGGATGAATTTGATAATTTTTTCATTCCTAATAATACGAATTGTAAATTATCTCACAAAGGAATTAATTTTACATGGTCATGGCTATAGAAAATCCTGTTATAATAATGGCTTTATATGATATAGGAAGAAATAATTGGAATTCTTTCCAAATGTCTTATCAAAGATATTTAGACTGGATGAAAAATACATTATCTTTGGATGCTAATATAGTTGTATTTACAGAAACAAAATTTGTAGAAAAAATCAAATCTACAAGAAAAGAATTTGATAAAAATTTAGAGAAAACCATAATTATTGAAAGACCACTAGAAGAACTAGAGTGTTATAAAAAATACCATAGTCAATTATGTGATTTAATGTTTTCCGATCTTTTTAAGAAAAAAATACAAACATTAGTACCAGAAATGAATAGACCTTTGTATAATGTAATCATGTTCAATAAATTTTTCTTTCTTAAAGAAGTAAAAGATAACAAATATTTTAATTGTGATTTTTTAATTTGGGCAGATGCAGGAGGTCTTAGAGAAAATGTTGATAATTATAAACTCCAATTATGGCCATGTTTACAAAAAATAAATCAACTAGATAATAGTAAGATTACTTTTTTTAGTCACAATGATAACATAAACGTTGTTAACAAAGAATATCATGCTTTGTCTCAGATAAGAAATATTCAAGGGACTTGTTTTTTTGTTCCTTGTGATTTAATTGATAATTTTGTTGATGAGCTATGTTTTACTATCGAAGAATCTATAAAAGAAAACTATATCGGAAGTGATGAAAAAATATTAGATATTGCTTATACTAAAAACCCAAATAGATATAATTTAATTAAATGCGGCTGGAGAGAATATTTTCATATTTTCCAATCAGATCTTTATAAGAAAAAAGGGGATAGGTTAGAAAAAGAAAGAATGTGGTATGCTGGACAACCATTGCCAAAAGAAGGACAAGGTTTTGGTGGAATATTAGAAAATGGTTTTTATGTCAACTATTTGCATGGACTCAATTTTTTATGCAAACAATATGTTAAAAAAAACACTAGAATTTTAGAACTAGGATGTTTTAATGGGGTTTCTTCAGAATTATTCAGTGAGTATTCTGATAGTGTTGCTTGTGTTGATATAGAGTTTTACCCAGAAATGCAGAAGGTAGTAAAAAATAGAAAAAATATTCGATTTTTTAAACAAGATTCTATAGAGTTTTTAAACAATATCAAATATGATGAATATGACTTAATTTATATAGATACTGTCCACTCTTATGATCATGTTAAAAAAGAAATTTCTATAGCTTATCAAAAGTTGAAAGAAGGATCATATATATGTGGCCATGATTATAATAGTCATGGCGTTTATAGTGCAGTACTAGATTTTTTTAAATATCCAGAAATACAAATATTTTTAGATAGTTCTTGGGCTATTCAAAAATAAAACTAGTTTTCCTTAATCACAGGATTCTATATTGCACGATAATTCTACATTGTAAGAAACATCATCTGCAAAACCTATTTCAATTCTTAGTTCAGTTACGCCTTGTGGTTTACAAAATTCACTAGATCCTTGTGTTGGAAAAATTGTTCCTGGTGTAACATTTAATAAACTATTATTAGTATCATCATCAATTATATCAATTGATCCAGATATTGGCCCTAAACCATTTGTAAAATCCCAACTTACAGTCATCTTACCTTCATTTGCGGAAACTGATAGATTATAAGTATCAACTGCTTGGTTCGGTCCACCACCATTATATTGTTGGGATTCACATTCTAACGGACAGAATTCTCCATTGCAAGTTAAACTCCATTGATATGTTACAAATTCTGACCATTCTATAATAATCTCTAATTCTGTAACACCTTGAGGTTTGCAGAAAACCGCAGTAAAAACATCATTATCATTAACTGGAGCAAGGTCTGTTAATGTGTATAGGATATTTCCTGTGTCTGCGTCTTTAACAAAGATATTTCCCCATATAGTTCCTGGTGCTCCTCCAAATAATGACCATGCAATAGTCATTAATCCTTCATTAAATGGAACTGTGTAATTAGTTGTATCAATTCCTCCATCCGGTAGACCTCCACCAGTACGTCCTGTTCCAGCGCAAGTAGCAGGAACCAATTGAAATGGGGTTGGTGTCGGACCAGTTGGAGTACTTGGGAATTCACAATAACACAAGCTGTTCCATGGTTCATCGACAGGTGTGCATTGTCCATAAGCCGGACAACCAAATATATCACACAGATAATATCCATCTGGACAGCATACGCACTCTCCAACAGGATTTACATATACGCAATAATAACCTTCTGGGCATTCTCCCACAATTGGAGGTAATGGACCTTCTGGTGTTGGTTCCGGTGTTGGTACTGGTGTTGATGTTGGTGTTAATGTTGGTGTTAATGTTGGTGTTGGCTCTGGTGTTGATGTTGGAGGACAGGTAATTTCAAAATCACAAGATCTATCATCGGTTCTTACGAAAGAACTAAAAACAGATATAGATTTTCTTTCTGCTACTATATTCGTATTAACTATTGACATTGCAGTAACAACTTCTAGACATTCTAAATTAGCCCATTGCAATCCAACTCCAGAACCAATACAATTAATAATATTTTCATCGTCACCAATAGAAGACGATATAGTATTATGACTTAATATTTGAGGAATAGAAACATCAAAATTTGGAATTAATTCTATTGGTAAATTAAAGTATCTATAAAAACTATCTTCGTCATATGCGTGGTTTGGCAAAATTAAACACGGTTCACATCTTAACGGAGTGGCTGTTGGTGTTGGTGTTGGTGTTGGGCTTGGTGTTGGTGTTGGACTTGTTGTTGGAGTTGGTGGTATTATTGTTGGTAGTGGAGTTGGCGGAGGTGCTGGTGGTCCTGGTGGTCCTGGTGGTCCTGGTGGTCCTGGTGGTCCTGGTGGTCCTGGTGGTGCTGGAGATGGTGTTGGTGTTGGTGTTGGTTGTATAGGAGTAGCTGTTGGACTAGGAGTAGGAGTAGGAGTAATTAGTATCGCAGTAATTACAGGAATATCGTATAGGTCTGAATATATTGTACAAACTTCTTCTTCTATACTAGAATTATTTCTTATACAGTGAACGACAGAAAAACAATTTAAAGTAGCCCACCATAAACTGCTATTGTCTCCACTATTAGCACAATTTCCGTCATGACATAATATTTGAGGATCATATTTATCAAATCCTGGTATTAATTCTATTGGAAGATTAAAATAACGATATCCAGAAGTCTTAACATTTACTAAATCACAAACTGGACAATCTGTACCTTCGTATGGAGGTTCTATAGTTGGTATGCAACAATTGAATAAGTTTATAGAAGCAGAGCAGGCGGAAGCGTCGATTTCATTAAAAGCTGGAATTCTATATCTTTCTAAAACTATTTTATCTCTTATTACTGATACGCAATGTACAACTTCAAAACATTTAAAATCTACCCAATACAATCCAGCTCCACCATCACAGGAGTTAGAACTATGACATAGTACTTGCGGAACATTATTTTTAAAACCAGGAATAATTTCTATAGGTAAATTAAAGTATCTAGAATAATATTCTATATTATCACCTATTGGTAATAAGTCACAATTTTCACAAATTTCTGTCATATATTTTCAAAATCCCTTGTTTTAAGTTGGCGAAGGAGTCGGAACAGGAGATACAGAAGTTGTCGAAGGGGTTGGGGTTGGAGAAGAAGAATCTGCTGTTGCCGAAGGAGGTGGAGATTCTGGTATTTCGTTATTGTCTCCAGTACTTACTACAATATATACATAATTATTATCAAAAGAATTTCCACTACTACATATTGCTACTTTATGTAAAGTAACTAAATCTCCGGTTAAAGCACCGCATCTTTTGGGATTATATGCTTCTATAACATATGCGCTATCTAGACAAGAACCAGCATATCCAACACCAATATTATTTCCGTCTAATGTAGCATCTGAAATTATTTCACAGGATGCAGTCTTATTATTTGGTCTAAAAGTGGTGACGCATTTAGCTGTAATAACCTGTTCACCAATACCTCCACCTACCCAAACACCTCTACTTTTATCAAATCTTAAATCTACAGGACCAACTGGCCAAGTAGCTGGTTTTTGAAGCCAGTCTTTATGAAATCTTGGAACAGTATCAGTTGTAAAAACTCCAACTTTTGCAGCTTCTTCTGTGTCGTTTTCATTAGGAATAGGATTATTATTAGTATCATATCCCCAAGAATGTAATACCAACGGTCCTTTGAGTCCTAAAAATCTATAATCTTCACTATATTTACCAGGTTCGCTCATTGTATAAAGACTAGACATTAATCCACTTACCGGAACACCACTTTCTCTACCCAATATATCAATAGAATGTCCAGCAAATGGACCGGAATGGTAATCTCCAGAACCAGGATTTAATAAAGGATTTAAAGATCTATTGTTAATTAGATTATTAGAAGAACTTTCAGAAGAAATTGGAATAGCAAATCTTGGTAATCCACCATCTCCGGATATACTTATTGGACTAAAAATACCATCTAAGCTGATAATAGCTTTATTTTCATATCCATTAACAATTTCAGTTCTTGTTTTTTCTAAAGATTCTATTGCAACTACAGTTCTTTGACCACTAGTATCTACTAATGGCATCCAATCATACATTTCTCCAACAATACACCTATTAGTAGTATTCTTTTTAAATGCTGATTTCTGAGTATCATATTGACTAATAATTTCTTTATTAGATAAGCTTTTGCTATTACTTGATGCTTTTCTGGATATTTTATTTAACTGTACTGTTTTATCTCTTATTAATTTAAGTTGTTTTTGTCGATTTTCTCCGATTAATTTAATTTGATCATTTAATATGCTCGATATTTTGCCAAATTTTGGTGTGAAAGTTTGAAAGTCATAAGTCGTTTGTATACCTTGTCCACCAAAAACAACATTAACACTATTAATATGTGGTCCTACAGCATTTCCATCAATAATTAATTTATCTCCCAAACTATATTCTGGAATACCAACAAGACTTACGCTGCCATTTTCTGATATTATTAATGGATTTTCTGATTCTCCATATGCTGCTTGGGCTCTAGATTGGCCAACAGAAGCCATTAATTCTAATGAACCATATTTCCATGGGGCTAAATCAGTATCAATATCTACTTTAACGCCACCATAACTAGTAGCCCAATTATAGCTATAATAAGGTCCATATACAATAACATTGCTTCTCATTGGAATCGCAGCAGCATTGGGAGAAGCATATCTTTTAATAGCACCATTACTATTAAGATCTGTAAAACCAATAGCGTTGATATTAAAATTATGTTTTTCATCAATAGGAATTTCCTTATTTACTAATTGTGGCATATGACAATATGTTTCTGCTGGAGCTGCTCCTAATATTGCATTTCCAACAAAACCAGCGCCGTCTACAGAAGAAACTGATACGCTGGGTGGTCCGCCACTAGGATCATAATCACCAACGCTAACTAATTTAATACTAGTTATAGCTCCTCCTATACCAACATTAACAGATCCAGAAGCTACTTCAGAAGGAGAACCTCCAGTAAATGTAACTATATCTCCGTTTCTATATCCAGATCCACGATTAATAATATTAACAAATGAAACTCCTAATCTAGTTGCATTATCTTGTGGAACACCGCTATTGTATAAAGCTAAATTTCCATTAACAAGATTTAATATTTGTTGTGGGCTAAAATCATCCGCAAATCTAGATTTAATAAAACAAGGACTATTAAATTTTATTACAGATGCCGGAGAAATTCCGCCAGGAGCATTTAGATCAGTAACAAAATAAACCTTTTCTTCTACTTCTCCCCTTACCCATATTGTTGATCCATCAGAAACATAATCTTCAGAATCTAATACAGATACATCTAATAACCCACTATAATTTGGAATATTAGGATTAACTTGAATAGTATCAAACTCTCCTGATTCTCCATCTCTATTAAATCTAGCAAAACAAGTAACTCTAGAATCTTCTGATCTAAACACAGACAAATTTGGTTCTGATAATCCTAAAATAGCATTAGTATATTCTACCCAACCACCATCATTAGTTGGAATAGAAGAATATTTAAGTTCTCCAGAAAATGTATCGGGAGAAGCGTAATTAGCGCATATTCTTTCATTAAGTTTAAATAAGAATTGTTTTCCATAATATGTAGAATATAATTCTGAAACAAATTTATGAATAGTTTCTAAGTCATAAGAAGTTTTTTGACTTTTAAAAGCATAATCTACTATACCCATTGGGTTATTTTTAATATCATTCGGTGGAAATCTATCTTTTTGTCCTTTAAAGTTTTGATTCATCTGCGCTTGTCTTTGTGGATAAATATGCACAAGCTCTGGATAAGTACACTGTAAAACAAAATTTAAACTTCCTGGTGGTCTAATAGCAGCACTATTTGCAAATGCTCTAGAACACCACATATCATACGATGCTCCAGCAGCTTCTAAATCTTCTTGTCCAATGTATACAAAGTTAACAATATTGCCGTTACATTGCAACGGTTTGTATAAAGATACATTTAATTTAGTAATATCCATATATATCCAAAAGCCACAATCATCTACATTTCCAGTTGGATCTAAAAATTGATTTTGTGAATTTCTTAATGGAACTATTGGATACCCTGGTGATCCGTAGATATTTGTATTTTGGTATTCTCCAAAATATGGAGTAAATTCTGTAGCTTGTGACAAATAGTGATAATTATCTCCAATAATCATAGTTCGATTTTGCGTAATATTTAATTCTTTTCCATAAGATAAGTCAGTAGCAACTCCAT
>CAYMUC010000110.1:0-8678 GCA_964393535.1 uncultured Ilumatobacteraceae bacterium | reverse complement strand
CGGAGGAGACGGGCCTGGTACTGCTGCGTGGCGTCACGCCACTCGTCGAACGTGGCGTACCGATCGGGGGGCACGTGCTGGTCGAACACACGCTTTTGCAGCGCATGATGTCGCTCCAGGTGGTCCCAGCGAAGGTTGGGCCATCGCTGCGGTTCCATGAAGTCGGCCGAGTGCGGCACGGCCTGTGCTCCGAACTCGCTCACGAACCGCACGAGGCGTGGTGTGGCGGCGGCAGCTCGGGGTAGATCGCGTTCCTGCCCGTGGTACCAGCCGAAGTAGAGGTGGCTGTCGGTGCCGTCGAGTTGTGGGAAGTGCGGGAGCACCCCCGAGTGAGGAATGACCGGCCGGGTGTCGTCGGCGGCCTCGAAGGCCCGCTTCACCCAGCGATCCAGCACCGTCCGGTTCCACGTGGGTAACTGCTGACCGGCCATGAACCTGGCCGCCACTCGAGCCGGCGAGGCAGGAACGCCAGGTGACACGTCGAGCGCGATCGGCTCGTTGTGGCCGCACCACACCACCAGCGACGGGTGATGTCCCAGCAGGTCCACCGCCTCTCGGGCCTGACGGACGGCCTGGCGTCGAACCGTTCGGGCATACCCCCATTGCAGAGGAAAGTCCTGCCAGATCAACATGCCCAACTCATCGGCGGCCTCGTACACCTCGGGCCGGGTGATGTGGGCGTGCAGTCGGATCAGGTCGAGGCCCGCCTCACGGGCAAGCAGGACATCGCGGCGGAGGTCCTCGGGTGTGGCACGGGCGAGGTGCGCTGTCGTGGGGCCCAGGTTGGCGCCCTTCACGAAGAGTCGCTCGCCGTTGATCGACAGTGTCCAGTCGTTCCATCCCACCTGACGCAGGCCGGTGCGCACGGTTCGCCCGTCGCTGACCTGCTGCTCCACCAGCACGGTCACCTCCACGTCGGTGAGTTCGGGCGTTCCCAACGCCCACGGCCACCACAGGCGTGGGGTGGCGATGTCCACACTCCAGTCCACCTCGTTGGTCCCCGTGGCCAAGGTCCGTTCCGTTTCGGTCACCACGGTGCCGTCCACGCGGGTGACGATGCTCACGCGCTGGGGAGCGTCGCTGTCGAATCGCGCATGGAGGCGGAGGTGGGCGTTGTCGGGCGAGGCGTCCCGACACAGCACCCGGAGACGGTCGAGGCGAACCGGTCCGGTGGTCTCGAGGCGAACCGGTCGCCACAGGCCTCCGGGATTGTCGTCGGGGTCGAGGCAGTCCCAGTGCTGGAACACGCCGGTGATGGCACGTTTGGCCGTCAGGTCACCGGGTGGTCGACAGTCGACCTCGACAGCCAACACGTGGTCTTCGCCCAGGCGGGACAAAGCGGTGATATCGAAACTGTGAGGAAAGAAGTACCCCTCGGCATCGCCGAGGTAGGCGCCGTCCAGCCAGACGTCGGCCTGGTAGAACACGCCGTCCAGGACCACGAAGCGCCGCTCACCGGGTCGGGGCGCGGGGGTGTGGAACCTGTGGCGATACAGCACCGGACCGTCCGAGGAGGCGAACGTGGCTTCGTCACGCCAGTGGCCGGGCACGGTGACGGTCGGCCACTCACCGTCGTTCGCGTCCAGACCGATGCCACTGCGGCGACGCTCGTCGGTGGCCGCAGCGGCACGCCAGTTACCAGAGAGGTCCATGCACGGGGAAGGGTAGTGGGGCATCGGGGCGACCCTCGGCCACCATGGCGGCCGCGAACCGACACCGTCACCTAACGTTCCTCCGGCGATCAGAGCCCGTGTCGCCTTGGAGTCCCGCTACCGGTTGGAGCATCACCATGACCACGACGTCGCCCCCCGCCACCTCGTCCAACGGTGCCGGCTACGGCCGAGCGGTGCTCGTCGGCATCGCAGCAGGCTTCATGTCGGGCCTGTTCGGGGTCGGTGGCGGCATTCTGGTGGTGCCGGCACTGGTGATGGTGATGAAGATGGACCAGCGCCTGGCGCATGGCACCTCGTTGGCTGCGGTGCTGCCCATCTCTGTGGCGAGCTTGGTGGGGTATGCCGCTGCCGATCAGGTCGACTGGCCGGTGGCACTGTTCTTGGCCATCGGTGCGGTGGCCGGGGCAGTGCTGGGGACCAAACTGCTGCACGTCCTTCCCCATCGGGCCTTGGCGTTCGGCTTCGCAGGTCTTCTGTTGGCGACAGCCGTTCGGTTGTTCGTGCCCATCTCGGCCACCGGACGCGAGGACCTGTCGGTGATCATGGCCGTGGGGCTCGTGGTGGTGGGCCTGGTGACGGGAATTCTGGCCGGCCTGTTGGGGGTGGGCGGTGGCATCGTGATGGTGCCGGCGATGATCGTGTTGCTCGGCCTGTCGTCGGTGCTGGCCAAGGGCACATCGGTGGCGGTGATCGTGCCCACAGCAATCATGGGCACGTGGCGTAACCGCACCAAGCGAAACGCCGACCTTCGCACGGCTGGCATCGTGGGTGTGGCCGGGATCGTGTCGGCACTGCTCGGCACGGTCGTGTCGCGTCGACTCAGCGACGACCTGGCAAACGTCCTGTTCGCCATCCTGCTCACCCTGGTGGCGGGCAAGATGCTCCTCGAGCAACGCCGAACCTCGGGCCACTGACCGCGGCTCAGGTCCCCGACGTGATCATGGCCGCTCGCCGGCCCGTGAAGCGTGCGGGATCCAGTGCCCCGGCATCCACCCCACCCCGGGGCGTGGCCAGTGACGGGGGTGCCAGACCCAGAGCGATACTGGCAGCCAGGGCCCCCAGAGCGGGGGCGGTCTTGATGCCCGCTCCCCCTTGGCCCACCAGCCAGATGAAACCCTCTGCGGTCGGGTCGGCGCCCACCACCGGCACACGGTCCCTGGCGAAGGTCCGCAACCCTGCCCAGGCCCGCCTCACCTCGTGGAGCGAGAGTCCGGTGATGTCACCGACCTGCTGCACCGCATGAGCCACATCGGCTTCCTCGGCCTGGGCGTCGCAGGGGGAACTGCTGTGCTCGTCGGCAGGCGAGATCAGTAGGCCATCGTTGTCGGGTTCGAAGTAGCACCGATCGGCCACGTCCATGACCAAAGGCCAACGGCGCACTGCGTCGGTCCTCTCGGCGGGCACGGTCATGACAGCGGCCGTGCGGCGCAGGGACAGCAGGCCGAGTCGGGCAACTCCACAGCGTTCTGCGACGACGTCGCCCCAGGCGCCGGCGGCATCGATCACGCATCCAGCGTCCACCCGACTACCGCCCAGGTTGAGGCTCCATCTCTGCCGTCGACGATTCCCGAAGATCACTTCGGAACTGGTGAGCACGGTTCCGCCCGCTGCCTTCACCCCGCGCAGGAACGACTCCAACACCAGCATCACGTCGATACCGAGCGCATCGGGTTCGTGTACGCCGCCCCCCGCCACCGATCCGGCGCGTAGCCCGGGCACGAGGGTCCTCGTCTCCTCCGACGACAGTCGTCGCACCGATGGCCTGATGCTGTTGCCCTTGGTGGCCACGTGGTCGAGGGCGGCCGCGTCCTCGCTGCGTCCGATCCACACCAGGCCCTTGGGATGGGTGAGTGCTCGGGGTGCGAACCCGACAGGTGGGTGCTCGAAGAACGTTCTGCTGGCGCTGGTGAGAGCGCACACCACGGGATCACCAGACGTTTCCGACAGGGTCGCTGCCGAACGGCCCGTGGCGTGCAGACCGGGCTGAGATTCCTGTTCGATGACCACGACGCTGGCACCCGACTGCGCCACCCACCACGCTGCGGCGGCACCGGCGATACCGCCGCCCACCACGGCCACGTCTGCTCGGACGGTCCCCGCCATCACAGACTCGTCATGGTCGCTCGGGCCACGCCCCGCCAGACCCTCATGTCCGGTCACCTCGCACGGCGCTGAGCATAGGAGATGGTGCCCCCGCACGATCCGGTGGCGCCGCGGGCACTACGGTCGCTGCCATGTCTCAGGCTGCTGCGACCCCACCCGACCACCTTCCGACCACGCTGGGCGATCTTCGCCGTTCAGGGTGGGCGTCCCGGCCCGTGAAGGAGGAGATCCGGGCCAACGCCGTGGCGAAGTTGGCTGCGGGGGAGTCGTTGTTCGAGGGCGTCCTGGGGTACGAGACCACGGTGATGCCGCAGTTGGCCAATGCGCTCCTCGCCGGTCACGACATCATCTTCCTGGGTGAGCGCGGCCAGGCGAAGACCCGAATGATCCGTTCGCTGACCGGATTGCTCGACGAGTGGATGCCGATAGTGGCGGGGAGCGAGATCCATGACGATCCCACCCAACCGATCTCCAAGATGGCGCGTGATCTCGTGGCCGAACACGGTGACGAGACCCCCGTGGCGTGGGTGCATCGCAGCGATCGCTTCGGCGAGAAACTGGCCACCCCCGACACATCCATCGCCGATCTCATCGGTGAGGTGGATCCCATCAAGGTGGCGGAAGGGCGCTACCTGGCCGACGAGCTGACGCTCCACTACGGCCTGGTACCTCGTACCAATCGGGGCATCTTCGCCATCAACGAACTGCCGGACCTGTCCGAGCGCATCCAGGTGGGCTTGTTGAACGTCCTCGAAGAGCGTGATGTGCAGGTGCGGGGCTACAAGATCCGCCTGCCACTCGATGTCGTGCTGGTGGCGTCGGCCAACCCCGAGGACTACACCAACCGGGGCCGCATCATCACACCCCTGAAGGATCGTTTCGGGAGCCAGATCCGTACCCACTATCCCTTGGAAGTGGCCACGGAGATGGAGATCATCCGTCAAGAGGCGCGCGCTGTCGAGGTTCCCGGGGTGCATGTGGAGGTACCCGAGTACATGGCCGAGATCATCGCCACGTTCAGCCATGTGGCGCGGGCCTCGAACCAGGTGAACCAGCGAAGCGGCGTGAGCGTGCGTCTCTCGGTCAGCAACTACGAGGTTCTGGCCGCCAATGCCACGCGGCGAGCGCTCATGGTGGGCGAGACCGAGGTGGTGCCGCGGGTGTGCGACCTCGAAGCTCTCGCCGCATCGAGCGCCGGCAAGATCGAGATCGAGTCGCTGGAAGAGGGGCGTGAGGGAGCCATCCTCGAGCACCTCGTCCGCAGTGCCGTGCTGACGGTGTACAAGGCGCGGGTGCGCCCCGAACTGGTGCGGGACGTGGTGGCTGCGTTCGAGGAAGGGGCCATCGCCCACACCGGTGAGGACGTGCCCTCGGTCCAGTTGGTGTCGTTGTTGGAACAGGTGCCGGCGCTTCGGACTGCCGTCGTGGAACTCGCTGGCGAGAGGGCCTCGGCGGCGGCAGAGGCGGCGGCGATCGAGTTCATCCTGGAAGGTCTGCACCTGTCCAAGCGGCTCAACAAGGACGCTGTGGGCTCGCAGGCCACCTACCGCGGGCGGTCCTGAAACAGCACCTCGGCGACTGGGAGGGCGCAGCGGTCACGGTCGAGCAAGCCGTCTGGCGCCCCCGGTCCCGCAATGCCCGGTGCCAGCCAGCAGTGTTGTACGGCCACTCCTTCGTCTCGGGCGGCGATCACTGCGCTTCGTGCAGCCGTGACCACGTCGCCGGCGCCGTCGGGGTCGGCGACGCCTGGCCGCACGGTGAGGTGGATGGGCTTGTGAGGCCCTTCCTCACTGGTCCGCTCGAGGACCCGCAACACCAGGTCTTCCACGGCCGCCGTACCCCGGGACTCACCTGCCTGGACCCACACCCCCAACACATCGAGGGATCCTGCGAGGTCAGCCAGGTGGTCGCCTGCACGTCCAGGTAGGTCGACCACGCCGTACTGCCAGGCCCGCAACCACAGGCGCCACATGAAGTGGTCCTGCTCCCGCGCCGCCTGCTGTGCCGGAACGGTGTGATCGACCGGGCGCACGACGCCCACCCGGAGGCAGGTGGCCACGGGAAGTGGGCCCCGCAGAATGCGCCAGGCGTCGCGCCATGCCGAGGCCACGGCGTGCAACGATTCGGCCAGTCGAACAGGGTCATCGCCACTCGCCCGACGCGCCACCCCGGCGGGGTCGTCCATGGGTACCCAGCCCGCCCCCAGATCGCCGAGGCTGTCGGCGGCCGCTTCGACCCACCGAGGCCACCAACGTGCCGTGAAGCGTCGATCGGCGAACCCGCCTTCGTCGGCGAACCATCGCGGTACGCCCCTTTCGTGAAGACACCACCACACCGAGATGTCGTGCATGCTGGCCGCAGTGGCCAGACTGCGGTACCACTCGACCCAACCACCGTGGACGCGACCGGCAGTGGGCATCAGGCGGGACCAGTCGACACCCACCCGCAGGCTGCGAAGACCTATGGCTGCAAGGGCTTCGAGGTCCTGGTCCCGACGCTCCACACCTCCGGCGCCCGAGCCAACGGGCTGATCGCTGTTCGCGTCGTAGCCCAACCACACCTGGGTGGGCAGGACCGCGCCCCACGGCGTCGGCTGGGTCATGTCAGGTGACGAACGGTGAACGCGTCCACAGTTCTCCGGTGTCGTTCCTGTCGGCGAGCAGCGGCTCGCCCGACAGGTCCACCACTTCGATGGGTTCGGGGAATCCCCGAAGCTCCAGTGGAGCGTGTGACTCGGCCCGGACGCCTTCGGGAAGGGGTTCCAGTTGGGACTTCGGGATGAGGACCTCGAACGCACCCGCCACATCGCAGAGGCGAGCGGCGAGGTTCACCGCCGAACCGATGTAGTCGTCGCCCTCGAACAGCAACGCCAGACCCGTGGCCAGACCGACGCGCAGCGCCAAGGGCGAACAGGCGGTGGCCGAGCGTCGTTCCAGTTCGAGGGAGAATGCAATGGCGTCGGTCTGCTCGACGGCCACGACCATGCACCCGTCACCCAACCACTTCGCAATGCGCACGCCGCGTTCGGAGGCGATCTCCCGTGCCATGGTGCGAAACGACCCCAGCAGACGACCCGCCGCGTCGTCACCGGCGACGGCGGTGTAGTTCGTGAAACCCGACAGGTCCACGAATGCGAAGGTACGGGGGACGCGCATCGTCGCAACATTAGGACACGCCGGGTCCCGCGCGGGTCCAGTCTGCTCGCACTGGGATAGGGTCGGGCGATGGCGCCCAGGTTCACCTACAGCCGATGGGACGGCACGCAGCGCGGTTTCGAACTGGACGCCGACGCCGTGTTCGAGGCACTCGCCGACGACCTGCTGTACCACGGAGACGTCAACAGTGCGCTTCGTCGCCTCATGCAGCAAGGGCTCACCGATCGGGATGGTCGCGATCTGCCGGGACTGCGTGAACTCATGAATCGCCTTCGCGAGGCGCGCCAGGAGCGCCTGGAACGAGGCGACCTCGGGGGCGTGTACAGCGAGATCGCCGACGAGTTGGCCGACATCATCGATGAGGAACGCCACGCCATCGACCGTGACCTCGCCGATGCTGCGGCCAGTGGGGATGAGCGACGGGCATCCAACGCCAGTCAGACGGCGCAGGATCGGTCACTACAGTTGGACATGCTGCCCGAGGATCTTGCCGGGAAGGTGAAGGGCCTGCAGTCGTACGACTTCTCGTCGGCCGAGGCCCAGCAGCGCTTCGAGCAGTTGCTGGACCGATTGAGGCAGCAGTTGATGCAGCAGGTCGTCGACCAGATGGCCGGAGCCATGTCGTCCATGACGCCCGAGGACCTGGCGCGTATGAAGGACATGATGGCATCGCTCAACGAGATGTTGGAGCGGCGCCAGCGCGGTGAGGACCCCGGGTTCGAGCAGTTCATGGAACGGTTCGGCGACATGTTCCCCGAGAACCCGAAGAACCTCGACGAGCTGTTGGAAGTGATGGCGCGGCGTATGGCCGCCATGCAGTCGATGCTGGCCTCCATGACGCCTGAGCAGAGGGCTCAACTCCAGCAGCTCTCGGACCAGTTGCTCGACGATCTGGACCTGCGGTGGCAGATGGACCAACTGGGCCAGAACCTTCGCAACCTGTTTCCCCAGATGCCCTGGGATCGCGGCTACGACATGCAGGGAGCCGATCCCCTCGATTTCGCCCAGGCCATGCAGACCATGCAGGAGTTGGGCGACCTCGACCAACTGGAGAACCTCATGCGCAACGCCTCCGCCCCGGGAGCGTTGGCCGAGGCCGATCTCGACAAGGTGTCGGACCTGCTTGGCGACGATGCAGCGGCTGCCATGGAGCGCCTCGCCGAGTTGACTCGCATGCTCACCGAGGCGGGATTGATCGACCAGCGAGAGGGCCGACTCGAGTTGACCCCCCGCGGTCTGCGTGCCATCGGGGCCAACGCCTTGCGCGATCTGTTCGGCAAGCTGAGCAAGGATGCTCTGGGGCAGCATGCGGTGCACCAGTTGGGTACGGGTCATGAGCGCACCTTCGAGACCAAGCCCTACGAGTACGGTGACGCCTTCCAGTTGGACCTTCACCGCACCATCCGCAACGCCCTCCATCGCCAGGGAACGGGCACGCCGGTGCAGTTGTCGCCCGAAGATTTCGAGGTGGAACGCACCGAGCACCTCACACGGTCGTCCACGGTGCTCATGCTGGACCTCTCGTTGTCCATGCCCATGCGCGACAACTTTCTTCCGGCGAAGAAGGTCGCCATGGCACTGCATTCACTCATCACGATGCAGTTCCCTCGTGACTACCTCGGACTGGTGGGCTTCAGCGAGGTGGCTCGGGTGATCACCGCCGAGCAACTACCCGAGGTGTCGTGGGACTTCGTCTACGGCACCAACATGCAGCACGGATTCGCTCTGGCGCGCCAGTTGCTCGCCC
>CAYMUC010000109.1:0-9065 GCA_964393535.1 uncultured Ilumatobacteraceae bacterium | reverse complement strand
GACTTCGCCGCTACGTCCACATCGGCACCGGCAACTACAACTCGAAGACCGCTCGGCTGTACGAAGACCTGGGCCTGTTCACCTGCGACCCCGACATCGGCCACGAGGTGAGCCATCTGTTCAACCACCTCACGGGCTACAGCCGCGATGACCGCTATCACAGTCTCACCGTGGCGCCGCGTTACCTGCGTCAACGCCTGGAAGAACTGATCGCCCACGAGGCGAGTTTCGGTGAACAAGGGCACATCGTGCTGAAGGTGAACTCCATCGCAGACCCCGACCTCGTGGAGGCGTTGTACGCAGCGAGTGCCAAGGGTTGCCGCGTGGAACTGATCGTGCGTGGCATCTGCTGCGTCCGTGCTGGTGTGCCGGGCCTGTCTGAACACATCACCGTGCGATCGGTGTTGGGCCGCTACCTCGAGCATTCCCGCATCTACCGCTTCGCCAATGGGCAGGGTGCGGGACGCCCCCTGCATCTCATCGGCTCGGCTGACCTGATGCCGCGGAACCTCGATCGGCGCATCGAGGTGTTGGTGGCTGTCACCCATCCCAAACACCAACACTGGCTGGACACCACACTGGCGTTCCTGCGCAGCGATGAGGTGGTCCGCTTCGAACTCGCCGCCGACGACACGTGGCGACGGATGGGCCCCGAGGGTTTCGACCCCAACCCGCAGCGACTCATGCAGGAGTGGGTGTCGAGTACCCAGGTCCGGCGCTGAGGACACGTTCACCGAGCCGTCGGTGATCGTTCACCCCGTGTTCACCTCGAGGTTCCGTCGAGGTCACCTCGCCTTTCTACGGTCGCAGGCGACTGCCCGCCTCGCGCAGTACCCGACCACAGAGGAGACCCCCAACGTGAGCATGAAGAACCGCCGTTCGAAAATTCTGGCAGGCGCTGCAGCGCTGGTGCTCGTGGCTGCAGCATGTGGCAACGACGACACCTCAGCACCTGAGACGACGACAGCGCCGGCGACCACCGCCGGTGGTGGCACGGACACCACGGCCGCCCCGAGCGATCTCAGCGGCTCGATCTTCGTCTCGGGTTCGTCCACGGTCGAGCCCATCTCGACGGCCGTGGCCAAGCGGTTCAGCGACGCCAACCCTGGCGTGGCGATCACCGTGGAAGGCCCCGGTACCGGCGACGGCTTCGCCAAGTTCTGCTCCGGAGAGACCGACATTTCGAACGCCTCGCGCCCCATCAAGGGTTCCGAGGTGGAGAAGTGTGCCGAGGCCGGCATCGAGTTCATCGAATTGAAGGTCGCTGTCGATGGCCTCTCGGTCATCACCTCGGCACAGAACGACGTGATCGAGTGCGTGAGCTTCGGTGACCTATGGGTGCTGCTGGGCCCCGATGCCACGGGCCGTAACTCGTGGAGTGATGCCAACGCCGCCGCTGAGGAACTGCGAGCTGCTGTGGGTGACACGCTGGGCACCATCACCGCTCCGTACCCCGACGCTTCCCTCACCGTCACCGCCCCCGGCGAGGAGTCGGGCACGTATGACAGTTTCGTGGAGATCGTCATGGGTGCCGGCGCCAAGGCCACCGAAGCCGAGGACGACCAGGTTCGTCCCGACTACGTGGCCAGCCCCAATGACAATGTGATCATCGAGGGCATCGCCTCCAACCCCACCTCGCTGGGTTGGGTGGGTTTCGCCTTTGTGGAGGAGAATCTCGACAAGGTGAAGCCGTTGGCGGTCGATGCCGGTGACGGATGCGTGGAGCCCACCCCCGAGACCATCGCCAATGGGTCGTTCCCCATCGCCCGAACGCTGTACATCTACGTGAGCGCCAACGCTGTTGCCGAGAACCCGGCGCTCGGTTCGTTCGTGGACTACTACCTGAGTGATGACGGGTTCTCCGTGATCGGAACAGGCGAGGGCCAGGTGCCCTACGTGCAACTGGCCGCCGCCGATCTGGCCGAGACCCGCTCGGTGTGGGAGGCCCGTACGGTGGGCACCCGCGACGGCGGCAAGTGACCTGACCGGTCTGATCCGAACCGACTGATGACGCAAGGCGGGGACTTCGGGTGTGTGTCCAAGAGCACTCCTCGTGGTCCCCGCTCTGTCGTCTACGTTGCCCTGTGATCGCAGGATGAGGAGTCGTCGATGACCGCCACGCTCAGCAACCCCCGACCTCGCGTGGGGACGATGAAACTGGACCCCAGGCGAAAGCGGAAGAACTCCCTCATGCGGTGGTTCTTCGCCACGGCCGCCACGGCCACCTTCGCCATCACGGTGCTGATCGTGCTGATCCTGGCCCGGGACGCCTGGTCGTTCTTTCGCCAGGTGCCCAAGGCAGATCTCTGGACCATCGGGTGGTTCCCCCGGCGAGGGATCTTCGATGTGAAGACCCTGGTGGTGGGGACACTCATGGTCACCGGCATCGCCATGATGGTGGCGGTGCCTCTCGGTCTGGGAGCGTCGATCTACCTGTCCGAGTACGCCCGACCCCGTGTCCGGCGGGTGATCAAGCCGGTTCTCGAGGTGCTCGCCGGCATTCCCAGTGTGGTGCTCGGCTACTTCGCCGTGGCGTTCATCAATCCGAACCTCATCACCGTGTTGTTCGGGTCGGCCAACCAGGCGTTCAACCTGGCCGCGGCGGGTGTCGCCGTGGGCATCCTCACCATTCCCATCGTGGCGTCGGTGTCCGAGGACGCACTTCGGGCCGTCCCGATGGCGTTGCGCGAAGCATCCTTCGGTCTGGGAGCCAGGCGTTCGGCCACCACGTTCCGTGTGGTGTTCCCCGCAGCGTTCTCCGGACTCATCGCCGCTCTCATCCTGGGTGTCTCCCGGGCGATCGGCGAGACCATGGTGGTGGCCATCGCCGCTGGGGCCACCGGTGGGGGACTGTTCTCCACCACACCCCTCCAGCCGGGCCAGACCATGACGGCCGCCATGGCGGCACTGGGCTTCGGCAGCGACCAGGTGGCGGGCGAGGGCTTGGCGTTCCTCAGCCTGTACTTCATCGGTTTCCTGCTGTTCTTGATCACCCTGGGACTGAATGTCGTGGGCGATCGCCTCGTGCGCCGCGTGCGAGAGGAGTACTGAGATGGCCTTGTCATCACCCTCGTCGGTGGGTGCACCCACCGCCGCCTCCATCACCCGCGCTCTCACCACCAAAGGGCGTGACCGGACCGGGCGCGCCATCGAGGGCGCGTTGCTGTTCACCCTGTTCGTGTCCCTCGGTGTGTTGGTCCTGCTCATGGTGCATCTGGTGCAGCGAGCCTGGCCGGTACTCTCCGACGACTTCGGTGGATTCCTCAGCCGGGGTCAGGACGCGTCGAGTTCCGCCGATGCCGGCGTCTGGCAGGCCGTGCGGGGCACCGTCACGTTGGCGGTCATCGTGGCGGTGGTGGCGTTCCCTTTGGGTATCGCCTGTGCGGTGTACCTCGAGGAGTACGCCGGTTCGTCGAGACTGGCCCGGATCACCCGCCTGAACGTGCGCAATCTCGCCGGGGTGCCCTCCATCGTGTATGGCATTCTCGGTCTCGCCGTCTTCGCCAAGTTCTTCAAGCCCATCACCAATGGCTCCACCGTCATCGCCGGAGGACTCACACTGGCGGTGCTCGTGTTGCCCATCGTGGTCATCACCGCATCTGAAGCGCTACGCGCCGTACCGCGGTCCATCAGGGAAGGCGCACTTGGCGTGGGCGCCACGCAGTGGGAGACCATTCGCAGCCACGTGCTGCCCTCGGCAGCACCGGGCATCCTCACCGGCACGGTGTTGTCGCTGGCTCGTGCGGCGGGGGAGGCTGCGCCACTGTTGCTGGTGGGTGCCGCCACCGGCCTGTTGAGAGTGGGCAACACTGGCCTGTGGGACCAGATCACCGAGGGCAGGTTCACCGCACTCCCGGTGGCCATCTTCTCCTACGCCCGCCAGCCGGGCGCCGATTTCCGAGCCGTCACCGCTGCGGCATCACTGGTGCTGGTGGTGCTGGTGTTCGTGGTGAACGGCCTGGCCATCTACCTCCGCAACAGGTACGAGCGACGGTGGTGACCCGATGAAGCAGATCAGGGAGCGTGCAATGACCGAATCGATGCAGCAAGATCACACCGTGACCAGCGACAGTGACGACAGCGCCTCATATGTGTTCCAGACCCGCGATCTGGCGGTGTACTACGGCGACTTCCGCGCCGTGCGGGACGTGAATCTCGACATTCGACAGCAGGAGATCACCGCGTTCATCGGACCTTCGGGCTGCGGCAAGTCCACGGTGCTGCGGTGCTTCGACCGCATGAACGACCTCATCCCCGGGGCGCGGGTGGAGGGATCCCTCCTCTACCACGGAACCGATCTCAACGGTCCCGACATCGATGCCGTGGAGGTTCGCCGACGGGTGGGCATGGTGTTCCAGAAGCCCAACCCGTTTCCCAAGAGCATCTACGACAACCTGGCGTTCGGCCCCCGCCTGAACGGTGTGCGCAAGAAGTCTGAACTCGACGACATCGTCGAGTCGTCACTGAAGCGGGCGGCACTGTGGGACGAGGTGAAGGATCGGCTCAAGGCCTCGGCCATGGGCTTGTCGGGTGGGCAGCAGCAACGTCTGTGCATCGCCCGGTGCGTGGCGGTGGAACCCGAGGTGATCCTCATGGACGAACCGTGCTCGGCCTTGGATCCCATCGCCACCGCCCGCATCGAGGACCTCATGCAGGAGATCAAGCAGGACTACACGATCATCATCGTGACCCACAACATGCAGCAGGCGGCGCGCGTGAGTGACCGCACGGCGTTCTTCACCACCGAGGTGAACTCCGAGAGTGATCGTCGCACCGGTGTCTTGGTGGAGTTCAACCCCACTCAGAAGGTGTTCTCGACTCCCGACGACGAGCGCACCGAGCACTACGTCACCGGGAGGTTCGGATGACCGTCGAGACACGCAGGGCGTTCCACACGCATCTCGAGGAGGTGCGCGCATCGCTGGCACGGCTGACCTCGTCGGTGATCGAGGAGATTCCACGCGCCACCAACGTGCTGTTGGATGGCGACCTCGAAGGCGCTGAGTACGTGATCCGGGCCGACGACGAGATCGACGCCCGGGCGATCGAGTTGGAGGAACGGACCTACCAACTGATCGCACTTCAGGCACCCGTGGCCACCGATCTGCGGGCCCTGGTGGCCGTGGCCAAGATCGTGGGCGACGTGGAGCGCAGTGCCGACCTCTGCGTGAACATCTGCAAGGCCGCTCGCCGCATCTACCGGCATCCTCTGGACCCGAAACTAAGGGGCATCATCGCCAAGATGGGCGAGCAGGCCCAACTGCTGTACGAGGCGGCGCTCGAGAGCTACGTGGATCACGACGAGGCCAAGGCCGCCGCCCTCGACGACATGGATTCCACCCTCGACAGCCTGCAACGCGAGATGATCCGGGCCATCGTGGAGTGCAGCGCAGCGGGCAATCTCGAGTTGGAGACCGCCGTGCAGTTGGCCATGGTGGCCCGCTTCTACGAGCGCATCGGTGACCATGCCGTGAACATGGGCGAGCGGGTGCGCTATGTGGTGTCGGGTTGGTTGCCCGAGCACAAGGGGGCCACTCGGTACCGCGCTACGACCGACGACACCGACGAGCTCCCTCGCTTTCCCACCCCGGAGTCGTGAATCGTGGTGGCCGCGGTGGTGGCCTTCTTCGCCGGAGTCGTGGTGGCGACGGCAGTGACATGGCGTTGGAGTCGCTTGCGTGTTGTCCAACCGGCCCTCGAGTCCGAGCCCGTGCCGACTGCCGACCTGGCTGCGCTGAGGGGCGATACCGCGACTGCACTGGACGCGCTTCCCATCGGGGTGGTCATCACCACCGCTGACGGAACAGAACTGATCCGCAACCGCGCAGCCCACACGGTTGGAGCGAGACACCACCAGGTTCTGCTGGACGAAGCCCTCGAGTCGCTGACCGAGCAGGTGCGCGCCACCGGAGTCGGTGGCGAGAGGGTGGTCGAACTGCAGGGGCAACAGCCTCGGGTGATGTCCTTGGGAGCCCATCCTCTGAGCGGAGGAGGCGTGATCGCCACGGTGGCCGACATCACCGAGCGTGTACGACTGGACCACGTGCGGACGGACTTCGTGGCCAATCTGAGCCACGAACTCAAGACGCCCGTGGGTGCTCTGGCCGTGTTGGCCGAAACCATCTCGGACTTGATGGAGGGGGACCGTCTCGACGACGACGACCGCACCACCGCCACACGACTGGCGACGAAGATGGTGGCCGAGGCCCACCGTATGTCGCACTCGATCGACGAGTTGCTGGAGTTGTCGCGCATCGAGTTGGAGGGCGCGGTGGTGCGTTCCGACTCTCCGGTGTCCACCTTGGTGTGCGAGGCGGTGGAGCGAGCCCGGCCCCTGGCCGATCCGGTGGGCATCGTCATGGACGTGCGGTTTCCCCACAACCCGATCATGGTACGGGGCGATGCCCGCCAACTCATCTCGGCGTTGGGCAACCTGTTGGAGAACGCGGTGAAGTACAGCGAGCCCGGTAGCCGAGTGGAGATCGGGGTGCGCGAACTCATCGGCGAGGTGGAGTTCTGGGTCCGTGACTGGGGAGTGGGCATTCCGGCTCGCGATCTCGACCGCGTCTTCGAGCGCTTCTACCGGGTGGACCGCGCCCGCAGCCGCGATACCGGTGGTACCGGGCTGGGCCTGGCCATCGTGCGCCATGTGGCAACGAACCACGCCGGCACGATCTCGGTGACCTCGATCGAAGGTGAGGGCTCCACCTTCGTGCTGCGCATCCCATCTCACGTCAGTACCCCTGCAGAGGAGGACCGTTGACACCCCCCACCACTATTGCTCCCACTGTGCTGGTCGTCGAGGACGAAGAGTCGTTCATCGACGCTCTGAGTGTGGGCCTGAAGCGAGAAGGATTCCGTGTAGAGGTGGCCAGAGACGGTGCGCAGGCATTGGACGCGTTCCACCTCGTGCGGCCCGATCTCATCCTGCTGGACGTGATGCTGCCCCGTGTGTCGGGGATCGACGTGTGCCGACAGATCCGCAAGTGGTCGCAGGTTCCCATCATCATGGTGACCGCCAAGGGTGCCGAGATCGACACCGTTGTGGGCCTGGAAGTGGGAGCCGACGACTACGTGACCAAGCCGTACCGGATGCGCGAATTGGTCGCTCGCATGCGTGCCGTGCTGCGCCGAACCGGGTCGGATCAGGCCACGGAGTTGTCGGCCACAGCGGTGGCGGTGGGCGATGTGGCCTTGGATCCCGAGCAGCACGAGGTGATCATCCGCGGTGTCACCACCGCCATGCCGCTCAAGGAGTTCGAGTTGCTGCACCTGCTGTTGGCCAACGCCGGGCGGGTGGTGGCCCGCGATGTGCTCATTGATCGGGTGTGGGGCTCGGACTATGTGGGGGACACCAAGACCCTCGACGTCCATGTGAAGCGTCTGCGGTCCAAGATCGAGGACGACCCCGCCAACCCCACACGCATCGTGACCATTCGCGGACTGGGATACAAGTACGAACGTCCCCGGGAGGCGGCGGCCTCCGCGTAGCATGCCGGGGGTGGACCACGACGGCGAGGAGGTGACCCAACCGCCCGTCGCTCATGGTCGTCGCCGGCCCGAACTGGCCCCCAACCACGACCCGAGGTACGTGAGTCCGTTCCGCAGGCTGGCCCGAGTGCACGCCCTCATGGCCAGTGGCGATGCCGTGATGGCCGTGGCACTCGCCGATTCGCTGTTCCTGTCGATCAGTCCCGACGTCGCTCGCGGCAAAGTGCTGCAGTTCCTCGCCATCAGCTTCATCCCCTTCGCCGTCGTGGCACCCCTCATCGGTCCGGTCATCGACACCATGAGGGGTGGCCGGCGCATGGTGATCGCCTTGACCGCCCTCCTCCGGGTCGCCATCGCCGTTGCCATGATCGGCCGGGTCGACGACCTCGTGCTGTTCCCACTCGCCTTTGCCGCCCTGGTGTTGCAGAAGACGTATGCCGTGTCGAAGTCGGCGTTGGTGCCCACCGTGGTGCGTGGCGAAGAGGAGTTGGTCGAGGCGAACTCGAAATTGGGCCTGTTGTCGGGGTTGACCGGTGCCGTCATCGCCATTCCGGCGGTGGTGGTGCAACGGCTCATCGGATCGGATGCCACGCTCACGGTCAACGCCGTGGTGTTCGCCCTCGCGCTGCTGGCCGTGATGCGTCTGCCCCGAGAGGTGGTGGCACAACGTCCAGCAGCGGCCTTGGAGCGGCTCGAGTTGCGCACGCCGAGCATCGTGCTGGGTGCCACCGCCATGATGGCACTGCGTGCCGGTGTGGGTTTCGTCTTCTTCCATCTGGCGTTCTGGTTGCGCGGCCAGGACTCGGGCACGCTGTGGTTCGGCTTGGCTCTCACCGTGTCGGTGCTGGCCACCATGACCGGCAACATCGCAGCCCCGGCGCTACGTCGACGCCTCCCGGTGGAGGTGATGCTCATCGGAGCACTGGGATTCCTCGCCGTGGGTGCCCTCGGGGTGGCCTTTGCCGGCGGGGTGCGTGCGGCCGTGGCCCTGGCTGGTGTGGCGAACCTGGCCGCCGCCGTGGGACGTCTGGCCTTCGAGGCGATCATCCAACGCGATGCGCCCGACGCCAATCGCGGACGAGCGTTCGCCAAGTTCGAGGTGCGATTCCAGTTGGCCTGGGTCGTGGCGGGGTTGGCGCCCGTGGTGATCAGTTTCTCCGACACCGTCGGCCCCTTGGTGGTGGCGCTGATGGCGGGTGGAGCGCTGGCCAACTATGTGCAAGGCCAGCGCATGGCCCGCCGTGGCCAGTCCTTGGGTCCGTCCAATCTGGCTCGCTTGCGTCTCCTCAGCGCCCGAGTTCGATCCGGGCGAGCCACAACCCCGGCGCGTCGACCTCCGCCGGGGTCGGCAACGCCTCGGGGTCGGTGAGCAATGGCGCCATCCCGTCGATTCCGGCGCGCTCGGTGACACCCGCAACGAAGCCGCGGCCCCGTTCCACCAACGTGCGGTCGAGATGCAGGCCGAGGAGGCGCTCCACGAAGAGGTCATGGGGAGCACTGTCCACGCGACGTCGGCGCACCGCTTCGCCGATGCGGCGGCCCTGGCCCAGCACCTGGTCGGTCACGGCGTCCAC
>CAYMUC010000108.1:0-9261 GCA_964393535.1 uncultured Ilumatobacteraceae bacterium | reverse complement strand
AAGACCCTGCTGCCGTGGCTGTTCGAGAAGATGAAGACGCTCGGCACCGCTGCTTGCCCGCCCTATCACCTCGCCGTGGTCATCGGCGGCACCTCGGCCGAATTCGCCGTCGAGACCGCCAAGTTGGCGTCGGCTCGCTACCTCGACTCGCTCCCCACCCAGGGATCGCGCCTCGGCCATGCGTTCCGCGATGTCGAACTCGAGGCCAAGGTGCTCGAGTTGGCGCAGCGCACCGGTATCGGTGCTCAGTTCGGCGGCAAGTACTTCTGCCACGACGTCCGGGTCATCCGCCTGCCCCGCCACGGCGCGTCGTGCCCGGTGGGCATGGCGGTGTCGTGCAGTGCCGACCGGCAGGCGTTGGGCAAGATCACCCGTGACGGTGTGTTCCTCGAGCAACTGGAAACCGATCCCGCCCGCTTCCTGCCCGACATCACCCACGACGACCTCGACGGGGCTCAGGTGGTCCACATCGACTTGAACCGGCCCATGGCCGACATCAGGGCCGAGTTGTCGAAGTACCCGGTGAAGACCCGCGTCATGTTGAGCGGGCCCATGGTGGTGGCCCGCGACATCGCCCACGCCAAGATCGCCGAACGCCTCGAAGCCGGCCAGGGCATGCCGCAGTACTTGAAGGACCACTGCGTGTACTACGCAGGCCCCGCCAAGACGCCCGAGGGGTACGCATCGGGTTCGTTCGGCCCCACCACGGCGGGCCGCATGGACAGTTACGTCGCTCAGTTCCAGGCCGCCGGCGGCAGTTTCGTCATGTTGGCCAAGGGCAACCGCAGCCGTCAGGTCACCGAGGCCTGTAACACCTACGGCGGGTTCTACCTGGGTTCCATCGGTGGGCCGGCGGCACGCCTGGCGCAGGACTGCATCCGTCACGTGGAAGTGCTCGAGTACCCCGAATTGGGTATGGAGGCCGTGTGGAAGATCGAGGTCGAGGACTTCCCGGCCTTCATCGTGGTCGACGACAAGGGCAACGACTTCTTCGACCTGGTGAACGCCGCCACGCTCAACGGCGGTACCCCCGTCGCGCTGAAGACTTCGTGACGCTGGCCCGTCACACGAATCAACGTGTGCATCCCGCCTCAGCCCGCTGATCAGCGGACCAGCACTCGTCAGGGACACCACGGGTTCGGCAGCAAGAGCCGATGAGTGGTGCAGAAGTCAGCCCATATCGGCTGGACCTCGGCGGCCTGTGCGATCTGTTGAGGGTTCCGTGGGATTGGGTAGCACGGTGGCCCTCCAAGGTGACGTAGTGGTATCGCAGGAGATGTCGGAATGGTAGTGCAACGGCTGACGGATTGGTAGCGTAGCGGGCCATGGCGCGGGAGATCAGCTTCATGAGCGGCTACCAGCGACGCATCGTGGACGACGAGCTCGATGAGCTCATGCCCCACCTGCCGGCCATCCTCCTCGATGGCCCCAAAGGTGTCGGCAAGACCTCCACGGCTGTGCAGAGGTGCATCACTCAGCGCCGATTGGACGACGACGCAACGCGTGCAGTGATCACCGCTGACCCCGCCCTGATAGCCACTGACCGCCGACCGCTGCTGATCGATGAGTGGCATCTCGTGCGTCCGGTCTGGGACGTGGTGCGTCGCCTTGTCGACGCCGACCCGACCGGCGGTCAGTTCCTACTCACCGGGTCCTTGCCCGACCGCCAGACCCACTCTGGGGCGGGGCGCATCACCTCGGTCCGCATGCGCCCATTGACGCTGCCTGAACGCGGCAGGGAGGATCCCACCGTCTCGCTGACAGCGGTCATGGCCGGCGGATGCAAGCTCGCCGGCCGCAGCGAGTTCCGCCTCGCGGACTACACCGAGGAGATGCTGACCGGGGGATTCCCAGGGCTGCGGCACCTTCCCGTGAGAGCTCGTACGGTGGCGCTCGACAGCTACATCTCCCGCATCGTCGACCACGATCTTCCCGAAGCGGGGTTGGCGGTCCGGCGCCCAACGACGGTGCTGGCCTGGCTACGTGCCTATGCAGCGGCCGTGGGCACGTCGACGTCCTTCGAGAAGATCCGCAACGCAGCGATCACCACGACCGACACCTCTCCGTCCAAGACGACCACCATGCCCTACATCGAGCTGCTGACGGCGTTGAGGATCCTCGACCCTCTTCCGGCGTGGATGCCGTCGATGAACCACCTGGGTGCTCTCACCGAAGCCCCGAAGCACTACCTTGCCGATCCGGCACTCGCCGCCCGCCTGGTCAAACGAAGCGCCGCCCAGCTACTTGCCGGCGACCTGCCCGACACCGTGGTGGCCCGCGACGGGGGCTTCCTTGGTGGCCTGTTCGAGTCGTTGGCTGCGCTCTCCGTGCGAGTCTTTGCCCAGCGCTGCGATGCCGACGTGTACCACCTGCGCACCTGGCGTGGACGCCAAGAGGTCGACTTCATCGTCGAAGGTGAGCGGGGGGTTGTCGCCATCGAGGTGAAGCTGGGGAACGCCGTCTCAGATCACGACGTGCGGCATCTGTTGTGGCTGCGCAACAAGCTGGGCGACCGGTGCGTCGACACGATCGTGGTGAACACCGGGCCAGAGGCATACCGACGAGCCGACGGTGTCGGCGTGGTCCCCCTGGTCCTACTTGGACCCTGATCCCGCAGGGTGGGGCACAGCGCCGATGGGGACTGATGTACGCACCAGAATCCCCCCTTGCTGGCGAACTCAGGACACCAGCAGTTCGGTGAGCGCACTGCGGGTGCGGGCCGCCTCGTCGGGGTTGCCGGGGAACTCCACGGCGGCGAACTCGGTGACGCCGATCTCGGCCAGGCCGGCGATGCGGTTCATCACTTCGTCCTCGGTGCCGATGATGGCGATGTCGGCAGGGCCGTTGGCGCCCTCGCGATCCAGCATGGCCCGATAGCTCGGCAGCTGCCCGTAGATGGCGAACACCGTCGCCGCCCGCTCACGCGCGGCGGCTCGGTCCTCGGTCACGCACACCGGCAGAGCGGCCACCACCCGTGCCGGCGGGCGACCCGCGGCGTCGGTGGCGGCGTTCAACGTGGGCACGATGTGGTCGCGCAAGGTGAGCGGCCCGGTGCACCACGTGATGGTGCCGTCGGCCATGGCGCCGGTGACGGCCAGCATCTGGGGCCCCAACGCAGCGATCAGCACGGGGAACGGTGCAGTATCGGGAATCGCCAGGCCGGCATGAGTGCGGTACACCTCGCCGTCGAAACCCACGGCCTCGCCTCGCACCATGGGCATGAGCACCGACAGGTACTCACGCAGGTGCCGCACCGGCTTGTCGAAACTCATACCCATCATGGTCTCGATGACGATCTGGTGCGACAGGCCGATACCCAGCGCCAGACGACCGCCCGTGGCCAGGTTCACCGTGTGACACTGCTGGGCCAGCATCATGGGGTGACGTGGGTAGGTGGGCACCACACTGGTGCCAAGTTCCAGTCGAGGGACCTCGCTCCCCACCAACGCCAGCAGGGTGAGTGCGTCGTAGCCGAAGATCTGCGGCACCCAGAACGAGTCGAAACCCGCCACCTCGGCCCGTCGCGCCTCGGCGATGACCTGATCGATGGTTCCGGTGGTGGCGGTGTTGCTGAAGATCCCCAGTCGCATGGGTGGGGACCCTACTGCCACGCCACCAAGACCCTGGCCGCCGGTCTACGCCAGGCTCACCAGATCCAGCCACGACTCGTCGAAGTAGTCCACGTCGCCGTCGGGCAACAGCAGCACCTTGGTCGGCGACAGCCGCGCCACGAAGTCGGTGTCGTGGCTCACGAACACAATGGTGCCAGGCCAGTCCACCAAGGCATCGGCCACGGCCTCACGGCTCATGGGGTCCAAGTTGTTCGTGGGTTCGTCGAGCAGCAGCAGGTTGTTGCGCCCCACCATCAACATGGCGAGCGCCAACTTCGTCTTCTCTCCGCCCGACAACGTGCCTGCGGTCTGCATCACCTTGTCGCCCGACAGGCCGAACATGCCCAGCAGTCCCCGCAACTGGGTCTCGGTCAACTGCACGCCGGCGGGCACCTCACGACGGATGTTGTCGAGCAGTGTGCGATCACGGTCCACCTGCTCGTGCTCCTGCGCGAAGTACCCGAGGACCACCTGGTGCCCAAGATGGAAACTGCCCAGGGTGGCGTCGGTCTGGCCCGCCAGGATGCGCAACAGACTGGTCTTGCCGGCACCGTTCAGACCCAACACCAGCAGACGTTCGCCACGGCCGATGTCGAAACTCACATCGTCGAACACCCGTGGTCCGCCATAGCCCTTGCACAGATGCTCCACGGTGAGAGTCGTGGCACCCGAGGGCGGCGGCGGGGGGAATTTCACATGCAACTGACGACCCGACCGTGGCGCATGAACTCGGTCGGCCTCGAGGCGAGCGATGCGCTTGGACACGCTGTGGGCCATGGCCGCCTTGGTTGCTTTGGCACCGAAGCGGTCAACCACGCCCTGCAGTCGGTCGATCTCCTTGGCCTGCTGCAGGGCCCGCTTGGCCTGGCGTTCCTCGTCGGCGGCGCGAGCGGTGACGTACTGGCTGTAGGTCCCCCGGTATTCGATCAACTCGCCCACGTCGCCTTCGTCGGGGCGGTCGAGATGCAGCACCCGAGTGATCGACTCGTCCAGCAGATCGAGGTCGTGGCTGATCACCACGAGCGCCCCGCGGTACGTGCGCAGGAACCCCATCAGCCAGGTCTTGGCGTCCACGTCGAGGTGGTTGGTCGGCTCGTCGAGCAGCAGCAGGTCGCTGCCGGCGAACAGGATGCGGGCGATCTCCACGCGGCGGCGTTCACCGCCCGACAGCACCCCGATGGGAAGGTCCACCCGGTCGGGCGACAGACCCAGGCCCGCCGCGATGCTGCGGGCTTCGCTCTCGGCCGAGTAGCCGCCCTTCATGCGGAACTCTTCCTCGGCCCGGCTGTAGCGGGCCACGTTGCGCTCGCTGGGGTCCTCCTCCATCGCCACACGCAGCTTCTCGAGACGCATGAGGTCGTCGTCGATACCCCGCCCCGACAGCACGTGATCCACTGCGCGTCGGTGGTCCAGTTCGCCTCCCACCCGCGGGTCCTGCGACAGATATCCCAAGCCGCCCTTGCGCACGATGCGCCCACCCGAGGCTTCGCCAGCCCCGCCCAGCACCTTGAACAAGGTGGTCTTGCCAGCACCGTTTCGACCCACGATGCCCACCTTGTCCTTGGGCATCACCGTGAAGTTGGCGCCGTCCACGATGGTCTTACCACCGATCTCCACGGTGAGGTTCTGCACCTGCAGCATCAGGGCCCGATCGTCGCGGGAGTTGAAGCGACCGTTGTGTCGGTGCTCGGGGCGACGCTCGTGTCGGGCACCGTGGTCTCAGTCGCACTGTCATCTGGCGCACTGTCATCAGGCGCGGTGTCATCAGGCGCGGTGTCATCAGGCGCACTGTCATCGGGTCCGCTGTCGACTGGCTCGTCGTCAGTGGATTCACCCTCGGCGGGAAGGCTGGTGGACGAGGTCGTGACCGGCGACGTCGTGGTGGAGGTACCGGCAGTACTCGACCCACTGGACGACGACGTGTCACCCAGGATCAACGAGTCATCGGTGAAGCGCGACGGCAAACACGCTCCGTCTCCTCCCGGCGCTTCGCCGAGCACCTGGGCCACCGCGGCGGCCAGCACCACCTGGCCATCGGCACTGGGGTGCAAACCGTCGCCGCTCAGCAAGCCCCGTGCCGTGGAGATCTGCTCCCAGTCGATGACCCGCAGGTTGCGCTGCTCGGCCAGGTCGCGCACCACGTCATTCACTTCGCGCTGCATGGAGCGGAACGCCGTGGTAGTCACCAACACCATCGGCACCTCACCGAACCGGTCGACGATGGAGGTCATGTCGTCGCGGTACCGGTTCTCGTAGCCGTCGTAGTTGCTGCCCAGGAACACCACCACGACATCCCAGTCCTCGCCGCTGCGGGCACGCGCCACCCGAACCCCGAACTCGGCGAACCGCCCCGGCTCGGCCTCGACTGCCACCTGCCAGCCCAACGGCACCAACTGGTCACACGCGGCGTCGCTCTGGCGACGCGACAGCCCGGCGAAGATCGAGTCGCCGATCATCAACACACGATTGCCGGCCACCTCGACACCGACGGGAACGCCTTCCAGAGCTGGGAGCACGAAACCGTCGGCCACCTCCGCGGCAAAGGTCACCTCGGGAATGGTGGACGGCAGCCGACCAACCCCGGCCACGGTGACCGCCGACGCCACGGTGGTCTGGGGAGACAACGTCTCGCCATCTTCGCCACAAGCCACCAACAGGCTCACGGCAACGACAAGGGGGGCACAACGACGCAACATGGGGGAGCTCAGTCCACCACGAACCGGGGCGATTTTCATGTCGCCACCTCCACGTCGCTGAACCGGTCGACGTCCCGCAGCGACGGGTAGCGCACCCACCACACCCCCACCACCACCAGCGTGGCCACACCACCCAGCACCACAGCGGGCCCGATGCCGAACAGTTGGCCGGTGACACCCGATGAGAACGCACCCAGTTCGTTCGAGGCACCGATGAACACCGCTTCCACCGCCATCACCCGTCCCCGGGTGTCGTCGGGAGTGGCCAGTGGCACCAAGGTGGCACGGATCAGCACGCTCACGGCATCGGCAGCGCTGAGAATCAGCACGGCGATGAACGCCACGACAAAACTGCGCGTGACGCCCAACACCACGGTGCCCACCCCGAACACCGCCACCACGGCGTACAGCACCTTGCCCAGGCGTTGCGTAGGCGGGCGCACCGCCAGCACCAGCGTCATGGCCAACGCCCCGATACCTGGCGCTGCTCGCAGCCAGCCGTACCCCACGTTGCCCACGCCCAGTCGCTCCTCGGCGATGGCCGGCAGCAGGGCCACCGCCCCGCCGAACAGCACGGCGAACAGGTCCAACAAGATGGCGCCCCGCACCACGGGCGTGCGCTTGATGAACCGCAGTCCCTCGAAGGCGTGACCCCAGGTCGGTCGCTGATCGGCCAACGACCGGTCCTGGGGACGACGGTAGGTCACGGTGGTCATGGCGAAGGTGCCGATGCCGGCCAGCACCGCGGCGGCCACGTACGGCGCCGCGGGTCCCACGTCCAACAGGAAACCCGCCGACACCGGGCCGATGACCAAGCCCACCTGCCAGGTGAGTGAGTTCATGGCCATCAACCGGGCCAACATGCCCTCGGGAACCACCAACGGTGGGATGGACCGCGCCGCTGGGTGGGCGAACGACCGGAACGCGCCGAACACCCCGGCCACCACGTACATGGGCCAGGTCTCGGTGGGGTCGCTCAGCAGGTACAGCACCAGCACGATCGAGCACGCCACTTCACCCAGGTACGCCAGGGCCGCCACACGCCGCCGGTCGAAGCGGTCCGCCACCACACCGGTGATGGGCACCAACAGCACCGAGGGTACGAATTCGGCCAGTCCCAGGAAGCCCAACGCCAGGGCACTGCCGGTGAGGTCGAACACCTGCTTGCCGAGTGCAGCCGCCTGCAGGAACCCGGCGATGGACACCAACGTCACAGCGGTGAGGTAGGTGCCAACGCGACGATCCGTCAGCAGGGCCAAAGCCCCACTGGGAGCGGATCGTTCTGGGGCAGTCACGAGCATGGCACGCTACCGGAGCCCTGCGTGGCAGGCTTGCCCGATGGGGTTGGGGAACGACACGCAGTGGATGGACGCCATCGACCAGGCCGAACTGGTGCGATCTCGCCAGGTATCTCCCGTGGAACTGGTCGATGCCGCCATCGAACGTATCGAACGGTTGGACGGCACGTTGGGGGCGGTGGTGCTGCGATGGTTCGACGAAGCCCGCACTGCGGCAGCCACTGCCACGGGCCACCTGCGCGGGGTGCCGTTCCTGCTGAAGGACCTGTGGGCCGACGAAGCGGGCAAGCCCATCAGCAACGGCAACCGGGCACTGCGAGCGGCCAACTACCGGGCGTCCACCGACACGACACTGGTTGCCCGCTACCGGGCTGCCGGATTGATCACGTTGGGGCGTACCAACAGCCCTGAACTGGGTGCCCTGCCCACCACTGAACCGGAGGCCTGGGGCGCTACGCGCAACCCGTGGGACCTCACCCGCACACCCGGGGGCTCCAGCGGTGGGTCGGCGGCAGCGGTGGCAGCAGGCATGGTGCCGGTAGCGCACGCCAGCGACGGCGGCGGATCGATCCGTATTCCAGCCTCGTGCTGCGGCCTGGTGGGGTTGAAGCCATCACAGGGTCGCATCACGCTGGGACCGTTGCGCGACGAGTCGGGTCTGGGTGTGGAGCATGTGGTCAGCCGCACGGTGCGTGACAGTGCTCTGCTGCTCGAGTTGACGCGGGGTCCAGGGGTGGGCGACACGGTGGTGGCGCCGGCGCCGCATCAGTCGTACCTGTACGACGTGGGCGCTGCGGTGAGCCCGTTGCACATCGGCTTCCTGGACCATCGTCCCACCGGCGGCGACGTACACCCCGAGTGCCTCGCCGCGGTGCGGGGGGCAGCTGGCTTGTTGGAGCAGTTGGGCCACCACGTCGAGGCCGGCTTTCCTGCGGCCATGACCGACCCGGCTGCCACGGCGCGGTTCGCCGCTCTGTGGTCCACGAACATGGCCATCGGTGTCGCCCGCCTCGGGGCCACGGTCGGGCGGGAGTTGACCGCCGACGACGTGGAACTGAGCACGTGGGCGCAGGCCCAGTGGGGTCGCAGTTTCACCGGTGTCGACTACGCCATGGCGTTGGCGGCGGCCGCACGTTGGCGCCGTGAACTGCAGCAGTGGTGGGCGGAGGGCTGGGATGTGCTGGTGACTCCTACCACCGCCGAGCCGGCACCGTTGCTGGGTGAGCATGCGAACGATCCGGGCGACCCGATGGCGCCGCTGAAGCGGGCTGGGCAGTGGATCCCCTTCACCACGGCGTTCAACGTGTCGGGACAACCGGCGATCAGCCTGCCGTTGCACTGGACCGACGACGGACGTCCTGTAGGTGTGCAACTGGTGGCGGCCTACGGCCGTGAAGACCTGCTGTTCCGCGTTGCGGCGCAACTCGAGGCCGCTCGGCCGTGGGCGCATCGGACGCCGCCGTCGGTGGTCTAGCGGGCGCCATCCCCACGCCCGAGTCAGGGCCAGACGCATCGTTCGGTCGACCACGAAAATGACCGACCTGCCATGTGCGTTTCAGCATGCCAACCGGCACTTCGGCGCTACCCCCACCACTAGACACCAGGGGCCACCTGCACCACGTCTCCCGGGAGTCCCGATGCCCACACCTCGATCTC
>CAYMUC010000107.1:0-9367 GCA_964393535.1 uncultured Ilumatobacteraceae bacterium | reverse complement strand
ATCGGTGGAGGCCGCCGTAGGCGCACGCGAAGTGCCCTGAGGAAACGCCGTGACCACCATTCGGGCCAACGAACGGTTGTCCGAGTCAGCGTAGACCCGCCCCTTGATGAGACCGATGGAGATGGTGGGGTTGGGTTTGACGCCCAGGTGGAAGAAATCGGCCGCGGGGGCGGACTTCAAGGCCTTCTGCCCCGAGAGCGCTGCGCGGAACCCCGCTGAGAACACGATGACCCACAGGGCGAGGATTCCCGCCAGCATGAGGATGGTCAACACGCCACGCGACACCCTCGGCTTCGAGGTGAACGTCGCCGGGGCCACTTCACGCTGGGCTCGGCTCTCGGCCGTGACGGTGATGGCATGTGCCACCGAGCCGCCCAGCAAGGGCCGGCGGCCCTTGGCGGTGATCTTGAAGGCCTGGGACTGGCCACCCTGCAACTGAGCATTGCGGGGTTCGATGACGTATTTCAGTTTCTTGTCGGCGTCGGCGGCGTTCACGCTGACACCGGTGGGACGGTTGCCCCAGTTGGACACCGTGGCGATGATCGCCGCCTTCGAACCGCCGGTGATGACCTTGGGCGACAGGCTGAGGCCGAGTTCGTCGCGTGGTGCCACGTCGACGGTGCACTCGAGGCGCACCACGGCATCGGTGTCGTCGACCACCTCGACCGCCATGAGGTCCGGACCGGCCGGCGTGTCATGAGGCAGGGTGATCTCCACCTCGAGTTCGGTCAACTCGTTGGGGAACACCGACACGCTGAGGGGTCGCACGGTGTACGCCGACACGGGCAGCAGGGGAACACGCGCCGAGACGGCGCGGATCTCGGGGGTGTCGTTCTGCACCTCGATGCGCAACAGGAACGGCACACCCACCTGGGCATCGACATCGGTGAGGTCGAGACGAGCTCTCATGTCCGCTCACCCTTGGTCATGGACGACGAGGAGCAGCGGCGGAGACGACTGATGCGACGGTCATCCGTCGCCACGACGCAGCTCCTCCACGAATGCTCGCGACCGCACCGACCGCCGAGTCGGACGCTCGGTGTCCTCCACACTGAGGTCCACGCGCTCCACCGGGGGACCCGCCGGGGTCTCGAGGCCGAGGTCCACCGACAGTCGGACCTCGAGTTCCAGACCCGGACGGAACCGGCCATCGATGTTGCGCCAGAAATCCAGCGCCACCCGCCTGTCCTGGGATCCAAGACTCAGGTCGATGCCCGTTCCAGGCTCGACCAGCCCGGGCGGGATGAGCGAGTTGTCGATCGCCTTGGCTCGCAGAGCGCTGCGCATGACCCGGCCGAGGAGCAGGTGCTCGTCGCTCTCCTCGCCAGCCCACACCGACACGAAGTACCCGAGGCGAACGCGCGGCAACGGAAGGCGACGCACCATCTTGCCGTCTCGGACGACCTCCTCGAGACCTCCCTTGTTGCCCTTGGTCTCGCGTTGAACGTCCCAGAGGTAGACGTTCACCACCGGACGGGTGAGCGCCGAGGACCACTCCTTGTCGGGCAAGGAGAAGTCGATATCGATGGACGTATCAAGCGGAACGTCGGCGCGCAGATGCGCAGTGAGGGCTTCGTCGACGAGGTGCAGCACTGTTCAGCCGATCCAATCCAGTGCCACGGTGGCCAGCGTGAGGCCAACTCCGACCAGGAACCCCACCGTCGCCCACGGCAGTCGGGGACACCGCCACTCGTGGGTGGGGGGCTCTTCGGGAACCTCCTCGACCACGACCACTTCTTCGACGACCACCTCGGGTTCGGGTTCGGGTCGGAACAGCACGGCACCGCATCGCAGGCAGTGGATCCCGTCACGCGGGTTCAACTCCCCACACTCCGGGCAGGGTTGCCACACGCGTCGATCACGCCCACCGACACCGGGCAGACGGTCCTTGGCGGCGTCCTCGTCGACCTCGATGTGTTGGATGACCCCGAACACGAAGAACAGGGGGTAGTCACACTCCGAACAGAAAGCCTCACCCGAGCGTTGGCCCTGAGGGTCGTCGTTGGGGGTGCCGCACTGGGGACATGCGATCAAGTTCATCGGACCAAGGCCTCCATCGGTTCGTCGCCGATCTGGAACCACACCACGCAATGAGCGGGGACCGCCTCGCGGATGATCTTTGTGAGATTGTCTCGACTGGTGAACTGAAGCGCCTCGACCCGGACCCACACCGTGCCGTTACACGGTTGCGCGGCACCTTCGCGGTAGATACCACCGTCGTCGGTGACGCTGTATCCACCGACACTGAAGGGCGCCACGAGGGCTTCGATCTGGGCCTTGGTTCCTCGGCCCTGCAGCAAGTGACCCGCCTGGCGCACGAAGTTGCGACGCTCGACGTCGGGCAGTGTCTCGAGGTCTTCGGCTCCGACCATGGCCGCCAGCCACGGCAGCATGGGCAGGGGCGTCACCGACGCATCAGCGAGATGGGGCAACTGGTCGATGCGTTGCTGCACCGGTTCGGCGACCTGCTCCAACATCTGGACGAAGCGCGCCAAGATGTTGTCGTCGCGCATGCCCATGGGCAAGCGCGCCGGTAGCCATCCACGGGGCCTGCTCACCGAGCCACCACCTGAAGTCGATGGCCCAGGGTCAGAGCGTTGTCGCCGATGCGAATGGTGTCGACCGCCCCGGTGAGGCGTCGCTCGTTGCGCAGGTCGGCCTCGAACAGCACCACTTCGTCGACCGCTTCCACACCCGACACATCGGCCAGCGCGTTGGCGATGGCCCCGGTGGTCACCGCTGTGCCAAAAGGCCATCCCTCGCCGTCGGGGCCGCCTTCGATGGGCGACAGGAATCGCCACAGGCGGTCGATACAACGCTGACGAACACCAGCCGGTGCACGCCCGGGCGTCACACGCACGAGGGCTGCCACGCTGACACCGTGATACGTGGGCGTGCCCAACTCGATGGCAGTGCCCAAGACCCGACGAGGCTCGAGGTAGTTCGTGATGTCTTCGGCCAGTCGATCGGTGAGAGCCAGGTCGTCGATCTTGAGTGACTCGGCCGGGCGTCCGGGGTTGGGAACGATCAACAAGGTGGTCGGATCGCCAGGACGGCTGGGAGGAATGCAGCGTGTACGAGCCACGCGGGCACTGGCCTGCATGGCCAACTGTTCATGATCAGCAGCGCTGACCGCCCGTCCCCCCGACACGAGTGTCAGAGGGCCGCGCAGTTTGGCGTTCTCGATCGTCTCGGCCTCCACACCGCCTGTGGCGGGCACCCGGTTGGCCACTCGGTCCACGTAGGGAACCGCCGAACGCAACGTGGTCAGCGCACCCGGTCCGACGTTGCCCCTCGAGCCTCCACCGCGGCGATAGCCACTGACCCACACCGAAGCGCCGGCCGGCGGGATGGCACCGTGCTGACGCCACGAGCCGTCGGGGTACCGGATGCGAGGCCCGAAATGAACCTCGCCCGTATTGGAGTCCCACACCACGTGATGGTCCTGTGGTCCACTGGCGGAGAAGTCGATGACCTCGGTCCAGTCGGTGCTGTCACCATCGACACGGACCTGGACCACCTCACCATCTCGACGGGGCAGCAGCGGAGCGTTGGACACCCGCAGGGTTTGTCCGGGAATACCCATGGAGATACCGAGGTACTCGCCGGGGATCTCCTCGCTGTGCTCGGCTGGCACGGTCCCGCCCACCGCATGAGGCACGATGGATCGCAACACCGGAGAAGTGCGGTAGGTGGACTGACCTGGCAGGGATTCGGCCAGCAGCAACCGAAGCCAAAAAGCCCGCTCGCCGTCGACCACGAGGGGTTCGTGCCCGTGTGGGACCAGCAACATCACCTGGCCGTCGCGGTTCAAGCCTCCGGTCGAGTCGCTCTGCACCTCGCAGCGCACCCAGCCCTCTTCGGTCCAGATCTCCCAGCGCAGCGGCGGATTGTCGGGATCAACACCGATACCTTCGACCTGGGCGACCACGTCGAGACGCAGCACTGTGCCGCCGAGGGGATCGCGAAAGCCGAGGTAGAACGCATCACCGGGACTCACCGGGGATGACGTGAACAACGCCACGGACTCGTTGGGAAGTTGCAGGTCCTGAAGGACATCCACGCAACGACCCTCGTCGGGTTCACCACCCGTCGCTGGCACGGTGAGAGCGAAGCGGAGTTCTGGCTGGTACACGACGAGGTCGTGAAGCGTGGCGAAGACGATGGGGTCCTCACCGATGGTGGCCACCTCGGAACCCTGAGGCACGACCACGGCCTCCTCGGGAACCGTGGAGAACCAGAACGTGATGGGTACCTGTGCCGGTGCGGCGGGGAAGGGGCTGATGCCCACGAGGTCGAGAAAGGCTGCGTAGAGCCGGTCGGGCAACCGATTCAACCGGTACAGGGTGAGATCGGTCATCCAGGCGAACAACTCGATGAGCGCCACGCCGGGATCGGACACGTTGTGGTTGGTCCACTCGGGCAGGTACTGCGGAATGAGCCGCTTCGCCTCGTCGACGAGGTCCTGGAAGCGACGATCGTCGAGGCTGGGGATCGGAAAACTCACATCGGCTCCTTGCCGTAGGTCAGCGGCGTATCGGCGCTACATCATGGCCCAAAAAGTTCCACCTCGGGAGGACCAATTTCATTCTTCATCTTCGGAGGGTGGGATCAGATAGAACGGGTACACGAGGTTGCGACGGTCGTTGGTCTGACGCACGACGTAATCGATCTCGATCTGGACCTCGCCACTGTCGGGGTTTGGCAGGCAGCGGACCTCTTCGATGTCGACGCGAGGTTCCCAACGCCTCAATGCTTCTTCGACGTACATCTCCATGAGACCCAGGGTGTTGTCGTTGATGGGTTCGAACATCAACTCCCAGATGGCGCAGCCGAACATCGGCCGGAAGGGACGCTCGCCTGGAGCAGTCGACAGCACCATGGCCATGGAGCGCTCCAACTCCTCGGTACCACCGACCAGCACCATCGACCCTCGAGCGTCGATCTGGAGGGGGAACGGGAAGCCGCGCCCGATGAAGTCGCCAGCCTCGCTCATACGTTCTCCTGATCCCTCGTCGCGTCGTCGCTCGTCAATTCAACTTCACCATCGCACCCTTGATGGTGGTGATGGCACTGGACTCCAGTTTGGCACCTGCGGGACCCAGATCGAGTTTTGCTCCGCCGTCGACCTTGACGCCCATGTCGCCCTTGATCGACACATTCTTGCCCTGGATCTTCACATCCATGTCGGCCTTGATCGTGATGGTCTTGCCCTTGATGTTGATGGTGCCGTCGCCCTTCATCTCCACCTGAGAGTCGCCCACCTTGATCACGATCTTGGTGTCCTTCTTGGCCTCCACCACGATGCCGGCCTTGTCCATGATCAACTTGGTGTCGGCCACGGCGTGGATCAGCGACGTGATGGCCTTGTCCTTGTCGCCGGCACCCTCCACGAAGCTGAGTTTGGCGCCCGAGGCGGCCACGATCATGCGCTCGCTGATCTTGTCGTCCTTGACCGGTTCGGGCAACGGCGGCTCGTACTTCTTGCTCCACAGCGATCCCAGGACCACCGGGAACCGTGGATCGTTGCCGAGAAACGCCACCACGACCTCGTCGCCCACGTCGGGCATGAACTCGATGCCGCGGCTCTTGCCGGCACCCAGTGTGACCACCCTTGCCCAGGTGGACTCGTCCTTGTCGGAGACCATGGGAAGCTTCACCTTCACCCGGCCCGCCTTCTCGGGATCCTTGGCGTTGGTGACCGTTCCCACGGCGAACATACGGCGGGTCTGGCGGTCGGTTTGATCGGCGAATGCAAGTCGGTCGGCCAATCCGCCAGGCCCCATGCGGCCCGCTTCGAAGCGAGAGACCAGTGGACGATCCACACCGAAGACGTGCTCGACCCGGGTGATCACGAACTTGCCCGACATCTGCTTGCCGGCCTTGCTGATCTCCACGGTCTTGCCCGCAGCGATGGCGGGCGTGCCGTACGCCTCACCCTTCACACGAAGCTCACCGGACGCGAGGTCGGCGAGACGGGACTGGGCGATGGCCTTGGCCTCCTCGGCCGACGCCACCTGGACCTCGGTGATGGTGATCGCTCCCTTGAGATCCTTGGCTTGGGAGACACGATCGGTCTGAATCGGCATTTCCTGGCCGGTGTCGCCAGCGGCAATGGCACTGCGCTTCACCGTGCCCACGACAGCCTTCTGCGTGGCCGGATCCCAGCCGCGAACGGTCACTTCCTCGACGTGGCCACCCGCGGTGAAGCGAGCCGAGAGCCGACGGAGGTTGTCGCCCCACTCGAGCTTCGTGGATGATTCGACCTTGCGCTTGGCGAAGTGGAGTTTGGTGTCGTCCACCCACCACTCGGTTCCGCATCGGGCGGCGAGTTCGTTGAGGGTCATGTAGTCGGTGTCGACCTGCAGGAAGTAGTCGAGCTTGGCGTCGGCGTCTTTCACCTGAGGGCTGAGGCCGTGCGTCTTGGCGATCTTGCCCACGATGTCGCCCACCGTCATCTCCTGATACGAGATGGGGGCCACCGTACGAGTGAGCACCTGGGAGCCGTCGTAGGCGGTGACGACCAACTCGTGGCGATCGCCCGCACCCTGTTCCGAGCCGACCGCAGCGATCGTGCCTTTGAAGACGGTGGTATCGGACCCAGCCGAACTGGGGAAGGCGATCTCGACCTTGGCGCCCAACTTGAACGTGCTCGAATCGAGCAGGTCGAAGAACGGGTCGACCAGGCGCATCGTCGCCATGGACGGCGCGTGCAGGTCCTGCATGACACGCACGTCGAGCAGGATCTCGTACTGGTCCTCCTTGAGGGGCGAGCCGTCCAGTGTGACCTTCGGGCTGTAGAGGCCGATCGTCACCGGTTCAGTCCTCCAACTGAGGGATCACGAGGGTGCGGCCGGGTGCGAGGTCCAGAGGATCGGCGATGCCGTTGGCCTCGGCGATGGCTCGCCACCGATTCGATGAGCCGTACAACTCATCGGCGATGGAGTCGAGGTACTCCCCTGCCGCCACACGCCGCACCTTGTGCGGTGCAGGGGTGCCCGAGGTGGGGTTCTGCGGCGGGAGTTTGCCCTCGTCCTCGTACTGCTTCAGCGACATGGAGCATTCGGCCCGCAACGGTGTTCCGTCGGAAGCGAAGTACGTGAACTTGATGCTCAGGCTTTCGACGACGGCCTTGTACGAGCGCAACTTGCCCCAGTGGAACTGCACCCAAGGGGGACGACCCATGTTGCGGTCCTCCTTGGTGCCCTTCAGATCGGGGTCGGTGAGCATCAACTCGTACAACTGGTCGGTGTGATCGCTCACCGGCTTGCCGGTGGCCGTGGTGTCGAAGATCACGTTGAGGCTGAACGTCACCGATCCGCCACTCGAGAAATCGAGCTTGGGTGCGTTGTTCCCCGCCGCCGTCGCCTTCTCCCACGAGTTCGACTTGCTGAACTCGAGATCCTCAGGATTGAACAGCAGTGGGATCTTCTTCTTGGTCTCCGTCATCAGGTAGGCCTTCTCACCTGCCATGACCTCACCACCTATCTCCGCTCAGACCCCGCCGCTCGAGTTCGAGCGCAAGGCGTTCCTCCACCAAATTCGCAATCCACGACTGGATGTCCAACATACGACTCGTCGAGATGTGACCGCCGCCTAGCATGCCAGCCGGAGAGTCGGGGGCGGGCGGCTCGGGGCCGGCACTGGGCGAACCCGGGCCGATCTTGGCCACACCCACCGAACTGTCACTGCCCGAGAGTGACCGACGGACCACACGCTCGATCTGGGTCGGGACCTGCTCACCACGCTGAAGTCGAGAGGCCATGTCGGCGGCGCTCCAGGTACCACCTGCCTGTCCAGCGTTGCTCGACTTGGTCGCTGCGCCGCCACTGTTCGAACGACGAATGGTGGTGCGACGTCCAGTGCTCGTGGCGGTTCCGGTAGCGCTGAGGCCCGCTCGCCTCACCGTCGGCGACGACGAGTTGCGGGAGGTACCGGGCGACGATGCCTCTGAGGTGACGGGGGCCGCCTGCCGTCGGGCTGCAGAGAGCCCGGCCAGCACGGCCGATCCACCCATGGGACGATCGCTCGGTGCCACGGAGCGACGCGTCACGGGGGCCAGGGCCGCACCGGGCCTAGGACGAGCAGCAGAGTACGACGGGGTTCGGCCACCCACCGACGTCGTGGGGTTGGACGGAGTCGATGACGCCACTGATCGGCGCAACGCCGTGGACGCCGCCACTCCCGCTGCTGCACTGCCGGCACCCATGGGTGCCGCGGCCATTGCCGACCGAGTACGACGAGCAATGGCGTCGGCGGCACTGGCGGATCTCGTTACGGTGGCAGCAGGAGCGGATCGAGGCTCTGGGGCGCTCGGTTCACGGCGGATCGAGGCCAAGGCACGCTGACCGGCGGACTGATCCACCGCTGCGCTTGCGTTGTGACCGCCTTGGCGCGCCCACGTGGCGTCATGCACCAAGCCGCCTGACGACCGACGAAGCGGTGCCACCGTGGCCGTTGCCTGTGAACGCCTGAGCGACAGAGAGCCCGACGCTGCGTGGGCTGCCGCCGCACCAGGCGATGCAACCGATTGCACTGCCATCCGCGTTTCACGGCGAGGCGTCACCGCAGTAGCTGAGCGAGCACCTGCAGCCAGACGGGACACCGACCGACGAAGAGTCCCCGAACTGCCACGTCCCTGGCCCACGGCAGCCGACCGCCGCAATGATCCGCCGGCCGTGGGGGAGGAGGCGAAGTTCCGGCGAGCCATGGGTGAGGAGACACTCGAGGTCGACACCGCATGACGGCCGGCCAGCGAGCCGGCGACCGCCATGGCGGCCGGGCTGTGCACAGCGCCACTACCGGAGCGCGTGAGCGCCGATGCGCGTGCGAGGCGTTGAGCCGCCGTGGACGGGGAACGCGATCCGTTCGTGGTGCGTGAAGCGGAGGCCGCCTCGGTGACGCCCGATGTCGAGCGACGAAGACCCACCGACGCTCCCGGGCGCACCTGCAGGAGGGCAGGCCGCAGTGCTGCACCACCTGTCGCTGGTGACGACAGCGTGGATCGCCGGACGGGACTCTGCGAAGGCACTGCGGTCGATCCAGGTCGCAACGCCATCGCCGACAACGCCGCAGGCGCCGACGACCTCACCGCACCAGCACCCATCCGCACCAACGCCGACGACCGCGCCAACCGCGCAGCACCACCCGACGAACCACCAACACCCGACGAACCAACCGAACCACTCACACCAGCCGACGAACGACGCAACACCGCAGAACGACGCACCGCACCCGGCCGAACACCCAACACCGACGAACGCACACCACCAGTCGAACCAACACCCGACGCACCAGACACAGCACCACGAGACAACGACGAAGCAGCCGAACGACGAACCGCACCCGACCGAGCCGGCGACGAAGC
>CAYMUC010000106.1:0-9418 GCA_964393535.1 uncultured Ilumatobacteraceae bacterium | reverse complement strand
GGGCGCCATCGCACGGCTTGGTTGGGGCTCACCGGTCGGTCGGTGGGTGCCGAGGTGGTGCAGGCGTGGGGGCTGGCTCACCGGTGAGCCCGCCGGCGCTGGTTCATAATGATAATAAGGGTCCATGACCGAGACGAACCGCCGCATGCTGCTGCGGTCGCGGCCCCAGGGACCCGTGACCGACGACTGCTTCGAACTGATCCACGAAGCCGTCCCCGAGGTGGGCCCTAACACCGTGCTCATACGCAACCTCTGGCTGTCGTTCGAACCGGCCCAACGAGGGTGGCTGAACGACATCCCCTCCTACATTCCCCCGGTCGCCATCGGTGAGGTGATGCGGTCGTTCGGTGTGGGCCAGGTGGTCGAGTCCACGCACCACGAGTTTCCCGCCGGCGCGTACGTCCACGGTTCGCTGGGCTGGCAGGACTGGGCGCTGATCGATGTGTCGCAGCCCGACCACGGCCTGGAACGAGTACCCGACGGCATCTCCGACCCCAAGCTGATGCTGAGCGCGTTGGGGGTGACCGGCCTCACGGCCTGGTTCGGCATGACCGAGGTGGCACGGCCGATCCCCGGCGACACGGTGCTGGTGACCGCGGCTGCTGGCGCCACCGGCTCGGTGGCGGCGCAACTGGCACGGCTGGCAGGTGCGCACCGTGTGATCGGCACGGCGGGAAGCGCCGAGAAGCGGGCATGGGCCATCGAGGTCGCGGGCATGGACGACTGTGTGGATCACCACGACGAGAAGATCCGCCGCCGGCTGCGGGAGAGCGCACCCGAAGGGTTCGACGCTGTGTTCGACAACGTGGGTGGCCGCGTGCTGGACGCTGCGCTGTTCAACATCGCCCAAGGCGCTCGGGTGGCGCTGTGCGGTTCCATCTCCACCGGCTATCGGCCCGAGTTACCGGAGGTGGGCCTGCACCACTACCAACTGCTGACCACTCGCCGGGCCCGTATGGAGGGCTTTCTCCTGTTCGATTTCCAAGCGTCGTTCCAGCGTGCGCGTCAGCGGCTGGCTCGCTGGATCGACTCGGGGCAGTTGGTCGTGGAGCATGACGTCCTCGAGGGTTTGGAGCGTGCACCCGAGGGACTGCGTCGTCTCTTCGAGGGACGCAACACCGGGAAGCAGGTGCTTCACCTCGCAGATCCGATGCGGTGAGGCGACGGTGATCCGACCCGTCACCCCGCCAGGAGCGGTCGGCCGACTACAGCTTGGTCAGTGACTCCGAGCCACCCACGATGATGGCGGCGGTGACACCCAGTGCTGTCACCAGCGTCATGATCACGGCGATGGCCGCCACCAAGGGGTACGAACCGTTCCCCCAGGCGTCGTACAGCACGGTGCCCATGACTTGTGTCTTGGAGGAGCGCACGAGGATGGACGCCGCGAACTCGTGGGTGAGCAGCACGAACATGAGCGCAGCTGCGCCGCCCATGGATGACCGCATGAGCGGAAGCACCACCTTCAGGTTCGACCTGATGACTCCGGTGCCACTCACTCGGGCCGCCTCGACGTAACCCGATCCCAGCGACACCAGTGCCGACAGTTGCATGCGGGTGGTGAAAGGCAACATGAGGGTGCAGTACACGACGATCATCACCCAGTTGCTGCCGTACAGCATCAAGGGCTCACGGGTGTAAGTGAGGAGGAATCCCACACCGAACACCACGGCGGGAACGCCCAAAGGCATGGAGACGAGGAAGTCGAGCGCAGTTCGCAGGATGCGGTGATGACGTCCGTGCAGCAGCACGTTGGCCGCGAGAAAACCCAGCGGAATGCTGATGGCCACGGCCGCCAGCGAGAACGTCACACTGTTGCGAATGCCCTCGCTGATGGTGTCGGTCTCCATGATGCGGCGATAGTTGTCGAGGTTCCAGCGGCTCGGGCTGATGTCGGCCGTCCAGAACTTGTTGAACGACACCAGGAACAGTGACCCCAGTGGCAGGACCGTGGCGATGGCGCTGTACAGAACGATGCCGAGGGCTCCGAGTTTGCTGGTCCGGCCTTGGGGCCGGAACGCCTTGCCCGTGTGGGTCACGAAGCGACGCTGGTCGCCCATGATCACCTTCTGCATGATCACCACGACGATGCCGAACAGCAGCAGTGGCGAGCCGAGAGCGGCCGCCTCGCCGTATCGAGCCGGGTAGTCGCTCATGGAGCGGTACATGAACGTGGTGGCAACGTCGATACCGGCGTTGCGTCCGAGCAGCAGTGGTCCGGTGAACTGGCCGAGACCCAGCAACAGTGCCACGCCACCGCCGTACACCAGGGTGGGTCGAAGCAGCGGCAGGATCACCTTGAAGAAGACGCCCCACGAACCGGACCCGGCCACCTGCGCCGCCTCGATGTGCTCACTGCTGATGTTGGCGAAGCCGGCGCTCACGAACAGATACACGAACGAGGTGAGACCGAAACCGGTCAGAATCACGATCCACGGCATCGAGTAGATGTCGACCGGGCCCTCGTCGAGGTGATTCCACCACGGCATGTTGCGCAGAAAGGCATTCAGGTAGCCCGGTCGGGGCGAGAACAAGAACGCCCAGCCCACCACGTTGGCAATGGCCGGCACCACGATGGGCAGAATCGGCAGCACCTTCAACAGCGACAGACGGGCAGGCAGGCGACTCGCCGCCCAGGCCAGCAGCGTGCCCAAGATCAGTGCGATCGCCAGCGAGCCGAAGGCGAGGAAGATCGTGTAGCGGATCATCCGCCAGAAGCCGGGGGTTCCGAAGGCACTGCTGTACCCGGCAGCGCCGTCGGAGAGGGCCTCGGCCTGAAGCCGATACAGCGGCATCACGACCATGTAGCCCACCGCTGCCACGAACGCCAACAGGCCCAGCCGACCCGCCCAGCGTCGGACGTCACTGCGAAGTGCGAACTGCATCAGCCCCGTGAGCGGACCCGCCGAGTCGACGGTGACCGTGCTCACGGGGCCACGCTCGCTGTGTCGTCGAGTGCGAATGTGCGGGCCGCCGACGGCAGGTAGCTCACGGTCACGGGCTGTCCCGACTCCAAGGTGCGGGCCCAACCGCCGCGTTCACCGGCCTCGATACGGGCCAGGAGTCGTGTTCCGTGCACATCCACGCTGACGTCCATAGTGCGACCGCCGAACTCGGAATCGATCACCTTGGCATCCACGCCGACATGACCCTCGGGCAACGACGCTGTCGTCGTGTGCAGCGAGAGTTCTTCGGGGCGCAGGCGCGCTGCGAAATCGGCGCCGGGGGGTGCCAGGGTGGCACCCTTGACCTGCTGACCTTCGAGGAGCCAACGTCCGTCGACGTAGGTGGCCACGAGACGATTGGACATACCGATGAAGGCGGCCACGTACTCGGTGGCAGGGCGCTCGTAGACGTCGTCGGGTGAGGCGTACTGTTCGACCCGACCGTGCTTCATGATGGCGAGCTTGTCGCCCAGAGCCAGTGCTTCGGACTGGTCGTGGGTCACGAACACCGCCGTGAATCCCAGACGTCCGTGGAGTTCGTGGATCTCGGCTCGCACCTGGTCTCGCAGGCGAGCATCGAGGTTGCTGAGGGGTTCGTCGAACAGCACCAGGTCGGGACGCGCCACGAGGCCTCGGGCCAAGGCCACACGCTGCTGCTGACCACCGCTGAGCTGTGAGGGGTAACGATCGAGGAGTGCGCCGCAGTCGACCTGGTCGGCGATCTGTTGCACCCAGTTCTCGGCCAGGCCCTGCTTGAGCCGGCGCGCCTTGAGGGGATAGGCGATGTTCTTGCGGACCGTGAGATGAGGCCACAACGCATACGACTGGAACACCATGCCGATGTTGCGACGGTCGGGAGGGAGGTTCACCTTTTTGCCGGCATCGAACACCGTGGTGCTGCCGAAGGTGATGGAACCCTGGCCCGGCTGCTCGAGGCCGGCCAGGCAGCGCAGGGTGGTGGTCTTGCCACAACCGCTGGGACCCAGCAGCACCAGGAACTCGCCGTCGGCGATCTCGAGGTCTAGGTCATCGATGGCCTTGGTGGGCGGCTTGCTGTCGAAGTGCTTGCTCAGACCGCTGATCGTGATGTGCGACATCCAAAGCCCCCAATGGCCGGTCGGGTGACGACCGGGTCGGCCGGCTCGCGCCGACCGACCCGGATCAGGTCACTTGAACAGTGCGTTCCAACGCTCCTGATAGGCGGTCAGAGCCTCAGGCGTCAAGCGCGACAGGTCCTGACGCTTCACGGCGTCGGTGGTGATCTCCACGGCAGCCTCGGGAATACCGGGCAGAGCGGTAGCGGCGCGAGCGGCGATGCGCTGTCCGGGAGGCGTCAAGAGGTAGTTCGCCAACAGGCGGGCAGCGTTCGGATTCGGTGCGTTCTCCAGCACGGCGCCGTTGAAGATGGCACCCCACACCGTGTCCGACAGACCCGAGTCGACGGGAGCGCCGTCGGCCTTGGGCTGCTTCTGCACCTGCACGAACGATGCAGCGGCGATCTCGCCCGACACCAGCGCCTCACCCATGGGCAGCGAGCTGGGGTAGATGCGAGGCTCCTGGGCCGCCAACTTGTCGGTGAAGTCGGTGCCGTACTTGTCCTCGAGGTACAGCCAGAAGTCCAAGATGGCGCCGTTGGCTGGCTCGATGACGCCGATCTTGCCCTTCAGTTCAGGGTTCAACAGGTCGGGGTAGTCGGTCAAGCCCTCGGGCAGCAGGTCCGTGTTCCACCCGAAGGTCAGCACGGCGGCGCTGACCACGAAGTAGTCGCCCTTCTCCGACACGTTCAGTTCCACGTTGTAGTCGGGGTTCTGGAACGCAGGCAGGTCCACCTGCGCGAACCAGCCTGCATCGCTCTTCTCGAGCTGCCAGGCGAGGGTGGCGTTGGTGACCACGTCGGCGACGGGCTGGTTGGTGTCCCGCTCGGCCTGGATCTTGGCATGCACGTCGTTGTCGATGCCGCGGAAGACGTTCACCTTGATGCCGTACTCGGCCTCGAACTCTTTGGCGACCAACTCCATGTTGTCGAGCGCGTGAGAGCCATAGATGTTCACTTCACCCTCGGCCTTGGCGGCCTCGATGAGTGCCTCCCAGGCGGCCGCTGCCTCCGCCTCGGGATCAGGGGCCGCAGCAGTCGTCTCAGGTGCCGCCGTGGTGGCCGGTGCTGTAGTTGCGGGCGCAGCGGTCGTGTCTGTGGTCTCCGAGTCGTCGTTGCCGCACGCCGCGGCGAAGACCGCCATGACACCCAGCAAGGACACACCGGCGACCACACGCCGGAAGCGATGTCGTGTACTCAATTTTCTCCCCCTTGGAAGAAGCCTGCCCGGCACCGCCGGAGCTCTTGTGACAAGTGATCAACCGGCCGGAGTACTCGGCTACGACCATGGAAACTCCATGAGCGCCGCACCCGACCACCGCCCCGAACTAATCATCATGAGAATATGACGCCAGCCACACGGTGTCAACCTTCATGAGGAATTCATCATGAGGTCAACGAAGGCGTCGTACGACGTCAGCCGTGGTTTCCGGGGAAGGGCGACGCATGCGACACCCCGCCGTCGACGGTCACGGTGGAGCCGGTGACGAAACTGGAGGCGTCCGATGCGAGGAACAGGGCGGCACCCACGATCTCGTTCGGCTGACCCAGTCGACCCAGGGCGTAGCGGTCCCTGGCATGAGCCTCGAAGGAGGGGAGATCCCAGGCCTTGGAGATGTCGGTGAGGAACGGCCCGACAGCGATGGTGTTCACGCGTACACGAGGACCGAAGGCGGCGGCGAACCCCATGGTGAAGGTGTCCAACCCCGCCTTCGCCGCTGCGTAGGGAAGGTCGGTGGGTTGAGGGTGTGACGCGCCGATGCTGCTCACGTTGATGATGGACCCACCCTCACCAGCCGCCATGTGCTCGCCTAGGACGGCCGTGAGGCGGAACGGACCCTTGAGGTTCACGTCGATCACCTTGTCGAACAGTTCCTCGCTGCACTGCGACAGCGACGGGTACAGCGGTGCCATGCCGGCATTGTTCACGAGGATGTGAGGAACCCCCACCTCGTCGAGGACTCGCGTGGCGAGGCCAGACACCTCGTCCCACCGACCCATGTGACACGCCATGGCGACGGCACGCTGTCCGGACTCGCGCCGCACCGTGTCGGCCAGTGCCTCGCAGGCGTCGAGTTTGCGGCTCACGATCACCACATCGGCGCCGCAGCGAGCCATCGCTGCGACCATTTCGGCCCCCAGGCCCCGGCTGCCGCCGGTGACCAGCGCGACCTTGCCCGTGAGATCTACGTGCATGGCACCTCTTTTCGAAACCGTGTGAACTCAGTGAACAGCGAGGATCCGCTGTGCGCGCCTCGCCAGCATGCCGATGTGCTCGCCGCGCGTCGCCATGCGTTCGTCGGTGCTCTCGCCCCGTACGTACCGCTGGTGGAGTTGTTGAAGGATCACGCAGGTGCGCCAACAGGCGAAGGCCTCATACCAGGCGATGTGCGACACATCGAAGGCGGTCCGAGCGGCGTAGCGCTCCACCACCTCGCGTCGGGTAGGAAATCCCAGATGCTCCATACCGACCACGTGGAGCGCTCGATCGTCGGGCGTGTCGGAAGGATCGGGCCAGTAGTTCAACAACGTGCCCAGATCTGCCAACGGATCCCCGAGGGTGGCCATGTCCCAGTCGAACACAGCAGTGACGCGATCGGGTTCACCGGGGCGGAACTGGCAGTTGTCGGTCTTGAAGTCGTTGTGGAGGATGGACACCTGTGTCGTGGCCGGAAGCGCACCTGCCAGCCCTTCACCCACGGCCGACATGACCTCGTCGTAGTCGTCGGTGGCCACCAGACTCCATCGGGTTCGCCAGCCCTCGAGTTGCCGGGACAGGTAGCCCTCGGGCCGCCCCAGCGTGCTCAGGTCGCACGAGGCGGGGTCCACCAGGTGCAGGTCAGCCAGCGCATCCACCGTCGCCCGACCCACGCGCAGACCCGCATCGGGCAGGTCGGCCATGGAGGGCGGCAGCGCCGCCCAGATCACCTCGCCGCGCCGATACTCCGACACCACGAAGTCGCTGCCCACCACCTCGTGATCGTCACAGAAGAGGTAGGCCTGCGGGGCACGGTCGTACGAGCGCCACAAGCGGGACAGCACTCGGAACTCGCGCTTCATGTCGTGAGCACCCGGTGCGATCTGGCCGAATGGCGGCCGCCGCAGTACGAAACTCTGGTCGCCGAAGGCCAGCAGATACGTCAGGTTGGCCGAACCGTTGGGGAACTGCTTCACCGACATGGCACCGGCCACGTCCAGTCGCTCGCGCAGATACGTCTCGAGTCGCTCCCAGTCCAGATGCTCACCTGGGCGCACCTCGGCGACCTCGGGAGGCACCCCGTCGGCGTACGTCTCCCGGTCGGCCACGCTCGTCAGTCTCCCAGTACCTGAGCGGTGTGTTCACCCAGGCGGGCTGCCGCATGCGGTGGCTCCACCTCGTAGGCCGAGAAGCGGTAGGCCGCCACCGGACGCTTCAGCGTGCCGTACCCCGGCTGTTCGATCTCGGCGAAGTAGCCCCGAGCAGCAAGGTGCTCGTCGTCGTACAGGTCTTCGGGTGCGTTCAACACACCGATGGGGAGCCCGCGGGCCTGACCCTCGTGGTAAATGTACGACGAGTCGTTCACCAGGCAGAAGGTCTCCACCACACCTTGGATGTGGTGGAAATGCTCCTGTCGATGCTTCAGGTCGGCGAACGGCGGCTCGTCGAGGTCGGCGGCGAGGTCGTGCTCGGCCATCCAACTCACCAGCGCCTGCCACGGCTTGTCGTCGGCAAGGATGAGAGCGAAGTACACCCATCGACCGTCGCCACACTGGAAGATGGCCGGCTGCGTGGGCACGGGCTGGGCATGGCGACACGTCTGTCGCTGCACCAAACCCTTTGGGTAGAACCAGTAGGCGTTGGCCAACTCCACGGTCACGCCGGCGGCCTCTTGGATGGACACGTCCACCAGTCCCCCACGACCCGACTGGTCTCGTTCGAGCAACGCCAACAACGAGGCGATGTGGGCGAAGCTGGCCGCAGTGTGGAACGCCTGATCGCCCCCCGGCCGGATGGGCGGGATGCTGTGGTCGTCGTAGCCAGACGTGATCAACAGGCCGCTGGTGGCCAGCGCCACCAGGTCACTGGAGCGGTAGTCGGCCCACGGGCCGGTCAGGCCGAAGGGCGTGATCGACAGGACGATCAGGCGTGGGTGCTCGTTCGCCATGGCCTGGAGATCCAACTCCAGACGGCGCAGTTCAGCCGGCTGCAGCGTGACGATGAAGACGTCGGCAGTGGCCAACAAGGCGTGCAACGAAGCGCGCCCCTCGGCATGTTCCAGATCCACCACGACGCTCTGCTTGCCACCGTTGTAGTACCAGTGGGACAGCGAGCGCTCGGGATCCTCCACATCACCCACGTACGGACCGCGATGTCGTGATGGGGCGCCGGCGGGCGGCTCCACTTTCACCACGTCGGCACCGAGGTGGACCCACTGCAGGCCGGTCAGTTCTCCGGCCGGATCGGTGGCGAGTTCGACCACACGGAGGCCAGCGCCGATGAGTGCATCGGATCGGTCGGTCATCACAGCACCCCCGATGCCTCGAGATCAGCGATCTCGTCGTGGTCCAGTCCCAGCACCTCGCTGAGGACGTAGTGGTTGTCCTCACCCAGCAACGGAGCCGAACGCCAGTGGTCGGCACCAAAGTTGGTCGCGGTGAAGGGCACCCCTTCGAACCGGGCCTCGCCGATCACCGGGTGATCCAACTCGAAGAAGATGTCGCGGTGCGCCATCTGCGGGTCGTGCTCGTTGACGTCGCGCGCATCCTGCACGGCTCCGGCTGTCACACCCGCCTGCTGGAGCGTGTGCATGATCTCGTGCCGGTCTCGTTCTCGGGTCCACTCGCTCAGGTGGCGATCGAGTTCGTCCTGGTTGGCCACGCGGCCCGTCATGGTGACGAATCGCTCGTCGAGGCACCACGCAGGCGTACCGAGCACGCGCACCAGTGCCTGCCACTCGTCGTCGCTGAACACGGTGACCGGCCGAGACCGCGCAGCGCAGGCGGTGGTGGCCGCCAGCAGCGCCGTATGCCTTCGTTCCTCATCGGCCACCCATCTGTTGGTGGACCTGCGCGGTACGTTCACCACTGCCACCACCGGCAGCCGACTGCGGCCGGTCACACCCCGCCGCGTCATCGACACCAGGGCCACCGGTCGGGCGGCTCAGGTGTCGTTCCGGGCGCCTTCGGGCGCCACCGCCGTGGCCGTGACCGTGACCGCCACCGGCGCAGAAGGCCCGGGCTTTCTGAGCGCCTTTCCCTGTGGCGCCGCCTCGGGCAGTAGTTCGGTGGTGAACATGAACCGGGGTGAGACCGTGGCCGGGTCGGCCTACGTCCCGGTGGGCAGGAACGGCAGGGTGTGCGTTGCGACATCGGTGACCGCTGATGTGTTGGTGGACCTCAC
>CAYMUC010000105.1:0-9544 GCA_964393535.1 uncultured Ilumatobacteraceae bacterium | reverse complement strand
TTGAGAGACAAGTTGACGAAGCCAATGCGGAGATAGATCGGCTGCGGAAGGAGCGCGATGAGGCGAGGCGTCGAGTCTGCGAAGACGCAATCCGGAATGGTCGCGTCTATCGCCGAGTCGGAAGAGACACCGTGCGGTGCGAGACTTCGAAAGAAGTCGCGGAGATGATGGGTTGGGACTGCTTCAAGGAGAACACCGATGAGTGACCCCGACATCATGGACATCGTGACCCGCCTGAACCGCATTTTGTCTGGTGCAGACGAGCGCGGTTTGGACGAGACTGAGTGCCGAGCGATACGAGATGCCGCTGCCGAAATCATGCAGTTGCGGCTGGAGCGAGATTCCGCACGGCGTGATGCCTGTGAGTTTGGTGCGATGCTGGAGACTGACGCTAACCCAAACTACGATCCCGAAAGCGGCGACTTTGCGAAAATTGCCATGCGTATTGCCTATCTCAAGGGATGGGACTGCTACAAGACCGAGAACAAGGAGAACGCCATTTGATGAAACTCGCAGAAAATATCATTGTTGCGGCATCGCTTGCAACTGTTTGTGCAATGTTTGCATATGTGTCGTATGCAATTGTTAAGGATCAACTGAAGGCCTATCGCAAGCGTCATAAGCGCAGAAAGAAAGCAGAGAACAATGAAGAGAACAATGAAGAGAACAACTAAAAGCAAAAGCACACGTACACTAGCAAAGGCATCGAAAGCAAAAGAACCAAACCGCGAGTCGATTACAACTCATATCATCGCAAACGCTTTTGGTGATCGGTTTGATGTATGCCAGTGGTGGGCATCACATCGTGGTAAGGGAAATGGTGTGTCTGCAAAGCGGGTAACCATTACGGTTGAGCATGGAGATTGTGCAGATTTCACAATACAAGATATCACGTTAACCGATTCAAACAACATTCGTGCCCTTGCCGATGCGCTTGCAGATGCAGCAGATTGGCTTGATGGGGTTGATGGAACTGACGACGAGGACAACCATAAATTTCGTGACTAAGAAAGGTTTACAATGGGACTAGACACATACGCATATCATGGTGATCGAAACGAGATGCTTCCTGCATCACTTTTTGAGCATATTCCACCTGTTCTTATGGGTGGAATGTTCTCAGGCAACGGCAACGGCAGTAGTTTCCGTGGCAAGACATACGCGCCGTTTATGAAAACGGTTCTTGGTGTGGATCTTTACCGCGAGAAGATTGAGCAAGGAGAAGTGCGCGAAATTGCAGATCGATTCCACAACTGGATTGCCGAAAATAATGAAACGATTCAAGGCGGATACGCGGACCTTAGCGAAGGTGAAATTCGTGCCCTTGCCGAGTGGTTTTCGGTTGTTGCAGAGAATAATGGAAAGGTTCTTGGTTGGTGGTGATGCGGCAGTATCGTGACTTAATTCGTGAGCAGGCATGGCGAGAGCGCCGGGACCTTATTGCTTCAGGTATTCGCCTACGGGCAAAGGTATGGAGCAAAACCGACGAATCACCTCAAGCGGCACGCCGACGTTGGCGCCGTGATCGGCAGCGTGATGATTGGGAAAATTCTTGACTTTCAAGGAAGCGAGAGTATACTTTGTCTATGAGATGCAAAGACTGCCAAGCAGAGATTCCTCCTGCACGGCTTGATGCTGTGCCTGGTACTGAGTATTGTGTGCGCTGCGTGCGCGATCATACTCCGCGTGTGATGGGTCGCATGATCTGGCCGCATAAGACTGGCGGTGAACTGATTATTGCAATTGGTGACGAAAACATTCGGCGCTTAAACCGCGAATATGAGAGGGCACGATGACTACGCGAACACCAACACGAAAGCAGTTTCCACCGCTGTATTCTTTGAATTCAGATGGCTCGCTGCAAGAGTGGCGCATTTCTGTGCGCGGTAAGACAATTATCCGCGAATACGGCCGAGTTGGTGGTGCTGTGCAGATTTCAGAAGACACCATTCGCAGCGGCAAGAATGTCGGGCGTGCGAATGCAACAACCGCCGAAGAGCAAGCACTACGCGAGGCAGAGAGTGCCTGGGAGAAAAAGCAAAAAAGCGGTTATCATCCCAATGCTGGCGCCGCCCGTGCAGGAAAGGTAAGCACCGCTTATGTTGCTGGTGGTGTTGAGCCTATGCTTGCACACAAGTGGAGCGAGCATTCAAAAAAGATCCAGTACCCGGCGTGGATGCAACCGAAACTCGACGGCATTCGTTGTATCGCAATGATTAAAAATGGTGTGTGTACTTTGTGGTCGCGCACGCGAAAGCAGATCAATAGCGTTCCACACATTGTTGAGCGCCTAGAAGAAGCATTCCCAAATGGCACCGTTATCCTTGATGGCGAACTTTACAATCATGCGATGCGTGACAAGTTTGAAGAGATTGTTTCGCTTGTCCGAAAAGATAAACCCGATCCGCGTTGCGGAATGGTTCAGTATCATGTTTACGATACGATCCGTCCAGGTGAGAGGTTTGAGCAGCGTTGGGATTGGTTAACTGCCCATGCACACCTGCTACGTGAGCCTGGTATTGGTTTCCATGAGATTGATCTTGTGCCTACCTTGCACGTTGATACTCCTGAAGCCGTTATTCTATTCTTCACAGAATGGCGCGCGGCTGGTTATGAGGGAGCGATGATTCGCAACAACGCCGAGTATGAACACAAGCGATCTTACCATGTTCAGAAAATCAAGGAGTTTGATGATTCTGAGTTTGAGATTATTGGTGTGGAACCAGGCAGAGGTCGCATGAGCGAGTGTGCTGTTTTTGTGTGCCGATCCGACTCAGGAGAGTTTCGCTGCAAACTTGAAGGCTCGCTTGATGCCCTTAAAGAGTATCTTGACAAACCAAAGCGTGTGATTGGCAAGATGCTTACTGTGCGATATCAAGGCCTTACAAACGGTGGTCTGCCACGATTTCCTGTTGGTGTTGCTGTAAGGGATTATGAATGAGGCCTCCGAGGTTTCGCCGATACACCATAGATGAAGTAGAAAACGCCGCTGTAGTGGTAACTCTTGTGATTGTTGCAATTATGACTTTGACCGGATTGTTGGCCTAAAGGAGAATGTAGAATGGAAAATGATATCTTTGTTGGTGATAACGATCACGGATACCGTGAGCCGGATTGGGAGATGATTGCTGAAACTTATCGCCGTGAACGCGATGAGGCACGGCAGTTGTACTGTGAACTTGTTATCGATACACGCGAAGTTTTTAGGCGTGTTGATGGAAAAACTGTGCCTTGCACCGATGCGAAGGAGATTGCAGAAATGAAACTGTGGGATTGGTCAAGGTGGGGCCGATGACATACGATGAGGATTATATCGCTCCGACGCGAGAACCCTTCTTGAAAATGAAATGCATGGATGTTGATACTCATCATGCGCTTTTGGCAGAGATTGATCGCTACCGCGAGGCAGCGCGGAGACTGAGCATAGAATCGCGTAAGTTTCAAACAGAGGCAATAAAGTTATGGAACAAGGCAGAAGAGTATCGCCGCGAACGTGATCGCTCACGGCGAATTGCGTGTATACAGTATAGCAAACGGTATGGAACTGAAGATAATGAAGACCATATGAAAACTTTAGAGTCGAATTTTGCCAACCTACATGGTTGGTATTTGCCCAACACGAAAGAAATAATCGAAAACCAAAAAGAAAACTCTTTTCCTTTAACCAATCCGAGGTATCTTTATGACGATGAATCAGAAATCTAACCAATCACGCACTATCATTATCATCACGGTGATTCTTGCTTGTATTTTTTTCCTGATGGGATTGATTAATGCACGCATCGATGTAGTGAAAACAGAAATCGACACGCTACGTGATCGAATTGACACACTAGAATCAAACTCTACAAGTGTAGACTCCTGAGGCTCAAATGACCGAAGAATCCAAAGACGCAAAAGAGTTTCAGGATATAAGGTCACAATCGCAACGCGATGCTCTTGATGCCCTCATGGAAATGGGATATCTCTTAGAAGAGTCGATGCGAGAATATTCGGCATCCGCCGAAAAGTATTGGGAAAATCTTTCTCCGGATGAAAAATTGATGGTGTTCTACGCAATATGCAGTAGAATTCGTCGCGGCGACATTGAGGAAGGCCGCTCGTATCGTGGCGTTTTGTATGATGTTTTTGGGTTTGATACTAGTGCTTATGCCATTGGTATGGCGTGCGGATATTTCAACATTCACACTTATATTCAGCAAGCAGTAGACAACGAACCAAACAAAAAGGCTAAAGATGAAACCGAATAATTTTCCTTCACGCTATGGTGTGCCGAGAACGGTAACCTCTGACGGTGATCATTTTATATTTGAAGGTGAAGCACGATACTACCGTGTTGGTACAACACCTGATGGATCTATGATTGCATATTTCGACCCCGAAGGTGGTCCGTTTATAGCAGTAGGTGATCGCGCACCAGAATTTAACAACGAAACAATTGCAGAAATTGCTGTTGAGCAGCATGAGAGTGAAGGATATTTTCGCATTCGTGTTCGGACAGAACCATGAACGATGCCAACAGCACAAATGAAACCGTATTCTTGCAAGAGGATCGGTTTGTAAACAACTACATCACCCATTCGCAGGCGATTATTCGAATAGGTGAAATTTTGGAAGACATAAATTCGCGTCGGTTGAGCAATGGCGAAAAACCACTTATACACACCGATCCTGGCAACAGTTATTGCCATATCACAACCAATGATGGTTCAGAGATTCTATGGGTTGTAAATCTCAAAACTGGCAATATCATTGGACTAACTGTGGGCAATTTGCCAGACGATTTGAGTGCCGGTTGGGCACTACATTGGCATTACAATATTTGGCATGAATCACCAACCGATTACTTTACTGAGTCTGGATATGCCAACTCCTTGGCAGGAGTGCCATATTATACAAATGGCAAGGCAAATGAGTTTAAAAGTTCTGGCACAATAATGCCTCCTAAGGCAAAAAGAATTTACGAAAATTCTCTCCACCCCCATTGCATCAAGAGTGATACCTTGTATAATCGATATGCGCTTGAGGCGTAAGGAAACCATCACAATGAACACACCAAACAAGACATTCTTCGGTATCGATCCCAACAGCACAGACTTTGGAAACATCGTTGAAACGGCATGCCATTACATCGGCAGCCGCGAGCGGTTTACTACGATTGTTGAGGGAGCAATGCCAGGTAGCAGGACGCAACTGAGCGACAGCATCGCCGTTACCCTTGCACTCGGACAGTCGGCGCTTGATCTCGCTAAGCCAGAGTTTGCTTTGCAACTGACGAGGCACTTCATGGGCCTATTCCACGACCGCATCGACGCGATGACGGATGACGAGATTCGTGACATCGAGGCTTTGTTCCTGCGATCATTTGCCGCAACCGATCCCAAGGCTGCCGCGGCCGCAGGCATCACCGACGAGTTTCTTGCCAACTACAAGGGTTCAAGAAATTCTTGACAAAATCTTACCACAAGGCTTGCGCGAATCGACACTTGTGGTAATATCTTCAGAGTCCCCAAATGAGGGGAGTTCGATTCGCAAAGTCTTCAAGCAAAGGAAAATTATGAAGACCAATAACCCCACTATCGTTGTTACCGCTCGCAATATTCAGAACACCGCCACCGTGCGCGACATCGTTACGCGCCTCTCGCGTGAGTACTTCGGTGTTGCCCCGACGTTCTCGGGCAACGGCCGTAGCCTGAAGGCCTCCATTGCGCCTTCAAGCAAGTACCGTCTGAAGACGGTGAACGTTCTCAACATGGAGTCTGATCTTGCCGATTACCTCGGCGACGATTCCTCGGTGAGCGTCACCAACGCAACCTTCACGGTTGCCCCACAGGGTGGCGAGTTCCACATCGCGTGGTAATCATTTCGTGATGGGTGTGCCTAGCGCACACAAGTGAGTCAAGGGAGCGCCCTCACCGGCGCTCCCTTTTCTTTTAGTCGCATAGATATAGGTGAAAGGATGGTTTACTATGAGAAAACCGCGAATTGACGTTCTGTATACAAACTTGGCTCTTGAGGCGGCGTACGCCCGTGAAGACACCGTGAAAGCGATTGTTGCTGCTGCCGATGAAATTGCAATGATTGCCAATGGGCATGATACAAAAGCAAAGGGTGGCAAAATTGACCCTACCACTTTGCGTAATTTGGCTGCCAAGATTTCCACTCTGGCAAAACAAATAGACTAAGAATCTTTACTATCTGGCTTGACGGCACACCACAAATGTGCTACATTTCTTTTATGGCTTCTTCTCCAACCGTTCTTTCTCGGGACGCTATTGCGTCCTCGTTCATCACCCCACATGATGCATGGAACCCGTCTGTGACCGCGCCTCGCGCTTCTATGACCCCTGCAAACAACCTACAGGACTACCTTAACCAAGACGGTAGCCTTACTGATGCCGCATATGATCTTCTCCATGAGGAGTGGATCTCTGGCAAGATGGTCTGAAAGGCACTATGGCACGAACACCTATCGATACACCAAACGAACTGCGTAAGCGCATCCAAAAGTGCAATTACACAATCGCCCAACTAATGGATGAAATGGCCGCCACACATGGTACGCCAAGATTCATCGATTGGACCGATCTCATTGCAAAGGTTAAGCGTTATCGCAGCGAACTTGAAGAGGAACTCGCAGCGAAGGGCGAATCGCTGTCGGCGCCAGAACCTTCTCCGGCGCCAACTCCAACAGAGTTTGTTGATGATTTTGATGACGAAATTCCTTACTGAGACTTGCACTTAATTCGATTTGGTGTAAACTCCGAAGAGAACAAAGGGAAACCATGACAACGCAAACACAACACAAGATTGCAGTTTCGTGGGAAACTCTCACCGACAAGGTGTATACTCTTTCTTCACCCGAAGGCTATTACGTAACGTTTATCGTCCTTCAAGGTGCAAAGGCTGGTGACATTGCCGTGTATAAGAACGACGGTAAGCAACTTTATGCCGAAAGTGCAGATGGAATAATGTCAATGGAACTGTGTACGGAATTGTGGAAGTTCTATTGTGGGGACTGCAAGTGGAAGCAAGTAGCAAATCCATTTTTGTTCCACAATACGAAGGCTTTGCACGTTTAATCCAAAGGAAACCAAATGAAGACAATTGCAACAATCGGTGCCGGTAAGATGATTGGCTCTCGCGTAGTGCAGACAACGTTTGAGGATATCTCGGTTTGCAGCAAGACGGAACCCAATCGAGTAGCAGTCAATGTTGACATCCGCGGCTACTATTCACCCGATCAGATCGATTCACTTATTGAGATGCTGTCAGAGGCTAAAATTGTTGCCTCTGAGGAAGCCGTTCGCCTTCAGCATGACGCACTTTTTACTGAGGTAACCGTGTAATGTACACATACCATAAAATGCAGTTTACTTAAAATTCCTGATAACTCAGGAGGTCGTTGAGATAGACCCTAAATTCTCACGGTGATACAAAGTATTGCTGTAATAATATTAAGGTTTTGTTGGTCGCCTCAAACAACATCCACCCGAAGGTTTCGGTTTCCTTCCCGTGATGGCTCTAAACCGATTATCTGGTTTTCGGTCCAGATAAAACTAACCGACAAATGCCTCCGTAACTCAACTGGCAGAGTAGCGGACTTTTAATCCGTTTGTTGCAGGTTCGATTCCTGCCGGAGGCACTAAATAGTTCTGATCGTGATCGTCACTAGTTTTCGCAATGCTTTAATGAAAGGATACAGCATGAAGAATATTTTCAATAACACGCTATATGCGGTAGGGTTTGGGTTGCTTGGCGCAACCATCGTTTCGACCAAAGGCTTTACTGAGACTGATTCAACCTTTGCACAGGTTCTTATCGGTGGAACAGTTGCCTTTGGTGTTGCAGGAATTTTCGTCGCATTGAGTGAATTGAAGGCTTTGCGAGAAGATGCCCGAGATAAGGATATGGATTCTCGCCTGGAGGATATGTGGAGAGCCCATGAGCGAGCAACCGAGCGCCTAAGCACAGAGATCGACACCGTTAGTTCTCGCACCAATCAGCGTATGGATCAAGAGGTTGAGGCTCTTCAGAATCGCCTTGATCGCCTTAGCGAGCAGATGAATCGCCGCATCGATGATGATGTGCGAGATATTCACAATACCTTGGCGGATCTTGCTATTGATGGAGAGATTCGCGCCAGCGCAAAGAACTAAGGAAGCGTAGCCCAACTGGCAGAGGCGCTAGATTTAGGTTCTAGTTAGTGTGGGTTCGACTCCCACCGCTTTCACAGACTCCCGTAACTCAGCGGCTAGAGTGCTTCCTTTACACGGAAGAAGTCACAGGTTCGAATCCTGTCGGGAGTACTGGGGTAGATGGCCGAGTGGTTTAAGGCTGCTGTTTACTAAACAGCCGAAGGCTACAAGCCTTCCGGGGGTTCGAATCCCTCTCTACCCGATTGGTCTGTAGCACAACGGTAGTGCAATCCGCTGTTAACGGATCGGTTATAGGTTCGAATCCTATCAGACCAGTTGGACCGTGGCTCAGTTGGTTAGCGCGTTCGCTTGATAAGCGAAAGGTCGTGGGTTCGAATCCCACCGGTCCTATGCGGAGAGTAGCACAGTTTGGTAGTGCGCCTGCTTTGGGAGCAGGAGGTCGCAGGTTCAAATCCTGTCTCTCCGACTACATAACGTTGATACCGTTGAAGCGGGATCGAACGCGACGAACACAGGGGTTCGAATCCCCTCGGCTCCATTCCCAAACATACGGGGCCGCAAGGCTTTCGATTCGTTGCAAATAGAGAACGTGGAGGTATTCGGGCTTGGTTACGGAGGCTCGTTAAACAAACTGTGACAACCATAGACGGCACCGAAATGCGTCTTGCGGCCTAAAAGAAAGGCAGCAGGGGTGTGCAGACACCTAGCAACAGAACTGCACAGCGCATCACAGAAAATGTGATGCCTTGCCACCTTAGCACAGCGGTAGTGCAGCGGTTTTGTAAACCGCAGGTCATCGGTTCGATCCCGATAGGTGGCTTTTAAATTCAAGATACATACGATTGGAGATTCGTTATGACCAATCGTTGCTTACCCTCCAAGTATCTTGCTGCCTACGCGGTAGGTTCAACTATACAACTAATTTTTGCAAACCGATGGTTCTCTTCCATCGGTGTTTTCGCAGCAATACATACTACATAAGAGCATCGGAGTCATTATGCCAAAAACGATACACCCAAGTTTAGCGAAAATCGCTGTCAACCGTTTAAAAATCAACTAACGAAAGCGAACAATGTCCAACAGCATCCTGCATAAAAGAAGTAGCACCGCGTCTGCCGTTCCTGCCGCAAATACCCTAACGGTTGGAGAATTGGCAATTAATACAGCAGATGGTAAAGTATTCACAAAAAAGGTAGACAATACGGTTGTTGAAGTAAGTAGCAATAACAACCATACCCATGCCGCGAGCGCAATCACAAGCGGTACGCTTGATATCTCTAGAATTCCAACAGGTAGTACTTCAACTACAGTTTGTATTGGCAATGACTCGCGCCTAAGCGATGCGCGTACACCAACAAGCCACACCCACGGCAATATAACCAATG
>CAYMUC010000104.1:0-9679 GCA_964393535.1 uncultured Ilumatobacteraceae bacterium | reverse complement strand
TCCACCAGCAGCAGGTCGGCACCGATCTCCAGTGCGAACAACTCCATCTGCTCGTCGGAGAGGGTCATGGTGGCTGTGACCATCTCGCCGTTCTGCAGCAGGAAACGCACCACGTCTGCCGCGCTGCGATTCAGCTTGGGAGCGAACTCCTGGGCCGACACACCACGCTCGACCACGACCGTGCCCTCGGGCACAGGCGCGCTGGAGGGGATGTAGGCACCCGAGATCTGCGGCTGCAACTCGTCGAAGTCGGCGCCACGACGGCCGCGCTTGGAGCGGCGAGGGGCACGGCGTTGGCCGCTGGGGCGTCCGCCCGGGCCGGGGCGACCACCGCCAGGACCGCCACCGGGACGCGGACCGCCACCAGGACCGCCACCGGGACGCGGACCACCAGGCCCACCACCGGGACGCGGACCCATACCGGGACGAGGGCCACCGGGACGCGGGCCACCAGGCCCACCACCGGGACGAGGGCCACCAGGTCCACCCGGGCCACCGGGGGCCGGACGCGGACCACCTGCACGACCAGGCGGCGGCGGAATGACCTTGCCAGTGGGCGACAACGGACGACCAGGCGGCGGCGGAATGACCTTGCCAGTGGGCGACAACGGACGACCGGGCGGCGGGCCTGCGGGACGCGCAGGCGCAGTCGGCGGTGCCTGCGCTGCCGCCGGGGCAGGAGCGGGAGCGGGAGGCGTAGGCGCAGGTGCAGGCGGGGCAGGAGCCGGGCGAACGCTGGAGATCACCTTGGGTTCCGGCCGCGGCGGCGCAGGCGGCATGGGAGGTGCGGGGGGACGCGGAGGGAGCGCAGTGGGCGGGGGCGGAGGCGCTGTCGGTTTGGTCTCGACCACGGGTGCGGCGGCCGGTGGCGGTGCCGGAGTCGGCTCGGGCTCCGGCTCTGCAGCGGGTTTCGACGCCGGCTCGGGTTCAGCGACGACGGGCACCACCGGTGCTGGCTCGGGCTCGACGATCGGTTCGGGTTCGGCCTTGGCCTTGCCACCACCACGGGTGGCCTTCACCGGCTTGGGTTCCTCGGGCTGTTCGTCGCGAATGAGCCCGTCTCGTTCCGCTCGGCGGCGAACCATGTCGCAGTACGCCTCCTGCAGCGATGACGAGTGGCTCTTCACGCCGATGCCGAGCTCCTGGCACAGGTCCAGGGTCTCCTTGTTCGTCATCCCGAGCTCTTTTGCGAGCTCGTGCAACCGCATGTTCTTCGGCACGTTCTGCTCTCAGCCTTTCACCAATGTCAAGTCTCTCATGTCGAGGGAGTTCGTTTCGAACGCCTCGCGGAGCGATGCAATCGCCCCGTCATCTACCCGCCGTCGAAACGCTCGCTCGAAACGACGTCGCTTCGCTGCCTCGTCGAAGCAACTCAGCGAGTCCCTGCACACCCAGGCGCCCCTTCCAGGGGTACAAGCGCTCACGATGAGGCCGCCATCGGCCGTGAGCGCGCAACGAACGAGCTCACCGGGGCGAGCTCGACGTCGGCAACCGACGCACGTGCGAACGGGGTCACTCCGCTGCGTCAGCCGACTCTCCTCCTGCGACGTCCGCGGCGGGTGCTTCACGGCCGATGCGGTGCGCCTCGCGCTCCCACTCGTCCTGACCGATGACGGTGCCGTCGGCGGCATGCCATTCCAGCTCACCCGTTTCGCGGTTCTGCACCCAGGCGCCCTCCGCGTACTCGACCGGCTCGGCGTCGGGGCCGAGACCAGCGGCCTCGGCGGCAGCCTGCGCCTCGCTCTTGATCTCGATGCGAAGGCCGGTGAGTCGAGCGGCCAGACGAGCGTTCTGACCCTCTTTACCGATGGCCAGCGACAACTGGAAGTCAGGCACGATCACCTCGGCCTGGCCGTGGTCGTGATCGATACGCACTTCGGTCACCTTGGCCGGGCTGAGCGCCTTGGCCACGAAGTCGGGCAGATCGTCGCTGAAGGGCACGATGTCGATCTTTTCGCCCCGCAACTCGTTCACGACCATACGCACCCGTGCGCCCCGGGCACCCACGCACGCGCCGACGGGATCGACGTTGTGGTCGTTGGACCACACGGCGATCTTCGTACGGTGACCTGGCTCACGGGCGCATGCGCGGATCTCGACGATGCCGTCGGCGATCTCGGGGACCTCGAGCTCGAAGAGTCGCTTGATGAGACCGGGGTGGGTGCGGCTCACCACGATCTGGGGTCCCTTGGCGGTCTTGCGTACCTCGACGATGTAGGCCTTGACGCGGGCACCCGGCTCGGGACGCTCGTAGGGCACCTGCTCGGCCTGAGGCAGCAGTGCCTCGACCTTGCCGAGGTCCAGCAGCGTGAACCGAGCGTCGGTCTGCTGGATGATGCCCGTGACGATGTCGCCTTCGCGGTTGGCGTACTCCTCGAACTTGCGATCGCGCTCGGCCTCACGGATGCGCTGGCTCATCACCTGACGGAACGTCTGCGCCGCGATACGACCCAATTCGTCACCCTTGGGGGTGTCGTCGCGTGGATTCACCAGGTTCAGATCCTCGTCGAGGTCGTACGCGGTGAAGGTGATGGAGAACGTGGCGGGGTCGATGGAGACCATCACTTCCTCGGCCGCGCCCGGGCGCTTCTTGTAGGCGGTGGCCAACGCGTCCACCAGCACCTGAAGCAGCGCGTCCTGGGAAATGCCCTTCTCCTCGGCGAGCAGGCGGATGGCGTCGGCCATGTCGAGGTTGCTCATCTGGATGCCTCCGTCGGGGATGTGGAAGTGGTGGAACGACGACCGGCGGGGCGACCACCGGGCTTGGGGGTGGGACCCCACACGAACACCGTGCGGGCCCGCTCGATCTGGTCCAACGGAACCTCGATATCGCCAGCGTCAGTGTGCACGACGACACAGTGATCGTCGGCGCTGAGCAGTGGTCCTTCGAGGCGACGACGGCCATCGAGAGGAGCGTGCAGACGCACCGACACGACCTTGCCCACCTCACGTTGGAAGTGCTCGGCCCGCTTCAGCGACCGCTCGAGACCTGGGCTGGACACCTCGAGGGTGTAGCGGCCGGGAATGGGGTCGCTGTGGTCCAACTCACGAGAGACCAAACGGGTGGTGAGCGACAGTTTCTCGAGGTCGACCCCGCCGTCGCTGCCCGGTGGAGTGTCGATGACGACTCGCAAGGTGCCGCCGGCGAATTCGCAGTCGTACAGTTCGAGGCCGAGGTCGGTGACAATGGGGAGCACCAGAGCACGGACGCGATCGAGCACGGTGTGGTCGCTCATGCCCGAACCTCCTTGTCGTTTGCGTTCCCTACCTCGAGGCGCCCCAGAGACAACGAAGGCGTGGGATCGAGCCCACGCCCGCCTGTCCAGGGACCCGAAGATCATATCGGCCGCACGGGTAGTCTGCTCCGGCGTCACCGGGTAGCCCGCCCGGACCGTTCATCGCCAGGAGGCGCTGTGATCCTTCGACTGTCCCGGCTGTTCGTGCGCACGCTGCGCGAAGATCCCGCCGACGCCGAAGTGGCCAGCCACCGACTCCTGGTCCGAGCCGGCTACATCCGGCGGGCCGCACCTGGAGGATTCACGTGGTTGCCCCTGGGTTGGATGATCTACCGCAATGTGGAACGCATCGTGCGCGAAGAGATGGACGCCGCAGGATTCCAGGAAGTGCACTTCCCCGCACTGCTGCCCCGAGAGCCCTACGAGGCGACGCATCGCTGGACCGAATACGGCGACACCCTGTTCCGCCTGAAGGACCGACGAGGGGCCGACTTCCTGCTGGCTCCCACTCACGAAGAGATGTTCACCCTTCTGGTGAAGGATCTGTTCAGTTCCTACAAGGACCTTCCCCTGTCGATCTATCAGATCCAGACGAAATTCCGCGACGAAGCGCGTCCTCGGGCGGGTCTGCTGCGGGGTCGCGAGTTCGTGATGAAGGACTCGTACAGCTTCGACGTGGACGAAGCGGGGCTTCAGGCGTCCTACGACGCCCACCGCCAGGCCTACATCCGGACCTTCGACCGACTGGGAGTGCCCTACGTCATCGTGTCGGCGATGTCAGGGGCGATGGGAGGTTCCGCATCGGAGGAATTCCTCGCTCCTCTGTCCGCCGGCGAGGACACGTTCGTGCGCTGCACGGCGTGCGGGTATGCCGCCAACACCGAGGCGATGCGGATCTCCGCTTCGACGTCGGTAGATCTCGAGGGCCTGCCGGCGGCTCATGTGGAATCCACTCCCGACACGCCCACGATCGACACCTTGGTCGCACTCCTCAACCGCCAGTTCCCCCGTGAGCGCGCCTGGACGGGGGCAGACACGCTGAAAAACGTGGTGGTGATGCTGCGCCACCCCGACGGGACGCGGGAGCCCTTGGTGATCGGCCTACCCGGCGACCGCGAGGTGGATCCCAAGCGATTGGAGGCCCAGGTGGCTCCCGCCGAGGTGGAGGCGTTCACCGATGTCGACTTCGAGCGCCACCCCGATCTGGTCAAGGGCTACATCGGACCCGACGCTCTCGGTGAGGCCCGAGGCCTGCGCTATCTCACGGACCCTCGGGTGGTGACCGGTACCCGCTGGGTGACCGGGGCCAATCGTGCAGGCCATCACGTGGTGGACCTCGTGGCAGGGCGCGACTTCACCTCCGACGGCACGATCGACGTGGCTGAGGTACGACCGGGCGACCCGTGTCCGACGTGTGGTGGCGACATCGACCTCGCTCGCGGCATCGAGATCGGCCACATCTTCCAGTTGGGACGCAAGTACGCCGATGCGCTGGGGCTCGCCGTGCTCGATCAGAACGGAAAACAGGTCACCGTGACCATGGGTTCGTACGGCATCGGCGTCTCTCGCCTTGTGGCGGTGCTGGCCGAGGTGTATCACGACGACCGCGGCCTGTGTTGGCCGACGCAGGTGGCACCCGCCGAGGTTCACCTGGTGCAGGCCGGCAAGGACAGCTCCATCGCCGAGGCGGCCGAGCGGTTGGCCGTGGAGCTCGAACAGCGCGGCGTCACGGTGCTGTTCGACGATCGCACTTCCGTGTCGCCCGGCGTGAAGTTCAACGACGCCGAACTCATGGGGATGCCTGTGGTAGTGGTCGTGGGCCGCGGCTTGGCCGATGGGACCATCGAGGTACGTCGACGGTCCAACGGCTCTCGTGAGGACGTGCCCGTCGCCGAGGCCGTCGAGCGGATCGTCTCCACCGTGCGGAACTGATCGCCATGCGGGTGGTGCAGGGTCGGCCGCAGCACTACGACTGGGGAGACGAACGCGCAATTCCCGAACTGTTGGGCCTGCCTCCCGACGGCCGCCCATGGGCCGAGTTCTGGTGGGGCACGCACCCGGCTGCACCCTCGAGCCTCGACGATGGTGAACCCCTCGTCGAGGTCACGGGCTCATTGCCGTACCTCGTGAAGCTCCTGGCAGCAGCCCGTCCGCTCTCACTGCAGTTGCATCCGTCGGCCGAACAGGCGGCGGCCGGATACGCCCGCGACACCGAACGCCGTATCTACCGAGATCCGTGGCCCAAACCCGAGATGATCTGTGCTCTCACCACGTTCGAGGCGGTGTGCGGGTTGGCACCGCGCGACCTCGTGGGGGCACGCTTGGAACGACTGGGTGCTGAAGCGGCCGAGCTACGTCGTCGCTTCCGGGACCACGGTGCCCGCGCTGTCGTGACGTGGCTGCTGCGCGGACGACCCGACATCAGCGGACTGGTGGCGGCCGCGTCCGAGGTCGACGAGGCCTGGGCTCGTTGGATGGTCAGAATCGCCGACCACTACCCCGGTGATCGTGCGGTGGCAGCGATCCCACTGTTGAACTTCGTGGTGCTCCAGCCCGGCGAGGCACTGTTCCTGGGTGCCGGCCATCTGCACGCCTACCTGCAAGGGGTGGGCCTCGAGGTGATGGGCCCCAGCGACAACGTGGTTCGTGGCGGGCTCACCTCGAAGCACGTGGATGTGGACGCCGTGGTGGAGTTGATGCGTGACGATGTCCTCACCGATCCATTGGTGCGCCCGCGGGAACTCACGCACGGCGGAGCCCGCATCAATCGCTACGAGGCGGGCGAGGCACCGTTCGTGGTGGAGCGGTGGACGGTGGACAGTGACACGGACATCACCGCCGAGGGCGACGAACTGTGGTGGTGTTCCGAAGGAACGGGCGACGTGAGGCGCGGCAGTTGCGTCCTGCTGCGCAACGGCGAGAGGCGGCAGTGGTCCGCTGGCTACACCCTGTTCAGGGTGACAGCCGCAGGACTGCATCCAGCGCCAGGTCGAGGAGATGTTCCCGGGCGCTGACCTGTCGGTTCCAGTTGCGGTGGTCCCATGACTCGGCACTCACATCATCGCCGGCGTACAGCAGTTGGCCGTAGACCACCCCACGGAAGGCCGCCACCGTGAACATCGCCGAGGCTTCCATCTCGACCGTGAGGCACCCTTGCTGGCGACGTCGCTCGACGCGCGCAGGGGTTTCGCGGAAGAACGCATCGGTGGTCCAGGTGAGTCCGCGGTCGTGCGGGACGCCCCGTTCGGTCAGCACCGCGTCTATGGCGGCCACTGCCGCCGGATGGGGAACGGCCTCAGCCCCGGCCGGTGCGTAGTGATAACTGGTGCCCTCGTCCCGCACCGCACCGGTGGGCACCATCACGTGGCCGGGATCGAAACCGGTCACCACGATGCCCGCTCCCCCACAGCCGATGATGTGGGTGATCCCCGAAGCGATGACCAACTCCAGTGCCGCTGCGGCCAAGGGCGCCCCGACGCCGGGATTGAACAGCACGACGGGCTCACCGCGATGCTCGATCACGAACACGTCATGGGCACTGTGCTCGAGTGCCACCGAAAACGCCGGTTCGAGACCCGCCGTTCGAGCCCCCACCACATCGCCGAACCAGCATGCGACAGCTCGGACCGGCAAGGTCACCTCGCGGCGTGGAACCCATGGCTCGATGACGGCGGCGGTTGCCGGATCGAACTCGAGGATGGGGAACTCGCGGGGGATCACGACGACTCGACGCGGCGTCGGATCTCCACGATGCGTTCCTGGGCGCGGTTCGCATCGTCACCCTGCGCCTCGAGAAGCGCCGAGCGGTCCTTGGCAGCCTCGCGTTCGGCTCGGGCGGTATCGGCGCGGGCTATGGCGGCATCCACACCCTCGTGGTGGATCAGCTCTGCCCACTCCACGAGGGCATCGACCATTTCGGACTCGGGCACCACAGCCACATTGCGACCCTTGACGAACAGGTGGCCGCGCTTGTTTCCGGCAGCGATGCCCAGGTCGGCCTCGCGTGCCTCGCCGGGACCGTTCACCACACAGCCCATGACGGCCACCTGCAGGGGTAACTCGCGTTCGCCGAATGCCTCCATGGCTTGGCGCGCCACCTCGATCACGTCGATCTCGGCCCGGCCGCAACTGGGACACGCGATGAGGTCGACGTTCTTTCTCTCGCGCAGTCCCAGGGCCTCCAGCAACTGACGGCCGGCACGGGCCTCTTCCACGGGATCAGCAGTGAGGCTGTAGCGGATGGTGTCGCCGATTCCTTCCAGCAGCAGTGCGCCGATGCCTGCGGTGGCCTTCACCAGCCCGGCGGGAGGAGGTCCAGCCTCGGTCACTCCGAGGTGGAGTGGATGATCGGTGACCTCGGACAACTGCCGATACGCCTCGACCATGAGCGGCACGCTGGACGCCTTGACGCTGATCTTCACGAGGTCGAAGCCGACCTCGTCGAAGTAGGCAAGTTCGCGCTGGGCGCTCTCGACCATGGCCTCGGGCGTCACCTTGCCGCCGTAACGCTCGTACAGTTCGGGGTCCAGCGACCCGCCGTTCACACCGATACGAATGGGGACGTTCCGGTCCCGGGCTTCGGCGGCAACGATCTTGATGTGTTCGGGGCGCCGAATGTTGCCCGGGTTCAGACGAAGGCCGTGCACTCCGGCCTCGAGTGCCGCCAGAGCCATCTTGTACTGGTGATGGATGTCGGCCACGATGGGCACCGGCGACCGGGGCACGATCTGAGCGAGACCCTCGGCGGCCTCGGCGTCGTTGCAGGTGCACCGCACGATGTCGCAACCCGCCGCAGCGAGGGCGTAGATCTGCTGGAGGGTGCCCTCGACGTCGGCGGTCTTGGTGATGGTCATGGACTGCACCGAGATGGGGGCGTCACCGCCTACAGCGACGTTGCCGACATGGATCTGGCGGGTACGGCGGCGCTCGAACATCGTGTTCAGTCTCATCCCAGGGGTTGTGTGATGTCCAAGTAGAGCCCGGCCAGCAGCAGCAACCCCAGCACGGTGATGACACCGGTGGCCACCGGCATCATCTTGGACACATCGGCCTGATATCGCTTGCCGCGCCGACTCCGGATGCGCTCGTAGAGCACGATCGAGGCGTGACCGCCGTCGAGTGGAAGCAAGGGGGCCATGTTGATGACGCCCACGAAGATGTTCACGGCTGCAAGCACGGTGATGACACCGGCGATGCCGTCGCGCTCGCCCACCGCTCCCGACACCTGAGTGGCACCCACCAATGTGGTGGGCCGAGTGGTGATGTCGTCGTTGGTGCCTGCCACATGGGTGGCCACATTCACCGGGTTCAACACGATGGCGACCCCGCGGATGGAATCCCAGACGCCTGTGCCGAGGTCCGCGATGCTGCCGACAACCGCAGACGGAAGTGCTTCGCGTACCCGACCCGTGGAACTGCTGCCCACGCCCAAGTAGGCGACGCCCTCCAGTCCTGGACTGGGGTTGGATCCCAGGCCTGCTTCCACCACTCGCCGCTCGTCGTCTCGTTCGATGACCAAGTCGACGCGATCGCCAGGGTTCCGTTGTTGGATGGCATCGACGAACTCGTCACGCGTGGCCACCTCGACGCCATCGAGGCTGAGGATCAGGTCACCCGATTGGAGTCCCGCCACCTCGGCGGGTGAACCATCGGCGATGGCCATCAACCTCACCTCACCGGTTTCCCCCGGTGCACCAGCCGTCACATACACACCAGCGAGCAGGACTAATGCGATCACTGCGTGCATCAGCGACCCAGCCGACACCACGAGGAGCCGACGGCCGAAACCCTGCTGCCGGTACGTGCGTGGCTCGTCCTCGGGGTCTACCTCGTCGAGATTGTTCATGCCGATGATGCGCACGAACGCGCCCAGCGGCAGCAGGCGCACGCCGTACTCGACCTCACCTCGCCGGGTGCTCCACAGGCGTGGGCCGAAGCCGATGAAGAACTGCGTGACCTTCATGCCGCTTCGACGAGCGGTGACGAAATGCCCCACCTCGTGCAGCACCACGGACGCGACGATGCCGATGACGAACAACAGCATCCAGGAGTTCACGAACCCCAACCACACCAACAGAGCGGCAAGGCCCCCAAAACCGAGGACGCTGTGCCACCACGGCACCGGATCGGTGCTGTCGACGGGTTCCAACATGGTGGATCTCATGACGCGATCACCTCATGAGCGATGCTACGGGCGCGTGCGTCGGCTTCGATCACATCGGCGACGGTGCCCGGCACATCACCAACGCCGGGGTGCCGTTCGAGTACACCTTCGATGACGTCGGCGATCTCGCTCCAACGCAACCCGCCCTCGAGGAACGCCGCCACCGCCACCTCGTTGGCGGCGCTGACCCAGGCCGGTGCGGTTCCACCCAGTCGGCCCGCCACGTACGCGAGATCGAGACAGCGGAAGGTCGATCGATCGGGCGGCGCGAAGTCCAGAC
>CAYMUC010000103.1:0-9852 GCA_964393535.1 uncultured Ilumatobacteraceae bacterium | reverse complement strand
CCGAATGGTCGTCACGGCGTTTCCTCAGGGCACTTCGCGTGCGCCTACGGCGGCCTCCACCGATGAGGACGGCGTCTTCAACATCGCTGGTCTCGCACCCGGCATCTACAAGGTGACCGTCAGTGGTGCCGGGTTCGCCACACTGCCCATCGATGAGGAGTTCCGCGTGAGACCGGGCTCCGAGATCGAACTGGACGATCTCTTCGTGGTGGGTGAACCCGCGACCATCGCCGGGGGGGTGTCGGCGGCGGGATCTGTTCCCGCTGTCACCGTGGAAGCCCGCATCATGGTGGGAGACACGCCGGGATCGTTCGCCGTGACCGCCCAAGGCGACGATGTGGGCGGTTATTCGTTGCCGGGTCTGGCATCGCCTGGTCGCTACCGACTGACGTACACGGCGTTGGGCTTCGAACCCATCCAGCTGTTCCAAGAGGTGTCGCCGGGCGAAACCGTCACCTTGCCCACCGTGCAGATGCTCTCGGGCCCGGGGGTCATCACCGGACTGGTGGTCGATCAGGACGGCACACCGTTGGGCGGCGCCGAGATCATCGCCACGGCCGGCTCGCAATCCACCAACACCGTCACGCCCACGGCCGGCCCCGCCATCGGCCAGTTCGTGCTGGGCGAACTCCCGTCGCCTGCCACCTATCTGCTGCAGGTGGCTCTCGAGGGCTACGGCACCCAGACGCTCACGGTTCGGGTGGAAGCCGGAGCCAGTGTGGCCCTCGGGGAACCAGTGGTGTTGCAGCGGGGAACCGGTCTGGTGCGCGGACGCGTCATCTCCGGTGACGGCGTGCCCCTGGGAGGAGTGTCCGTGGTGGCCAGCAGTGGCGTCCCCGTCGGTCAGACCGTCACCGTCGACGCCGACGGAAGCTACGTGCTTCGAGGCCTCCCGGTGCCGGGCAACTACACGCTGACGTTCTCACTGCCCGGGTACCGATCTGAAACCCTCGCCATCACGCTCACGCCGGCGGCGGGTGAAGTGACCTTGAACGTGCCCTTGGTGAACCAGCAGTCGACGGCGCTTGGTCAGGTGCGGGGACCCGACGGAGAGTTCCTCGGCAACGTCCCGATCATCGCCTCCTCGGGTACCACCGCACTGTCCACCCTGTCCACCGATCCCGAGGGACGCTTCCGAATGGAAGGTCTCACCCCCGGTTTCTGGACGTTCACCTTCGGTGAAGAGGGCGGCCCGACCGCTGTGGTCCTGCTGGAACTCGACAGTGGAAATAATGATCTTGGGGTGGTCTCGCTCCGTGGGTGATCTTCGGATAATATCTTTTCCGAAGGAGGCGGCGAACTGATGTCCATGCGGGCGGTGGTCGAACCGAGGCTGATCACGACCTACCCCGGATTCCCTGTGGAGTTCGAGGTCACGGTCACCAATGCCCTGCATCTCGTCGACGCCTACAGCGTCCGCATCCTGGGCGTTGATCCCGATTGGGTCACCGTCGACCAAGAGCGTCTGCAGTTGTTCCCCGGCACCGTGGGCGTGTTCCAGGTGCGGGTCGATCTTCCCGACGACTTCCCATCGGGTCGGCGCACACTCACCGTTCAAGTGCTCAGCGACCTGGCGCCCACCAAGCCCACGCTGCTGACGGTCGCCCTCGACGTCGACACCCAGACCAGGGTGTCCATGATCGTGGATCCGGTGCTGGTGGTGGCTGGCGGCAAGGCGCAGTTCGCGCTCACGGTCACCAACGAAGGCAACTCTCCCGCCAGGGTCGCGCTCGCCTGGGACGCCCCCGAGAACACTTCCACCTCCACCTTCGACCGTCCTGTCCTGGAGTTGGGTCCGGGGGAGCAGCGCTCCACCACCATGAGGGTCAAGGGAAAGCGACCGTGGTTCGGTCAGCCGACGTCCCGCATTCTCACCCTCAGCCTCATCGGGGGCTCGCCGGGAAGCGAGCGCAGCGTCACCATCGCCCACCGCCCCCGCGTCAGTCGCCTCATGGTGTCGTTCCTCGGGTTGCTGGTGGCGGCCAGTGTGTTCGGCATCGTGTTCTCCCAGAACCTCACCTCGGTCGTCGAGTCCACCGCCATCGACCCCAAGTTGCTGGAGCAGGCGTTCGGTTCGGCGTCACCGGGCGCAGGCGTCGCCCCTGGCCAGATCCGTGGCACGGTGGTCGCTCGCAGTTCAGGTACTGGCATCGCCGGCGCCACCGTCGAGGTGTTCCTCGCTGACGAGCCTGGCCTCCCCGTGCGTTCGGTGGCCACCGACGAAGACGGGGTGTACACCGTCGACAACATGGGCACCGGACCGTTCCGTCTCCGTGCCGTGGCCGGCGGCTTCGACAACCGTTGGTTGGGCGATGTGTCCGAGTTCATCAACGCGCTTCCGGTACCGGTAGAACCGGGTGGCACGGTGGAAGTCCCCGGCATCGTGCTCGGTGGCCAACCCGCCACGTTGAAGGGCGCCGTCGTGGGTGGCAGCGTGGAGGGTGCACGCATCGAGGTCATCGTCCCGGCTGCCGCCACTGGTGGCGTCAGTGACGCAACGCTGGCCACGTTGCTCGCCGACGAGGGTGGACTATTCGAGTTCACCGGCATCCCGGCGCCCGGCGACTACATCCTCAGGGTGCGTCGCATCGGATCCATCACCACGGTCATCCAGTTGCAGTTGGGTGCGGGCGAGGTGCGTGAAGGCGTCACGGTGCAGTTGCGCAGCGGCGATGGCGAAGTCGCTGGCCTGGTGTTCGGTGAGGAAGGTGCGCTTGGGGGAGCGACCGTGAAGGTGGTCTCACCCGATGTGGAAGAGGGCACCCTCACTCTGACCACGGGGAACGTGGGCTCGTTCGCCATTCCCGGTCTGCTCACACCGGCCAGTTACGCCGTCGAGGTCTCGGCCGACGGGTATCGCACCCAGTCGTTCACCGTGTCGCTGGTGTCGGGGCAGAAACTCACCGACCTCAGCGTCACGCTGGAGCCGTCCACGGGGTCCGTCACCGGCGTGCTCCGCTCGCCACAGGGCACCCTGCTCGGGGGAGTCCCCGTCATGCTCAGCAATGGCGAGACCACCTGGACCACCTCCACGCTGACCGTCGACAACCCCGCCACCGACATCGACGAGGTGGGCACCTACGAGTTGTCGCGCATCCCGGTTCCCGGCGTGTACACGCTGACACTGGGTGGTGGTGACTTCGTGCGCCTGGTGCGCAACGTGGTGCTCACACCCCTCGAGCGCAACGAAGTCGCCGATGCCACGATGCTGCCTGCCGTGGCGCTCGTGTCGGGCACGGTACGAGACCCCGACGGACCAGCCGGCGGCGTCACCGTGATCATCAGCGATGGCATCAACACTCGCGAGTTGCGTACGGCGACGAGTTGCGTGGACGGTACCGAGGCCTGCCTGGGCACCTACCGCTTCGAGGCCTTGCCGCCTGGTACCTACACCATCACCTACCGTCGAGTGGGCTCGGCACCGGTGTCGCGTCAGGCCGTGCTGCAAGGCGGAGACTCGCTCGTCAGCGATGTGACGCTGGCTCCCAAGGCCTCCATCAGGGTACGGCTGTGCTCGTCGGGCACCCGCAGTTCCACCGGCGTGTTCACCTGCGCCACCGGATCTCAACTCGTCGGTTATCAGGCTCGTATCTGGCTCGACTCGTCCTTCCCAGGCGGTGCCCCCATCAACTCGCTCATCACGGGCAGTGACGGGTCCGCACAGTTCAACGACCTCGACGCTCCTCTGCGCTACGTCGTCGACATCGCTCGTGCCGCCGGTGAACAACCGGTCACGTCAGCGGTGATCGCACTTGGCGCCAGCCAGGCGTTGTCGGTCGATCTCTTCGTCCCACTCGGGGGGTCATGATGTCCACTCCCGGCCCCATTCGCCTCGAAGTACCCGATCTCGTCGACGCCGTTCCCGGCGGTCCGTTCGAGTTCGAGGTCCGTCTCACCCATCAGGCCGCTCACGACACCTCGGTGCTGGTGCGCGTGGTGGGTGCTCTCGTGGGTCTGGAACCCGCACGGGTGGTCGACCTGCCAGCCGGTCAACCGGTAACGACCAGCGTTCGTATGGCCCTGCCCGATGGCATGTCGCCCGGGCGGCACCTGGTCGTGGTGGAAGTGGTCGAGCGCACTGTGGGCCAGGTGGTCGAGGCCGCTGAGGTCACCGTCGCCATCGCCCGCACCCGCGGTGTCACCATCACCATGACACCGGCCACGGTGTCCAAGCGGCGCGGCGGGAAATTCCGCGCCATGGTGCGCAACCACGACGATGTCGAACAACGACTCCGACTGAAGCCGGTCGCCGACCGACCGGGTCTGTCCCTCGTCGTATCGCCCCCCGAGGTGGTGCTGGCGCCTGGCGAGTCCGTCAACGTCACCGGTCAGCTCAAGATGAAGGGGTTCTGGCTCGGCCAGATCCGCGAGCGTTGGTTCACCCTCACCGGCGATTCTTCGGGTGCCTCGGTGTACGGCCGAGGACTCGTCCTGCAGAAGCCCATCATCGGACGGTCCATCACCCGCGTCGTGGCCCTGGTGGCCATTCTGGCCGTCTGGCTGGGCGGCACGTTGGCGGTCATGCGTCTGCTGGACCCGGTCACCGATGATGCCGCCACCGAGGCCGAGGCCTCGCCGGGCGACGGCACCACCAAGCCCGCCATTCCCATCGGTGATGGCGAGACCAAGGCCACCATCACGGTGTCGGGTGTCGTCACCGCTGATCCCGACGGGTCAGGCGTGACGGTGCTGTATCGCCCGGTCACCTTGGCCGATGTGGACGCTTCGGAGGGCAAGGTCGCCCCCACCTCTGGCGACTCGGAAGTGGCCGGATTGCGCACCGAGACCAACGCCGACGGTGAGTTCGAGGTGACCGGACTGGATGCCAACGGCATCTTCGAGTTCCGATTTGCCAAGGCTGGTCACAACACACTCACGCAGTTGGTTCAGCCGAACGGTGCCGATGCGGTGCTCGAGGTGGCGATGGAAGTGGGCAGTGGCGTCATCAGTGGCACCGTGGTGGGCCCCCTCGGGGGGCCGCGCGGCGGTGCCGTCGTGACGCTCACCGACGGCGCCATCACCTACACCACGTCCACGCCGTCCAGTGGCGACACGGCGGGACAGTTCACCTTCAACAACCTGTCCACTCCGGGCACCTACGTGCTCGACGTCCAGGCCACCGGCTTCGGACTGGCCTCCACCATCATCGAGTTGGAGTCGGGCGGAGTACGCCAGGACGTCGTCGTCCAGATCAGCCCCGACATCGGCGTGCTGTCAGGTCGGGTCAGTTCCACCTCGTTCGAAAGCCTGGCCTCGGTGAACAAGTCGCCGGCCAAGGGCATCATGGTCACCGCCACCGATGGCACCGTCACGCGCAACACCTCCACGCTGTCCGAGGGTGATCTGGCCGGAACCTTCCGCCTGGTGGGCCTACCATTGAACCGCACGTACACGATCACCTTCGAGGGCGACGGTTGGTCCACGCGCACCGAACTCGTCGACTTCGGGCTCAATTTCGAGCCGATGGACGTGTCGTTGATCCCGTCCACAGGCCGTATCCGAGGCAAGGTCACCACACCTCCCGACACCGTGTCGCCCGCAGCCTTGGCCGTCACTCTGGCCAGTCCCGACCGCACCTACAAGAGCACCGACGCCATCTCCGCCGACGGCGACATGTTGTTCACCAACATCGAACCCGGCACCTACGTGGCCATCTTCGAGTCCATCGGTCTGGCCGATCAGGTGCGTGAAGTCACCGTGTCGGCCGGGCAGACCAGTTTCCTCGACGTCGACATGCAACTGCCGGCGGCTGGTCCAGGCGCTGGCACCTTCGCCGTCACCATCATCGACAGCGCCAGCCTGGCACCCATGAACGCCACGGTGACCATGCGGTTCCGGGCCACCGGATGTGGCCTCGTGGCTGGTGTGGCGGCAGGAACCTGTCGCTGGAACGTCTCGGGTGGTGCCCTCACCATAAGCGACCTGGAGCCTGGTTCGTACTATCTCGACTTCACGGCCGAGGGCTATCGACCCGACTTCTTCATCGTCGATTCCATCCCTGGTGAGACCGTGCCCATCGACATGCAACTGGCTCCGTTGGGCAGCGTGCAGGGCGTGGTGCAAGACGGTGACGGCGGCGCCCTCCAGGGTGCCAACCTCACCTTGTACGAGGCCAATCCCGATGACACGCCGGGCAAGGCTGTTGCCTTCACCCAGGTGAACGACAAGGGTGAGTACAAGTTCACCCGCAAGATGTTCTCGCGCAACTACGTGCTGGGAGTCACCCTCAGTGGCTACAGCGACGTCACCCGACCGATCACCGGAGCTGTGGCCTCTACCGTGAACCTGGACATCACCATGAGGTCCGAGTCACAGATCGCCGGTCAGCTGCAGACGCTCGACCTGGTGACGAGCCAGACCGATCCGGTGTCGCTCGACCAGTTCACGGTGTACCTGCGTCGGGGGGTCGATTCCACCACCTCGGCCTGGGTGGATCTGCTGCCCCAGGGTCTGGTGCGGACCCTGGGTGGCTATCGCTTCGGTGTCACACCCAACAAGCTCGCCAACGTCACCACTGCGGCGTCGGCAAAGTACGCGATCTGCATCCAACGCAGCCTTGATGCGACCTTCGATCCTGCCAACTGCGACAACCCGAGACCCGAGTTCATTCAGATCTTCGACGACAACGGCCAAGGCATCGAGATCGAGCGCGGCGAACTGCGAGTGATCTCGGCCACCTTCACACCGTTCCCCGCCTCGGTGAGTGGCGTGGTGCGTCTGCCCAATGGAGCCACGGTTCCCGAAGGCCTCACGGTGGAACTGCGGCGAGTCGACTTCGACAACAAGGTTCTCGACACCTTCACCACCGTCACCGACAACGGCGGACGATTCGGTTTCGACAACATGGCGCCCACCACTCAGATCGACGGCTTCAAACCGCCCACCCCGCAACCACTCAGCGATGGCACGGCGACCGCCACCGGTAGTGCCAGCAGTTGGCGTATTCAGGTGCGCAGTGAAAACGGCTCGTACAACGGTGTGCGATTCGACCTTGGACCCAACGCCAAGTACGACATGGACGTCCGCATGCAGGAAGGCACCGGTCGTCTCGAGTTCTTCATGATGGACGACCTGGGTGACCCCATCAAGGACGCCGTGGTGTACGTGATGCGCACCACCACCGGGGCCCAGAACATCACCTACGACGACCTTCGGTACCAGAACTCCGACGGGTCATCGCGTTGTGCGTCCTTGCCCGCTCCCACCGACGTCGCGTTGACGAATGGAGTCCCCCTCAGTGGGTGTACCGACTCGTCAGGTTCCATCAAGTTCGACATCGTGTCGGCCCCGGTGCAGTACTACGTGGCCATCGGTATGGCCGACAAGAACGGCTTCGCCGAATTGCTGCAGCAGGTCATTCCGGTTCGTGTGGGCATCGACGCAACCGAGTCCCGGTCCCTGCGCCAGACCTGGTACTACGGCGATTCCAACGTGATCGTGTCGGCCAACGACCCTGACCGGGTTCCCACGGCTCAGTTGGCGGCGTTGGCGCCGACGAACTTGAAGATCAGTTACGAGTTGATCGCCACCACCGGTGCCACACCTGTACCGGTCGACAACAGCATTCCTTGCTACAACCAGAACGTCTACACGTGGTTGGGACAGACCGGTGTGGAAGGCCTTACCCCCAACGGCGAGTGCTTCATCAACGACATGCGTCCCGGTACGTATCGCATCACGGCGGTGTTGTCGGATCCCGTTCTGCAGAAGGTGCTACAGACCACCACTTCGGCCGTGGCCATCGTGCAGCCCGGCCGTCAGAAGGCCGTGGTTCCCATCGTCATCCCGGTCATCCAGCGTGAACTGCAGGTGCGAGTCATCGACGGCGCCACCAACACCACCGTCTCGGGTGCCACCGTGGTCGTGAACGCCGCCGGCCAGCCGGCCACAGCCACCAAGGCGACCGGGAGCGACGGCCAGGCCACCTTCAGCAGTACCGACGAGGAAATGCCGCCACCGGGCATCGTGTTCGTCACCGTCGGGTACCCAGGTTTCGCCACGACCTCGGCCAGCCTCAACGTGCGCAGCGGCGAACAGCAGACCATCACCATCTCACTTGCCACCTCGGTGGCCGAGGCGAGGGTCGCTGTGGTCGACGACGACGGGGATCCGGTCTCTGGGGCGACGGTGACGGTCGACGGGGAGACCATCACCGAGGCGAGTTGTGTGGTGCCGAGGGCGGGTTGGTACTGCTTGCGAGCGGCGCAGGCGGGTATCGCGACGGTTGTGGTCAGCAAGGCTGGCTACCGCACGGTCACGGTTCCCATGGCGGTGGCGAACCCGGGCGGTGGCACAGCGACCGTCGTGCTGGGTGCTTCCACGGGCCGGTTGTACGTAGAGGCGATCGACGCCGCCACCGGTGCGGAGGTGAGTCTGGGTGCTGGCGATGTGAGCATCATCGACCAGGGCTCGCTCACCTACGACCCGAGCACCAAACTCTTCACCGGAGTGTCGCCGGGCATCGTGCGAATCGCGGTGGCAGCGCAGGGCGGATACGCCGCTGTCACCGTGTCGGCCTCGGTGGCTGCGGGAGCCACAGCGTCTGCCACCGTTCGCTTGAACCGAGTGTCCGACGGCTTGGTCGTCACCGTGGTCGACACCATGGGCAACCCCATCCCCGGTGCCACGGTCTCGGCAGGAGGTTCGGGCCCCCTGGCGCTCTGCGCTGGAGGTGTCACCAACCGGTACTGCTTGTTCGGTGCATCGCCTGGCGTCATCGACGTCTCGGCTTCCAAGGCTGGCTACACCTCGGTGTTGCTGTACACAACGGTCAATGGCGACGGCACCGGCAGCATCGCGCTGGTCCTGCGTCAGCTCACCGGCAACCTCTTGGTGAACGTCATCAATGCCGCTACGGGTGTCTCGGTGGCGATCACCCCGTCGAACGTGACGGTGTCGGCGACCGTCGACGCATGCGTCGCCACGGGAATCGTCGGCCAATGCCGGTTCGATGGCCTCGCCTCGGGTGCCTATACGGTCGCCATCTCTGGTGTCGCAGGCTTCCAGGACGCCACGGCAAGTGCCGGTGCTCCACTCGACGGCATGACCGGCACGGTGAACGTGGCGCTCGTCCCCAGCACGGCGTCGGTGGCGGTCCAACTGCGGACGCCCTCGGGGCTCGCCATCAGCGGGGCATCGGTCACCGTCAGCGGCACACTCCTCACCGACGACGGAGGCGGGCGCTACTCAGGCACAGCACCCATCGGCGTGACGGCCGTGGAAGTCAGTGCCGATGGCTACCTCTCGACGCAGGAACCCTTCGTCGTCGGCGTGAACGGTGGTGCCGCCACCATCGTGCTCAACCCGATCACCGCACCGTTCCAGGTCCGGGTGGTCGATGAACTCGGTGCCATCATCGCTGGCGCCAACGTGACGGTGTCGGTGGGTGTCGAACCCGTCACCATGACGCTGTCGGGTGACGTGTGGAATGGCGCAGCACCGTTGGGTATCGCTTCGGTGACCGCATCTGCCTCGGGTTACTCGACGGTGGAGGTGCTCACCGCCGTGAACAACGCCGGTGGCGCCGTGGCTGTGGTCTTGAGAGCGGCGTCCACCGAAGGTGGAGCCGTGCTGGTCCTCACCGACGCCTCGTCTGGTCAACCGTTGACGACCGGTGTGTCGATCACCGCCACCAACAGTGCCGCAGCGTCGGCTCCTGCAGTCGATACCACCGACGCCGCGCTGGGGCGCTACGGACTTGTCGGCTACGAGGCAGGTCTGTGGACCGTGACCATCTCCGCCGACGGCTACTTGACCCGGGTGGTGACCCTGAGGGTCCGTGCTGGCATGAGCAGCGATATGCCCATCGATCTGTCGACCAACACGTACGCCTTGGTGGGCACGGTGGCCTCC
>CAYMUC010000102.1:7105-9922 GCA_964393535.1 uncultured Ilumatobacteraceae bacterium | reverse complement strand
GCCTGTAGTTCGCGTTCGTTCATGCCGAGGGCGACCAGTTCGTCGGGTTGGTCGAGGAAGTGTGAGATCCACGACGACATCAGGTCGAGCACACGGGGTCGGTTGGGCCCGCCCAGGCCGAGGTGGCGGTAGAGGCGGCCGACGGTGGCGATGGCGTGGTCGTCGATGTGGGTGACGAACCGGTCGTACACGTAGAAGGCGTCGTCGGGTGACTCGTCGGCGCGGGCGAAGAAGCCGGCGGGAAATAGTTCGTGCGGGTCGGTGCTCATTGCGGAACGCACGCTAGATGCCGAGTCTGAACGAGCCGTTGCCAAGGTCGAGCACGCAACCACGTCGTCGAGACAAGGAGTAAAACTTAGACGTCGATACAACATGTATCGTTGTCCGAGGTTCTCCCTCCCCGACGTGTGAGGCCCCCCGACAACGACGGGGGAGCAGAGAGAAGGTAGCCAGTGAGCACACACCGCGGATTCAGACTTCTCAGCGCGTTACTGCTCTTCGTCGGGGCCGTGTTGGCGTTGGACGTTGCGGCGTTGACACCTGCGACCCGGGCCAACGCGACAGCGGTGTCCGACTGGAGAAACTCCGATGCCACGGCGGTGGCGGTGGGCCGAGACCACACCTGCGCCATCGAGACCGGCGTGTTGTACTGCTGGGGTGGCGGCACCCTGGGCCAACTCGGGTACTTGGCCCCTCGGGTCGGGTTTCGCATCCCCCCGCCCACCGACCAGTCCAAGGCTGTCAAGGTGGCTTCCGTTCCCATCGTGGGGTTCACCAACACCAGCGTGACGGCGGTGTCGGCCGGGGAGTTCACCACCTGTGCCATCGAGAACAGGTCTGTTTACTGCTGGGGTGTCAACTACGGCGGGGGGTTGGGCAACGGTCGTCTCGAGAACCAACGCGAAACGGCCGTGAAGGTTTCGGCGGCCAACGGTTTCACCAATACCAACGTCACGGCCATCTCTCATCACGGATTGAACGGCTGCGCCCTCGAGGGTGGCGTGGTGTATTGCTGGGGTGCCAACAACAAGGGGTCTGTCGGCGACGGGTCCCTCGTCAACAAGACGGTGCCGCAGAGGGTCGTGGACAACGACGGTTTCGTGAACAACAACGTGACCGCGATCGCGGCGGGGGGGAACCTCATGTGCGGTGCGAGGCGGTGAACTCTTCTGCTGGGGTGCGGGGAACCGCGGTCAGATCGGTAACGGCACCACCACCGAAGACAACCCGAGGCCCCGCAAGGTGGCCTCGGTGGTCGGAGGATTCCAGAACTCGGGCGTGGTCTCCGTGAGTGTCACCGCACTCGACGTCTGTGTCACACGTAACGAGATCGTGGGTGGTACCACCAACCGTGTCATGTACTGCTGGGGCCTGGGAGGCAGCGGCAACCACGGCGCCGGCGACACGCAGTCAATCGTCACGCGACCCCGCAAGGTGGTGCCCGTGGCGGGTGGGTTCACCAACACGCAGGTCACCTCCTCGCACGTCGGCCTTGCCTCGTGTGCGGTGAATGCGGGAATCGTCTACTGCTTCGGTGCCAACTTCTGGGGTCAGGTGGGTGACGGAACGACCGACAGACGCGTTCGGGCCACCCGAGTATTGCCGAGCAACGGTCTGTTGAACGCTGGCGCCGTGACCATGGTGGCGACGAGGTACGACCACACCTGCGCCATCGAGAACAGGGTCGTGTACTGCTGGGGAGTGGCGGCCAATGGTCGCCTGGGTAATGGCGAAACCTCGGGTACCTTCAGTTCGGCGGTCAGTGCAGCCTCGTTGCCCGGCGCGCCGGTGATCTCGGGTGCCACGGCGGGCACCACCACGGCCACGGTGACGGTGTCGGCCGGTCCGGGTGGTGTGCCGACCTCATACACGGTGACGGCCTCGGCATCGGGACAACCGACGCTGACCTGCACGGTGACGCCACCCGCCACGAGTTGCGCGTTCGCAGGGTTGGTGCAGACGACCACCTACACGTTCACCGCCACGGCCACCAGCGACCAGGGCACATCGCCGCCCAGTGCACCGGTGCAGCGAACCACCGGACCCCTGGCGCCGCCGCTCGCGCCCAGCCTGGTGCCAGGGAACGGGCAACTGCAGGTGACCATCAACCCCGCGACCACCGGTGGCACCCCCACGGGCTACATCGCCTACGCCAGTCCCGGGGGCGGGTCGTGCACGGTGCTGTCGCCGGCGACGAGTTGCACCATCTCGCCTCTCACCAACGGCACCACGTATACGGTCACCACATCGGCGTTCAACGACGACGGCCCCTCGGCGGCCAGTCCGAGCGCCAGTGCCGTGCCCGGCCCTCCCGACCCGCCCCTCGCACCGGTACTGGAGGTGGGTAACGGCTCGTTGACGGTGACGGTCAGCCCAGCCCCAACCGGCGGTACGGCTTCCCACTACACGGTGTTCGTGCAACCGGGCGGTCGCACCTGCACCGTCACGCCTCCAGCGACGAGTTGTGTGATCAGCGGCCTCCCCAACGGTGTCACCTACTCGGCGACCACCTCGGCGACGAATCAGGTGGGTACCTCAGGTTCGAGCCCCAGCACCTCGGCACTGGTAGACGTTCTGCCGGTGCCACTGCGGCCTTGGGTGGAGGTGGGCGCCACGGGTGTCACCGTGAGCGTGGCGTCCCTGCAGCCCGGCAGCCCCACGTCGAGTTATGTGGTGTACCTGGAGCCAGGCGGTCACACCTGCACGGTGACCGCACCAGCCGACACGTGCTACATCGACGGACTCACCGTGGGCGGCCTCTACACCGTCACCACCACGGCCACGAATCTCATGGGGACCTCGGGCGCCAGCCCGCAA
>CAYMUC010000102.1:0-7095 GCA_964393535.1 uncultured Ilumatobacteraceae bacterium | reverse complement strand
GGGCGAGTCGCAGGTGGGGGTGGCCGGCTTCCCCTCCACCACCTCCATGACGGTCACGGTGTCGGCTGGGTCGCCTGGTGGTCCGCCGACGACCTATGTGGTGGTGGCCATGCCGGGTACGCACGTGTGCACGGTCACAGCGCCCGACGACCGGTGTGACATCACGGGGCTCATACCTGGTGCCACCTACACGGTGACCGCATCGGCTACGAACGGCCTGAGTACCTCCACCCAGTCGGCATTGTTCGCGGCCAGCCTCACGCCACCCGACGCCCCACCAGCACCGACGGTGCAGGTGGGCAACGGTTCGGCCACGGTGAGTGTGTCCCCGGCCAACACGGGTGGTATCCCATCGTCGTACACGGTGGTGGCGCAGCCAGGCAATCACACCTGCACGGTGACGGTGCCCGCCACATCGTGCACGCTCTCGGGCCTCATCAACGGAACCACTTACACGGTGACCACGTCGGCCAGCAACGTGTATGGAACCTCACCTTCCAGCCCCGCCACCACGGCGCTGGTCGACGCACCACCGATCGCGCTGCAACCCACGGTCGTGGTCGGTTCGGGCGGGGTGACGGTCAGTGGCTCCGTAGACCCGGCGGGTGGTTCGGTCTCGACCTACACCTTCACCCTCGAACCAGGCCCCTTGTCGTGCACGGCGGTCGTGCCCGACACCTCATGTTTCATTCCGCTCCCGGGGAGCGGTACCTACACCGTCACCTCATCGGCCACGAACAGCGCGTACACCTCGGTTCCGAGTACACCAGCCACGTTTAGCTACCTCGCGCCGGCACCACCGGTGCCGCAGACCGTCACCATCGGACTGGGCCAGGTGACCGTCAGTGTGGCCCCCGGCACCCTGGTGCCGAGTGGCCCGACGGTGTTCATCACCGTCTACGTGGGCCCGCAATCGTGTGTGGTGACGCCGCCGGCCACCTCGTGCACCATCACCAATCTGACCGGCGGGCAGATCTACGACGTGACCGCGGCGGCCACCAATGGGGTGGGAACCACCCCGAGTAACGCGGGTCTGCAGGCGGCGATGCTGCCGCCCAACGCGCCACCAGCGCCGCTGGTGCTGCTCGACACGAGCACCTCGGCCAACGTGCTGGTAGTGGCCCCACTCGACGGTCAAGTGCCCACCAGTTACACCGTGACGGCCACATCCAGTGCCGGTGTCACCCGGACCTGCACCGTGATCGTTCCCGCCGACGATTGCCATCTCGACAACCTGACCGGCGGACAGTCGTATTCGTTCTCCGTGGTGGCGCACAACGCATATGGTCCATCGCAGCCGGGTCAGCCCACCGTCGCGCTGCTGCAGGAGCCCAGTGAGCCGTTGGCCCCCATCGTGGTCCCCGGTAACGGAAGCGCCCAGGTGACCGTGGTTCCTGGCCCGGGCGGCGGCCCTGCGACCGACTACATCGTGATCGTCGAACCCGGACCGTTCAACTGTGATCAACCGATTCGGGCGCCGGCGCTCACCTGCATGGTCAGCGGCCTCACCAACGGTGTGGCCTACACGTTCACGGTGATCGCCAGTAACGGGGTGGGCTCGTCGACCCCAAGTCCCGGGACCGTGGCCACGCCTCAGGAGCCCTCGGCTCCGTTGCCCCCGGGTATCGGTGGACTCACAGCTCAACCGGTGACGCCACCGGCCACCGTGCCGGCAACGCCTACACCGACGTCACCCCCGACGACGGCACCACCAGTGCCCTCCACCACGGTTCCAGCCCCGCGACCGGTACCGGATCCGACCACGGCAGTGTTGCCGGTGCTTCCCTTGGGTGCGGCCACGGTCATCGTGAACGGACAGTCGATTCCGACCCAGATCGAACTCGTGAGCCCCACCGAGGTGGCGGTGCGAAGCACCGGCTTCGAGTTGGTCTTGGCGGCCGAATGCGCATCGGGCTGCCAGGTGACCATCACACCTGACGGTCGTCCCGTCATCCAACTGGAAGAGGGCGGCGGTGTGCGGGTGAGTGGCATCGGGTTCCTCCCCGGGTCGGTGGCCTACGTGTGGTTGTTCTCGGAACCCCGCCTGTTGGGCACGGTGGTGGTGAACGCCGACGGCACGTTCGTGGGCACGCTTCCCATGGGTGACCTGGAGAGCGGTGAGCACACGTTGCAGGTGAACGGGATCAGCGCCACGGGTGCGCCACGAAGCGCCAACCTGGGTGTGCTGGTGGGCGAGGCCGGGCTGCCTTCGCCGGCGCCGGGTCGTCTACCCGCCACGGGTGGCGAGGCCCCTGCGGGACTGTGGCTATGGTCAGCGGCCCTCGTGCTGACGGGGTGCGCAGTACTGCTCGCCTGCACTCGGCGCATCCTCGGCTCTGACTGAGCGCCCGGACGCGAGTGACTTGACGCGGCCGTCTTCAGGCGAGGCAGACGGTCACCGGTGCCTATCGCGCCTGGACCAGCTGTTGGGTTGACTGCATCAGAGGAGCGCCGTTCAGAGTGCGCATAGCCCTGAAGAAGTCGGCTTGGTACGTCAACACTGTATATTATACAGTATGCATGTTGCGTTGCGCAGTAATGCCCCTTTCGTTCCTTTTGGGCGGATGCGTTACGCCGATGGTCGCCCCCAGCGCCATCGATGGCCCGCCGCCGTTGGAGTGCTCGCCGGTGCCGGGCATGGCTTCGCAGTACTGACGCTGCCGTGACCTGATGCGACGAGTTCTCGATCGATCGATGCCCAAGGAGTAACTGTGATGCAAGCGAAGAAGCACGATGTGCGCCAACGTTGGCGTGCCCTGGGTGTGATCGGTCTCGCCCTGGCCACGCTCGCGTCCATGTCGGTGGTCGCTGCGGTGTCGGAAACCGGGATGGTGAGCGCCTACCAGAAGGTTGGTACCGACGAACTGATCATCAACGGTGGAGGCGGCTTCGCCGCTGACGGCAGCGACGGCATCAAGTTCACGGTCAACACCGGCTATGAGGTAGGTGCTGACCAGGTCTGGTACGCCAACCGCAAGAACTTCCTCAGGCAAGGGGTTTCCGTAGCCCTGAGCATCGGTGGACGACTCTTCGGCCAAGGCGGGGCGGCAGACTCGATCTCCAATAGTTCGACATGGGACTCGGTCACGATCTCGGCTCTCACCGGTACGGCAGTCACGTCGAGTGCCAATCCGTCTCCGGCCGTCGAGTTACGAGGGGTCGAGGGTGTGCAGCGCGGGAGTGGCTCGGCTCGTGTCACCTATACGGCGACGCGTAACGGCCGTACCTATGTGATGCATCGGGACATGGTGTACGTGTACCCCAACGACTACATCACGGAAACCTTCACCATCGAGTTGCCGGCGAACGCCGAGACGGTGAAGTTCTACTACGGCGGCGACACGGCCCCAGGCGACGACGACAACGGCTTCGGCATCGCACGGGATCCTGACGCACTGGGGCGTTACTCGGTGAGTTCGCTGAACCCGGACCCCGAGGTGGGGATCCAGATCGGCATGCGGACGGTCATTCCGTCGGCTCCGAACTACGTGCTGTTCGACGGGGGAAATTCAGAGGATTTTGCCAACCGGTATCCCACGATCCGGTCGGGTGGGGACATCGGCTTCGTGTTGGAGGAAGACGAGCACGATGCCGGGATCTATGTGCAGTGGAACATCACCACGACGTCGGCTGCCGCCGAAACGCACACTCGTGCCATGGAGACGTTCGTGTCCCGCTACACCGCAGCTTTGGCGTCGTGGGACTACGACCGGATTCTTGTGGCCGAACAGGGTCTGTTGAACATGCGTCTGGAGAACACGGGCTTTTCGCCCGAGGCCGGCTTGGGGTTCTCGATGACTCTGCCGGCCGGGCTCGCCGTGGCGGCATCACCGTCCGCGACCACCACCTGCGGTGGTTCCACCGTGGTGACTGCGGTGGCTTCTGCGACGTCGGTGACGGTGTCGGGTGCCAGTCTTCCCGCAAGAACCGGGCCTGCGAACTCGGCGTGTCTGGTGTCGATACCGGTGACCCACAGCGGCCTGGGCACCTACACGGTGAACGCGTCGAACGTGTACCGCACGGTCGGCAACCTGGTGAACGTGGTGTTGCCGAGTGATCTCCGAGTGGTCAGTTCAGTTGGATCTCGCACGCCCCGGTCTCCGATGGTGACGGCTATCGCGCCTGGTGATGCTGAACTGACCGTCACGGTGACGTTGGGTGACCTCGGTACGGGAACGCTCAGCCGCGTCGAGTATTCGACCGACAACGGCGCCACATGGCGGACAACAGGCGGCACGGCCACCACCTTCACCATCACCACGTTGTCGTCGGACGGCACCACACCCCTGGTCAACGGCACCGAGTACCCGATTCGAGTGCGCGCCGTGAGTTCTGACGGCAACGGTGTTTCCAGCCTCGCATCGCTGGGAACACCGTCGAACGTGCCGCCCACGCCGGTCGTGGTGTTGCCCCCGCAGTTGCCAGCATTGGTGAACGAGCCAGTGATGTCGTCACCTGCTGCGCCGAGCACCACGACCACCGAGCCATCGCCGACGACGACGCTGCCGCCGGAGACATCGATACCCGCGCCGGTTCCGACCGACGCCGGCGCGCTACCCGAACTGGCTCCTGGTGTGTCACAGGTGTTGGAGGACGGCGCGACCACGCCGGTCGAGGTGTTCGTCAGGGACTCGTCCGAACTCGTCATGCGCAGTAGTGACTTCCAGTTGGTCTTGACCGGGGAGTGCGCGTCCGGGTGCACCATCACCACGCAGGCAGACGGTCGTGAGGTGTTGGAGTTGGAAGAGAACGGACGGGCCCGAGTGACTGGTGAGGGGTTCTCGCCGGGTACAGCCGTGTATGTCTGGCTGTTCTCGGAGCCGACGCTTCTCGGAGAGTTGACCGTTGCGGCCGACGGCACGTTCACCGGCAGTGTGGATCTCGAGGGGATCGCCGTCGGAGAGCACACCTTGCAGGTCAACGGAACCAGCGTCGACGGCAAGGCCCGCACCGCGAATCTCGGTGTGTTGGTGTCGCCTGAGGAGGTGCCGTCGCCGTTGCCGACGGAACTGCCGGCCACGGGTAGCGATGCGACGCCCTTGGTGTGGGTGTTGTTGCTCACGGCGGTCGGTGGTGCCTTGGTGTGGCTGACTCGCCGCCGCGGCGTCGTCACGAACGACTGAGTCGCACGGCGCTGTTCTGAATCGCCACGCTTGGTGGGGGTGTTGTCCAGTCGGTGGACGACACCCCCACCGGCGCGTCGCAACGTCATTGCCTCACCTCTCCACACGCGCGTCGGTGCGTCGAGGAGGTGCCTTGACCAGTGGGTGGAGGGCCTTGCGGCGCACGAGATGTCGTCGACGTGTCGACGACATCGGGCATAGGTCGTCCAAGCCCAGGCGGCCCTTCTCTGACGCTCCGGGCATGCGCGCCGGCGAGGCCGTTGTCGGCCATCAGTTTCGCGACCCGGTTGTGGCCGACACGAAGACCGCGCCGGCGTAGCTGCCCGCACACGCGTGGCGTCCCATAGGTGCGCCGTGATGTTGCGTGGATGCCGCGGATCTCGACCAGCAACGCCTCGTTCGCCAACTGCCGCGACGACGGGGGCCGGGTCTTCCATGCATAGAAATTCGTGCGTGTCACACCGGCGACACGGCACAGATCGTTCACTCGATCTTCGGCCTGGCGCGCAGCCGATCGGACAGGACCTCGGCGCTGACCACCCCGTGCCATCCGGTTGATCTCACTGCCGAGGCCATGGTGGAAAGGTCGAGCCCACCGTCGCCGGGCATCGGGGCTGGTGCGTCTGACCATTGCAGGGCGGCGATCTGCTCGGCGCCAAGTGTCGCCAACGTCTCGCACTGCGCTCCATTCCGGATGAAGTGAAGTGAGCCGATCACCATGCCGGCGCGCTCCCAGCCGACAGCGGCGGCCAACTCGATCGCAAGTCGGCAGCCATGGTCACTCAGCACGTCGGCACATGCCGACAACGTGGCGATCAGACGCTCCGTCGGCAGCGCGTCGTCAGCATCGGCCACCGGCACCAGCACATCCGAGCAGCGAAACCCGTTGTCGGTGAGGGCAGACGCCACGGTTGGGAGTGAGCAGTGGGCTTCGAGACGTGCCAGGTCGACACCAAGGGCTGTGAACCCGCCTCGCGCCGTGGCGTGAATCACATCGAGGAGGGGGGACCGTTACGCCAAACATCGGTGGGACGTGGACGGTGTGGAACCCAAACTCGATCACGGCGACGTTTCTGGCCTTTCTGGATGCGCGGCTCCCATGCGTCGCCCGGGGCCGACCATCTGGTCCTCGGCTCGCCGTTCGGACCCGCGCCGGATAAGCGCGACCGACCAGCGTTCGAGCGGTGAGCTGTGCTAATGAACGGTCGGTCGGCGACGAATTGTCGGGGTCATGGCAATGGTGCCAAGCGCCAAGACCATCAGCGCGAGACCGGTGACAGGCGACGATCCGCTCACAGGAAGCGACCCACTGGAACGGTCGAGCACCAGCAGACCGAGGAATGTGGACTGGATCACGTCGGGCTGCACCGTGCCTTCGACCTGAAGCACATGTTGCCCCAATTCGAAGTCGCCCGGAACGACGACCTCGAAGCTGAACGTACCGTCGGCCAGGGTGGTCGTGGACCCGAGGTAGGTCGGACTCGAGTTCAGCCACACATGCAGATCGGTGCCACCCTTGTAGCCCTCACCCGAGACCACGATCGACGTTCCCCGGTAGACGGAGAAATTTGTCTCGATGAGCGTCGGCTGATGGACCACCGTCAGTTCGCTGCCATCGGAATTGCGGATCGTGATGGTGCTCGTCGTGGTCGTGGTCAACACCACGACCACGGAACGGATCGACGATCCGTCAGATCGCCGGGCAAAGGCGACACCCGTCGACGGTGTCTCGACCATCGCAATGATGGCCTGGGGGGGCTGTGACGTTGGCGCAAGCACGGGCGCTGGCGCCGTCACCGGTGTTGAGGCTGCTGGCGTTGTGGTCGGCGGTGTTGTTGTTGCTGGCGTGGTGGTTGCTGGTGTTGTGGTGACGGGGTTTGTCGCCGGTGGTGGAGCAATCGTGACTACGGGAACCGTCGTGTCGTAGTTGATCGCGAGTTGCGTGGCTGCGGTGTTGGCGTTGCCGGCGGCG
>CAYMUC010000101.1:0-10226 GCA_964393535.1 uncultured Ilumatobacteraceae bacterium | reverse complement strand
CGATCGACGTTGGGGTGACGGGCACTCATGACGACGAGACGGTAGTACGCGCCACCCGCCGAGAGGTGGGTACACGTCGCCCCTGCGCCAGCACCAAGGCGCCGGTCAGCGAACACAGACCCGCCACCACGTACGACGTTCGGTACCCGCCCGCCGCGTCATGCAACCATCCCAACAACACCGGGCCGCCTGCGGTACCGAACACGGTGATGAACTGCGACCGCCCGAAGATTCGCGGGTAGTCCTTCACCCCGAAACGATCCGCCACCAGCAACGGTTGCAACATGAGCAGGTTCCCCACCGTGGCGCCGAACACGACGATGGTGGCGAACAGTCCCAGGCGCACGTTCATGAAACCGAGCAACCCCATGGACAGGCTCTGCACCACTGCAAGGCCCACGGTCAGGCGCAACATGTCCACACGTGTGGCAAGTCGGCCGCCCACCAAGCGCGCCACCACCGAAGTCGCCGCCAACACAGTGGTGGCCAGGGTGGCGGTACCCCGGTCGGTTCGCTCTTCCATCAACTTCACCAACTGCTGGATACCGCCCACCTGTGAACCCAACACCAGCACATAACCAAACGTGATCGCCCGGTACAGGCGAGTGCGCACAGCGTCGGCGTAAGGCACGCCAGCGAGCACCGCCGGAGGCGAGTCCACCCGAGCACGCTCACCGTCGGGAAGCCAGCCCTTGGCTGCCGGGTCGGAGTGGAGCAAGAACAGGGTCACCGGCACGATGCCCACGAACCAGATCAGCCCCAGCCACGGGGTGCCGGCCTCGAGGCCTCGCGAGTCGAGGAGCCACTTGGCGAACGGGGTGATCACGATGCCACCCACCGAGAGACCTGTGGATGCCACCGACAGCGCCACCGACCGCTTGGCGTGGAACCATCGCGTCACGACCGTGGTCGCTGGCACCAACCCCGCACATGACCACCCGATGGCGAAGAGGCCGTACAACACGAACAGATGCCAGGGTTCTTGCGCCTGGCCGAGGACGGCCAACGCCACCGCACCAGCCACACCGCCGAACACCACGACATGCCGAACATCGCGCCGCGCCAACACCTTGGCGATGCCCAACCCCATGACGCCGCCCACCAGGAAGAACACGGTGGTGGCCAACGACACCGACGCCACGTCCCACCCTCGCTCACGGCTGAAGGCGTTCAGGTACACCGCCAGGCCGTAGAAGCCCAGACCGGCCGAGACCATGAGCACCACGAAGGCCGCTGCCACCACCGACCATCCGGGAAACCGCCCGTGATCGGTCGGTGTGCTCATATTCGGCGCTCGCTCAGCCGAGCAGTGCGTCGATGGACGCGGCCAGTGTGCGGTCTCGCTCGGTCACCGTGTTGCCGGCATCGTGACTGGTCAACTCCAACGTCACCCGGTTCCACGTATTCGTGATGGTGGGGTGATGGTTCTGGCGCTCGGCCAACATCGCTACTCGGGTGAGGAACGCGAACGCCTCGGAGAAGTTGCGGAAGTCGAACTCCCGCCGAAGACATCCATCGACTTCGATCCATCCGGCCGGTTCCATGATGGCGATGGTATCTTCCCCGTCCGAAGGGGAGTATCCCCCGGCCTCGGCCGGCGAGAACGTCGTCATCACGGCCTTCGGGCCCGGCGCCTCGACCCGCACTGCGGGCCTGGAGAGACCTTCGGCCGTTGGCACTGCTCCATCGTCCGGATTGTCTCCCGAGGATCATGAACCCCCACGCACTCACCCCCGATGCTGTCGCACAGCTGCTGGACGTCGACCCCACGAACGGGCTGTCCTCGCCCACCGTCGAACGTCTCCGGGCCGAGCACGGCGCCAACGTGCTCGAAGGCGCTCCCACCATTCCCCTGTGGCGGCGCATCCTGCACCAACTCTCGGATCGGCTGATCCTCATCCTCCTGGGCGCCGCCGTCGTGGCCTTCTTGGTGTCGGGCGAACTGAAGACACCGCTCATCGTGCTGTTGGTGGTCGCACTCAACACCACCCTGGGCGTGGTTCAAGAGCAACGGGCCGAGAAGTCGCTGGAGACTCTGCGGACCATGCTCGTGGTGCGATCTCGAACGCGTCGAGAGAGCGACCTGACCATGGTCGATGCCGCCGAACTGGTGCCCGGCGACATCGTGCTACTGGAGGCCGGCGACCGCGTTCCCGCTGACGGACGCCTGCTCTCCTCCACCGACCTCGAGGTCGAAGAAGCAGCGCTCACCGGTGAGAGCGTTCCCAGCACCAAGTCCATCGCCCCTGTGGCCGACAACGCCCCCGTGGGTGACCGCTCGTCCATGGTGTTCATGAACACGACCGTCACCCGGGGAAAGGGCGAGTTCATCGTCACGTCCACCGGTATGCGGACCGAGATCGGCCATGTGGCCAACCTGCTTCGCACCACCGACACCGAGCCCACTCCCTTGCAAAAGCAACTGACCGGTCTGGCCTCGCAGTTGGCCCGCCTGGCGGGCGTCATCGTGACCCTGGTCGTGATCATCGGTCTCGTTCGCGGCCGCGACTTCGGCGACGTTGCGCTCACGGCGGTGGCCTTGGCCGTGGCCTCCATTCCCGAAGGCCTCCCCGCCGTCACCGCTGTCACCTTGGCGCTCGGTGTAGCCCGCATGGCTCGCCACCAAGCCATCGTCAAGCGACTGGCATCGGTGGAGACCCTCGGCTGTACGTCCGTGGTCTGCTCCGACAAGACCGGCACCCTGACCATGAATCAGATGACCGCCGTCGAGGTGGCACTTCCACACCACCGTTACGAGGTCAGCGGTGAGGGTTTCGGCGCCCACGGGGAGATCACCCCACTCGACGGCGGCACGTTCGACGACCTGACCCCATTACTGGTGACAGTGGCCCTGTGCAACGACGCCGTCGTGGCCGACCAGGTGGTGGGCGACCCCACCGAGGCGGCACTGGTGGATCTCGCCCGCAAGGGCGGCATCGACGTACCGGCACTTCGCCGCCAGCATCCTCGACTCGCCGAGGTGCCCTTCGACTCGGCGACGAAGATCATGGCCACCGTGCACGAAATCCCCGCAGCAAGCGGCACCCTGGAACGGCACCTCATGGTGAAGGGCGCCCCCGACGTGCTGCTGGCGAGATGCAACAGCGACTCCGTCCTGGTCGACACGTTGCACCAGGCCAACGGGGCCATGGGAGCACAGGGCTGGCGGGTACTGGCAGCAGCATCACGGCACCTGAACGACGAGCAGTGGCATGCCATCGAGACGCACCCCGGTTCCCTCGCCGGCCTGCTCACCGACCTCACCCCGTTGGGACTCATCGGCATCGTGGACCCACCGAGGCCTGAAGTGGCCGAGGCCATCGCCCTCGCCCACAGCGCTGGCGTGCGCGTGAAGATGATCACCGGTGACCATGCGACCACCGCCGCTGCGATCGGCGACGAACTTGGCCTCGCTGGTACCGATCGTCCGCTGCGGGCCATGACTGGTGCCGAGCTCGACCACTTGGATGACATCGAGTTGGCCGACGTGGTCGACGAGGTCGACGTGTTCGCCCGAGTCAGCCCCGAGCACAAACTGCGCTTGGTGCACGCCCTTCAGCGTCGCGGCGAAGTCGTGGCCATGACCGGTGACGGGGTGAACGATGCTCCGGCACTGAAGCGAGCCGACATGGGTATCGCCATGGGTATCACCGGCACCGAGGTCACCAAAGAGGCCGCCACCATGGTCCTCGCCGACGACCGTTTCGACACCATCATCGAGGCGATCGAGCGCGGGCGGAACATCTACGACAACATCGTGAAGTTCGTACGGTTCCAATTGAGCACCACGCTGGGGTTCGCCGTGCTGTTCCTGTTGTCGTCCATCCTTGGAGTGGCCGGCGGCGCACCCTTCACCGCCATCGCCATTCTGTGGGTCAACATCATCATGGACGGTCCACCCGCCATGGCCTTGGGAATCGACCCCGCTCACCCCGACACCATGAAGCGTCGGCCACGGCCCTCCACCGAGCCCATCTTGACCAGCGAGCGTTGGAGCGCAACAGCCTTGGCATCCACCACCATGGCGCTGGGCACCCTGGCGGTCCTGGCCTGGGGCCCCGGTCCGGAACCCGAAGCGGGCACGGCCACCGTCGCCGGCACCATGGCCTTCACCACCTTCGTGTTCTTCCAGGCCTTCAACCTGCTCAACGTTCGCAACGACAAGGCGACGGCGCTCCAGCGCCACACCTTCGCCAACCGGTGGCTGTGGATCTCGGTCTCGGCAGTGCTGACCCTCCAGGTCCTCGTCACCGTGTGGGGACCACTTCAGCGCCTGTTCGACGTCACATCGCTCACACTGGCTCAGTGGGCGGTGTGCATCGGTGTGGCCTCCACGGTGCTCGTCGTCGAGGAGGTCCGTAAATTGGTGTACCGGAGCCGCCGACCCACTTCCCCAACCCTCATGGAGTCCTGATGTTGACCAATACCCTGAAGACATCTGTGCTGCTCGCCGGTCTGGGCGGGCTCATCGTCACGGTCGCTGGCGTACTCGGTGGCGGATCCAGCGGGGCCCTCGTCATCGGTCTGGTGCTGGCACTGGTCATGGTGGGCGGCTCGTACTGGTTCAGTGACAAATTGGCCCTTCGCAGCGCCAACGCCCACATCGTCACCGAGGCCGAAGCCCCCGAATTCGTGGCAATGGTGCGCGATCTGGCACAACGCGCCAACATGCCCATGCCCACCGTGGCCATCTCACCCAGCCCCCAACCCAACGCCTTCGCCACCGGTCGAGGTCCCCGCAACGCCGTGGTGTGCGCCACCGAAGGCCTGCTGAAGATGCTGCCCCGCGACGAAGTCGAAGGCGTCATGGCGCACGAACTCATGCACGTACGCAACCGCGACATCCTCATCGGTTCGGTAGCCGCCGCCATCGCAACCGCCATCAGCTTCATCGCCAACATGGCCATGTACGCCACCATGTTCGCCGGTGGCGGAAACAACGATCGCGAGCGCGCCAACCCCTTGGCACTCTTGGCCGTGTCGCTGTTGGCTCCAATCGCAGCCTCGCTCATCCAGATGGCCGTATCCCGCTCACGTGAGTACGAAGCCGACCGCAGCGCCGCAGCACTGCTGGGCACCGGCGAACCCCTGGCCCGCGCCCTCGAGCGCATCGAGGCTGCTGCCACCCGCATCCCCATGCAGGTATCGCCAGCCCAAGCCCAGGCCTACATCCACAACCCGCTGGCCGAGTTCAAGCACCGCCCGGGCACCGGCGTCGACGTTGGCCGCCTCTTCTCCACGCACCCCCCCACCGCCGAGCGCATCCGCCGCCTCCGGGCGATGTGAGTACTGAAACCTCGCAAGATCTCACCGCTTGGGGTTGTGGTTCGAACATGTGTTCGTTAGTATGCGTTCATGGCTGTTGTCGATGATCTCGAGCAGGCGATACGCGATCTCGTCGCTCTCGACCTCGACATCTGCGACGATGCATCGCTTCATGAGTTGACGGTGCAACTGTCGCAGCAGCGAGACCGACTGGCCATCGCCCACGCCCGGGTCGTGGCGCGTTGGGATGCCCGCAAGGTGTGGCAGGACGACGGTTCGAAGTCGGCTGCAGCCCGCCTCGCTCGCGAGACCGGTCACTTCACTGTCACCACGCGAGCCGAGCTTCGCCGAGCCCGACGACTCACCACCATGCAGGCCACCGCTGCGGCGGCCCTCGCCGGCGACCTCTCACTCGACCAGGTCGATGTGTTCACCAAGGCGAACGCACCCTGGCGGCGAGGCAACATGACCAACGACGAAGTGCAGTTGGTCGAATCGTGTCGCACGCTCAACGCCGCCGAGACGCAGCGCGTCCTCACCTACTGGGGGCATCGGGTCGATGCCGACGTGGGTCGAGATACTGGCCAACGTGACGTGGCCAACCATCTCCACGCCTCCGAGACCATCGACGGCAGCGTGATCCTGAACGGCCAACTCGATCCGCTCAGTGGTGCGGCCTTCACCAATGAACTACGCCGGCTCACCGCGCAGTTCGCGCATGCCGACGCCGCTCGTGGGGTCGATCGGACCCCGGCCCAGCGCCGTGCCGCCGCTCTGGTCGAGATGGCCACCCGCTCGGCCAGCATGTCGCCCGATGCTCGCCGGCCGCGCCCACTGTTCACGGTGCAGTTGGGCGACGACAGCTTCCATGGCTTGTGCGAACTGGCCAAGGGAACCGTGCTCACGCCGGCCGAGCTCCTGACGTGGCTCGCCGATGCCGATCTGGAGACAGTCCTGTTCGACGGCCCCTCGACAGTGCTGTCGGTGTCACATCGGCGCAGCTTCACGGGGGCGCTACGACGTGCCATCGAGGTACGCGATCGCCGGTGCCAACACCCCAGCGGGTGCGAGGTCCCAGCCGACGAGTGCGACGTGGATCACATCGTGCCCTTCGCCCAGGGAGGCATCACCGACCAGTTCAACGGTCGCCTCCAGTGCCCCACGCACAACCGCCGAACCGAACTGCACGATCATGGAGCGACTCCGCTCACCCGACGGCCGGTCGATCACCTGGACGCACTTCGAGCCCGACTTCGATGGCGAATCCGCCACGAGGTCTACGCCGATCGCGCCGGACCCTGATCCCTCACACGAAGGCGGCGTAGCCGTCCCGCTCCAGGGTGTCGGCCAACTCAGGCCCACCGCTGGCCACGATGCGACCCTTCACCAGGATGTGCACGTGATCGGCGCGCAGTTCGTGCAGCAGGCGCGTGTAGTGGGTGATGGCCAACACGCCAAGACCCTCATCGCTCAGCGCCTCCACCCGGCGGGCGCAGTCACGCAAGGCGTCGATGTCCAGGCCCGAGTCCAACTCGTCCAGCACAGCGATACGTGGCTGCAACACCGCCAACTGCAGCGTCTCGTTGCGCTTCTTCTCACCACCCGACAGGTCCACATTCAGCGGACGGTGCAGCAACGACGTCGCCAATCCAATGCGCGAAGCCTCGGCTTCCAGCAGCGATCCCAGATCGTCGGTCGACCGCCCGCGAGCGCTCAACGCCTCGGCCATCGTGTCGTCGAGGTACACCCCGGGAACCTCGGTGGGGTATTGCATGACCAGGTGCAAGCCGGCCTGCGCCCGTTGCCACGTCGGCAGACCCAACAGATCACGACCGTCGAGGGTCACCGAACCACCCGACACCCGGTAGCCGGGTTTGCCCATCAGCACCGCCGACAGCGTGCTCTTGCCGGCCCCGTTGGGTCCCATCACGGCGTGCACTTCACCGGACTTCACGGTGAGGTCGATGCCGTGCAGGATCTGCGTCTCGGCCACCTCAGCGGTGAGTCCACGAATCTCCAGCGTGCTCATGACTCCACCTCGATCACCACGTCGCCGCCGACCACCTTGGCCACATACACCGGAACCGGTTGCGTCGCCGGCAGGGTATTGGGCTGGCCCGTCACCAACGAGAACGCGCTGCCGTGCTTCCAGCACTCCAACTCGCAGGTGTCGGGGTTCACTTCACCCTCCGACAGCGACACGTCGGCGTGGCTGCACGTATCGCCGATGGCGTACACGTCATCACCCAACCGCACCACCGCCACGGCCCGTCCGCCCACGTCGAAGCGCTGCGCCGCGCCACTGGCCAGATCATCGAGACGACACACCACCTGGGCGGTCACGACACACCTCCGAGAAACTTGGCCGCAACTCGGCCGCGCAGGTCGCTGGCCAACTCGGCGGCGGGCAACTGATCGATCACCTCGTCGAAGAACCCCAGCACCACCAGACGCTCGGCAACCTCGGGCGGAATACCCCGGCTCTCGAGGTAGTACAACTGGTCCTCGTCGATAGGCCCCACCGTCGAGGCGTGGCTGCACTTCACATCATTGGTGGCGATGTCCAGGTTGGGCACGCTCTCGGCCCACGCGCCCTGCGACAGGGTGAGATTGCGGTTGGTCTGATACGCCGCCGTGCCCCGAGCATGCTCGCGGATCTTGATGAGTCCGGTGTACACGCTGCGCGCCTTGTCGGTCACCGCGCCCTTGAACAACAAGTCACTCGACGTGTGCGGGGCGTCATGGTCCTGCACCGTGCGGAAATCGTGCATCTGCTCACCTGATGCGAAGTACAGCGCCACCTGCCGGGTCGAAGCCCCGGCACCAACCAGACGCGCCTCGGTCCGCACCCGGGCGTAATAGCCACCAAGCGCTACCGACGCCAACGTGGTCGACGAGTCCCGCTCACCAACGGATCGCTGATGACCCAGCAGCCAGACGTCTTCGTCCAGTTCGTTGATGGCCAGATACCGCACGCGCGCCCCCTGACGGGCCCGGACGTGCAGCATCGGCACCACCAGCGAAGCCACACCTGTCGTGCCCGCCGTGGTGAGGAAACGCTCGATCACCGTCACCTCGGCATCGGGGCCGGCATCGATGACCAACCTCGGGTACAGAGCCTCGCCAGCCCGGTCGACCACGTGGGTCACCACGATCGGCTCGGGCACGACCACGCCACGCGGCACACGCACGCACCACGGGGTCATATGCACCGTGTTGGCCTCGGCGAACACGTCGGGGGCGCTCTCCCCCAGCACATCGCTCACCTCGTCGACACTGTCTCGGTACACATGAGGCGACTGGGTCACCTCCGTGAGGGAGTCTCCGGGCGTGTACCGGTCGAGGTCCAACTCGCCGATGCGGCTGTAACGCCACATCTCCTCGTCGGTGGTAGGGAGGCTGGCAGCAGCGACGCGCTCAGCGGCATCCAGACGCAGTTGCTGCCAGGGATCACCGAGCACTCGCGCTGCGTCGGGGGTGAACGCAGGCACGGCCGAAATACTACTAAGCAGATAGTGCTAATTCCCACCCGAGGTACGGCGGGGCGACAGCGTTGTCGGCTCAACCACGACGCTTCGGCAGCAATCGCCGCCAACCGCGCCGTCGGTTCGCCTCGGCCTGCATATCGGCCAAGACCTGCGACGTTGCAGCGTTCACGATGTCTTCGGCCTCGTCCAGCAGTGCAGCCACCGAGCCGTCGTCCAGACCCACCGGCTCGGGTGGAGCCGGCGGCCGCACCAGGCTTCCGTGATGCCACCCCACGTCTGCGAGGCGGCGCTCATACTTCGGGCAGTCCGCCGGGCATCGCCACGGGGCCTCGGGAGCCAGGTCCAAACGGCACCGCCGCACGGTGTCTCCCTGGGCGTAACTGCGGCTCTCGAAGTGCTTGCACTCCTCACGCATGGGCATGACCCGAGCCTAGGCTCGCACTCGCATGGGCGGCCATCACCACGACCATTCACACGGCCACTCACATGGCACCGACCGACGGGGCCGCCTGGCCATCGTCGTCGGCCTCACCCTCACCGTCATGGTGGCCCAGGTGGTCGTGGGACTCACCGCCGGTTCGTTGGCGCTCCTCAGCGACGCCGGGCACATGGCCACCGACGCCCTCGGCGTGACCATGGCCCTGGTGGCCGCCACGCTGGCCCGTCGCCCTCGCCCCACGCCGAGCCACACTTTCGGACTGCACCGTGTGGAGATCCTCTCGGCACTTGCCAACGCTGTGCTGCTGGTCTGCGTGGCGGCCTACGTCATCGTCGAAGCCGTCCAGCGCATCGGTCACGATCACACCCTCGAGGTGGGACCCGTCCTCGTGGTGGGTGCCATCGGCCTCGCGGCCAACATCGTGGGATTCCTCGTGCTCCGCAGTGATGCACGCGACAACCTCAACGTGCGCGGCGCCTACCTCGAGGTGGTGGCCGATGCCGTGGGGTCGGTCGCCGTGATCACTGCCACCACCCTGGTGTGGGCCACGGGGTGGATGTGGCTGGACACCGTGGCGGCCCTCGCCATAGGAGCTCTCATCATCCCGCGCAGCCTCGGTCTGGGCCGGGCGGCACTGCGAGTGTTGGTGGAGGCGGCTCCAGCGCACCTCGACCCCGAGGAGATCACTCGAGCGCTCTGCGACGTGCCTGCTGTGGAGGGCATCCACGATCTTCATGTGTGGACGCTCACCAGCGGCAAGGAGATGCTCATGGCGCATGTGTCGGTGAGCGATCACGCCGACACGAACGACGTGCTGGCCCGTACCCGCCAAGTCTTGGCGGAGCGATTCGGCATCACACACGCCACCGTGCAGGTGGAACAGGGTGGAGAACCCTGCGCACCGTGCCAGTGGTGATCAGCCGACCGAGCCTTCCATCTGCAGTTCGATGAGGCGACTCCACTCCACCGCGTACTCCATGGGCAGCGTGCGGGTGACTGGCTCGATGAAACCGTTCACCACCATGCTCATTGCC
>CAYMUC010000100.1:0-10604 GCA_964393535.1 uncultured Ilumatobacteraceae bacterium | reverse complement strand
ATGGTTGCCAGGTTAGTAGCAATACCATCCCTAATGTCTGTGATGCTCACGCTAAGAACATCCTTCTGAAGGGCATGAGGAGGGCTTGGATGTCGGGATCTACAGAACCGACACGCATTACCCCGAGGTCTCCGAAGCCCATGACACCTGTCGGGGAGTCGTAACGCTTGAACTGTCGCATGGACAGGATGATTGTGGCCTGCTTGATTGCTGTCGGGATGCTGGCGAAACCCCACACACCCTGAATCTGCACACTCGCTTCGTTAGCGTTCACATTGCGTGGCTCATAGATGGGGAACAGGTAGTCTCCCACAGCCTTGATTTGAGTGTAAGGGGAGACAATGCCCCCAGTAATCCCGTTCAAAGGGTTCAGCTGGTAGTCAGTCGCAGACCAAGTGATGTCAAAAGTTCCATCGCCGTCACTATCAGTCTTCAGAAAAGTCAAAGATTGCAGGTCATCAATGTCCACAGTGAACGCATCAGTCGGCCTGTAAATCCTTGTCGCAGTTGACTGAGTGAACACGCGCTCACAAAACCCGTCAATCTGCCTTGATGCTGCCTCAATGCTGATCTCAAGCAGAGAGTCATCAACAGTGTCAGCGGTTGGGATCCGTAGCGCCGCCTTCACATCAGCGAGTGTGGCGTATCCATTTGTAATCAAATCAAGTCCTTAGCTCAGCGAGTTTGGAAATCTGTGCCTCTTCTATTCTAGTTCCTCTAGACCGATTACATTTTTGGCAAGCTACAGCCAAATTAGTCTCAGAGCTAGACCCACCAAAAGCCACTGGTATTAGATGGTCCAGCTCTATTTGGTCTAGGTCCAGGTGAGTGTCGCACATGTAGCACATACCCTCATCCCTCTCCCAGATAAGCCTTCTCCGAGCGACTCCCTTGACCCTAGTAGTGGCCCTATGTTTGAAGTTATGATCCATTGACTTGCATGTTGCAGAGCAATAGATAGCCTGCGCCCTCTTTTCCGCAAGAGTCTGACCGCACCTCAAACAGCAAGAGAAGTTAGTTTGCTTCTTTTTCTTGGCGTTCTGGTAGTTATAGCCACACTTATAGGAGCATGTTTTTTGCCAGGGCTTTTTTGGAGAATACTCTGACTGACACCAGGCACACATCTGAAGCGTACTAATTGCCATAGAAAGCCTCCAGACTCTAGTTTAGCGCCCGAGCCCACCCACACTACTGAGAAAGAGCCTTGCGGAAGAAAGGCAGCCAGTGGTCCTCCCAGACCTTCTCCACATCGAACTGAAGGGCAAACTCCCTAGCCACTGTGGAATGGTCTCTATCAGCCTTGTACGCCTTCTCAAGGGCTTCTACGAGCGAGGCAAGGACTGGTATCTGATAGAAGGCGCTCTGGGGAGCATCCCAGAAAGGCTGTCCGACAACAGGGAAACTGTCAGGGCTCATGAGATCTGCTGTGGCCGCCCAGTCCGAAGCGATGGAACGGGTGCCACATGCGGCGCTTTCAATGATGGGGACACCAAAACCTTCACCATAGGTTGCCATCCACACCACATCCGAAGCGGTATAGATTGCGGCCATCTCAGCATCGGTGTAGCCAGTGCGCAACTCATCCCTGTTAGCGAAGGTCACAGCCTTCTCAGGGACACCGCAAGACTTCATCAGCGTGCCAAGGTGGAACCCTCCCACAGCAGGGAGCACATCAGCGTGAACATACAGGTGAGAGTCAGGATGTTCTTTGTGGAAGATACCGAAGGCTAGGAAGAGCTCCGCGTAACCCTTCCTGTGAACGATGCCATTAGCTTTGTTCGCCATGACAGCTGTCACCAAGAACTTGTCTTTACTAATTCCCATGAAGTCCCGAGTGTCCACACCCCGAAACAGGCCAGTAGGTTTGAAAACCTTAGTGTCAACAGCGTGCGGAATATAGTCAGCCTCAATACCAGCCTGAGCGAGCTGTCGCTGACCATGCGGTGCCATAGCAATCGGAGTCACATTGTCCCTTTGCAGAAACTTCTTCACCAGCGGTGGCATAGTCACATGATCCAAAGGCACCCAAGAATAGATGGGGATGTCGGTGTCAAGGTCGTTGTAAACCCAAACATCATACAAAGTCAGCATGAAGTGAGGGAGAGTTTCCCGGTCCTTCCGGTGGTGGTCATGCCACAACTCCATAACATCGTCAGAGTACGGTTTGAACCCTTTAGGGTAGATGGGGATGTCACCGGCTTTGGTCCGATGCTTCGCAATATAGCCCTCATTGCCGTAGTTAGACAGAACCCCCACATGGATGCCGTGGCGCTTCATACGCTCCACAAGCAAGCTCACCTGCACTGAGTACCCTGTCGGAAGTCCCGGTGAGTTCGATGCGACAGACACAACACCTTTGAGTTTTTCTATAGCCATGACCCCCACAATAGCGGAAACCCCCACCAGTCACTAGGACCGGCAGGGGTTTCTGCTCAGTTAGCTACAGCTTATGGCTGGAGCAGGTACTTGACATGCGAGGCGTGGGTAAGTCCAGCGCCAACGCGGTAGGTGAAGCGGTATCCGGTGATGTCATTAGCGAAGTAAGCATCAGTGGAAACAGCAACCTCAAGACCAGTGGTGCTGATCTTCACCGAAGGCCAGTGTCCGAAGAACACAGCCTTGTTGCCCGTTGCGATTGAGTCCACAGCAGGGTTCTCAAACACAGGGAGGCCAAGGATGGTCGAAGGTCCGCCAACGACAGGGTTGAAGATGTAGGAACCATCTCCATCCTTCAGCTTACGGATTGCACCAAGAGTAGAGGTGTTCACCATGAAGCCGGTGCCGGGGAGCATACGAGCCATGCCATCAACCGAGTAAGCCAGGTCAAGCAGCTCATCGGTGGTGATAGCCGTTGCGGTTCCAGCGGTTCCACCAACAGCAGCAACAGCCGTAACAGCTGCGTGCACCAAGGTGTTCACGCGAGTACCGATAGCAACACCAGCCTGCTCAGCAATGTTGGCTTCGATGTCGAAACCAGCATCGGTGATGAGCTCGTTGGCGAGCTTGACAATGAAGCCCTGCTTAGCCATCTGAAGCAGAAGGCTGCTGTAGGTGGGCTCGCTGTCCGAGATAGCAGAACCAGCTGCATACTCAGCAGCGGTGGAGTAAGCGGTCAGCGTGGGGATGCGGAGGTCTTCACCGGAGTCGCGCTGGAAAACTTCGGAGGTCTCAAGGTAGGGACCAACCAGCTTTGCCAGGTTGTAAACGCGGTCAAGGAACGCAACGGGAACAGTGTTCACGCCGGGGATAAGCGTTGCACGCTGTTCCATGGTGAAGTTGTGCTCACGGATTTCACCGCGTGCCATGGCGCGGAAGATTTCAGCATCTCCGCGAGCCTCAGCAGCAGGAACGAAACCGCGTGCGGCTTCAGCGGCTTCAGCAGCGCGCTCTTCATTGCGGCGTGCAACCTCAAGCGCTTCGTCAGCGCGGCGGATGTCAGCCTCAATGCGGTCAATTTTTTCCAACTCAGCCTGGTCAAGACCGCGCTTGTCTGCCTCTGCACCGTCAATAACTTCACGGATCTGCATGGTCAGGTTGGCGCGGATCTCTTCCTGAGTCTTGATGAACTCAGACATAGTGTCCTTCCAATATGGTTTGTGTTTGTGTGATTGCGCTGCGGTGGTGACACTCAACAGCTATCAGCAGCGGTAACGCACAAATCTGATACCTCAATGCTACCAAGTAAGGTGAGCCTTACTGCGGAAAAGAGAAAACCCTGGCCAGCCGAAAGGGGAAACTAGCCAGGGAGAAACTCGCTATCGCTGTTCAACAGCCCCAAGAACGCGAGTCTCTTTTTCTCTCTGCTGAACTGTACCCCTAACGGGAGTCACCGCCTTTGGTGTGTCAGCAGGATCCTCATCCAAAGCGACAATGGCATCAGCGAAAGCGCCAGCCATCTCTCTAATCACACCAGAGACAGGGTTCCCGGCAACACCGAGGATGGCCTGCTCAATCTCATTCTTGGTGGCCATTACTTGCCCATCAAAAGTTCAAGCTTCTTCTTCTTCAAAGCCAGCATCTCTAGGCCGTTGTCAACCTGTGCTGGTTCCTCAACAGGTGCAAGCTTGTCCAGAACCGTTGTGATCAGGTTGCGGTCAGCGCTAGTGATGTCCTCACCGTTCTCAATCTTCAGGAGGGCATCAGCGAGCTCATCAGCATCAACTTCTGCACGCTTGGCAACCTTGTCTAGGCCACGCACCGCTGTAGAGCCTGCTGTGGCTGTGTAAGCAGGGAAGGCCACAATGCTGACCTCATGCAGGTTGATGCGCTTGAGAGTGCGCACAGAGCCGTCAGAGGACCACTCATCGCCGTTACGGGCAACAGTGAAACCAAATGACATGGAATCAACATCACCGCGAGCAATCAGTTCCCGAGTGTCGCGCCCAAGACTCGTATTGGGCAGGGTTGCCTCAACATATAGGCCACGCTCATTCTCGGTGAGCTTCAAAGTTCCAGCGCGAGTAGATCCGAGCACCTGCCCAGTGTCATGGTTCCACAACAGCTTTATGTCATTACGGTTGCGCAGTGAACCCCGGAAAGCCCCAGGAGCAATACGCTCAATGAAAGGCAAAGGCTGACTGTCCGAATTGAAGACAGCAGCGTAACCGCTAAAGGTCATGCCCTGCTCAGTTTCACGCACCTCAAACTTAGAAGAGTTGATGCGAGTTTCCATCTTGCTCAATGCTTGCCCCTTAGCTCTGCCTTCATTCTCTGCTTCTATTCTACCAATGACCCCATCGGCATAGTCCATCGCCCGTTGCGCAGACCGCCTCGTAGTGCCACCACCCCAAAGAGCGATAGCGACAACACCAGGTGAAGGGAAGTCATCACTGCCAGGGGAAGCTGCTGGTGCATCAAAGTCCACCATGTGCCTAGCAAGGAAAGCCCGGATGCGCACCCACTTGTCAGCGGTCACAGAACCGTCAGCCATCGCACGCGCTTCACGCACAGTCTGAGGCATCAGGCCATCCCCAGACAAGCCCTCCTCATGCCACTGGAGCCCTCTGCGAGCGCTGGCACGCATGAAAGCTGGAGGGGTTAGGTCAACTTGTCGGATCTCAGAACGCTCATCCAAAGGCTCAATAAGGGTCAGGGTGCTGAACCTATGGCCCACCAAAACATCGGTAGGGTTCCACTCCATCATGCCCTCATCGTTCTCAGACTCGCGCCACACCCGAATAAGCGCGGCAGGGTTGTCCTCAGAACCGTTGATGACAAAGTCGCTGTCAGGAACATTGATTTGCCCATCCACCACAATGCGAGTGATCTGACCGCGAGCCATACCGCCCGAAGAGTTCCATTCCACAAAGTCACCCACAGCGAGCTCACCGGGCTCTGCGCGGTCCTCAGCAGGAACATCGGGGACTTCATCAGTTGCTAAGGCGGTAATCCCTAGGGCGCGGAAGCGTTCCCGGTTCTCTGGGTCATCGTCAATCGCAACCATCACATTCAAAGTCTCCAGAAGTCTGCGAGCCACAGCTTCCTTGAAGTCAGGGGTAACAGTGTTCACGCTCGGCTGCATGATCAGCTGGTCGTAGTCAATGCCCAAAGACTCAAGCTCGGTCACAGTTTCTTCCCTGCGCTCCTCAGCCCTGCCAGTCACAATGATTACCTCAGTGTCATCGAAGGACTCCACATAGTTGTAAACGCGGTCATTGCGCATACCATCCACAATCAGGGTGCCATCAATGTCCACAATCACAGCAGGCGGACCAGACTCAAGGCGCTTCTCAGAACGCTCACCCTCAAAAGTTGAATCCTCAGCCTGAGCAATAGCAAGCGCCTGATCAATAGCACCGTCTTTGGTTGCGTGGCATCCCATAACTTCGCCATCCTCTTTTGTTGTGGCCCACTCCCCAACAGCACAGCCAGGGTTGTTCTCCTCAATGTAATAAGGTGCCATCAGTCCTGTTCCCTAATATCCAGCACGCCCACCACAAGCCCTGCTGGGTCCGACACAGCAAACAGTCTGTCACCTGGTCCCAGGTCAAACTGGATTGTCTCGCCTGGATCTATGTGTGGCGCGTTAGTAGTGCTCACAGCAGAACCGCCAAAAAAAATATAGTGGTTGTTGCTCTTGGTCATGTTGTGCAAGATGACATGGTGAGGCATGTTGTCATGGCCGACAATCTCAACCGCAGCTGTGCCAAGTGTTACCTGTGAATGGACAATCGGCATCACTGCACCTCATCCTTGTAAACAGCATCGGGGTTCTCAGGGTCCACTTGTGCGACACCCTGCAACTGAACTGAAGGCAGACCAGTGTGGGCAACCGGTGGCAGACCCACCATGTCCAAAGCCTCAGCAGGACTGAACCCGGCGAAGACTAGATCGCGGACCATCTGGACCTTCTCACGCTGTGCGCGGACACCAGACTCAGACAGGTTCACATTGGCGAGAGGCACGCGGACCTGTGTGGCTGCTTCGCCTTCCTGAGCTGCAAGGTCTTCCCAGCCCCGGATGTCGTTGATAGTCAAGAAGCCGGACTGTAGACCGGTGGAATAGGAAGAGAACCTGGCTTGAATATCGGCGCGTAGCAGACCGTTCATGTTGAAGCGGATGAAAGCCTCAGCGCCACCAGGGTAGCGAGCCATCAGAGGAGTGAAAGCTTCCTCCAGGAGCGTGGTGTATGGCCTTAGCGTGTGAGTGACAAAGGCGAGCATATTCTGCTCAACGGAGCTGTAGGTGTTTGTGCCTGGCAGGTTCAGCATGTGCGAAGGGATACGCCAAATCCTGGCAACATCCTCCACAGCCATCCGGCGAGCCTCAAGCGCTTGCGACTTCTCTGGATCTGCTTGGGTTGCCTTGAAGGTTGCCCCACCGGAGAGGATGCCGGTGCGACCAGACTTTCTCCAACCCTTGTGAGCGTTGTCGAAAGAGTTGCGGAGAGACTCTGCCTGCTCCTGAGTCAAAGCGTTGGGGTACTCAATGACACCCTGGAGCGTGGTGCCACTTCCGAAGAAGGTGGCCGCGTACATCTCAAGGGCTTTAGCAAGTGAAAGATTTTCCTTTAGCGCGTGGACCCGAGAGACACCGCGGATGGTTCCAGGCTTCAAAAGGTCAGGGATAAAGACAATCTCTTCAGAGGTCAGAGGCTTGTCCTCACCGACAACAGTGAACATGAGGCGGCCTAGACCGTTGCGTGAGACCTCAACATGGTGAGGGTTCAACACTGTCAGGTTCACAACTTCGCCCCGAGGGTTGCTAAAGACACGCACAAAAGCGTTGCCATCAATCAGCAAAGACACCAGAACCGTCTTGTAGAAAGAGCTGTGACCGGGGAAGTTCACATCAGGCTGTGCCACCCATGAAGGCTTAGGGCGGAAAGGCTCCCTGTTGCTTCCGTTGCGGTAGAAAACATCCACAGGGAGTGTGCCAATAGTGTCACTGATGAGAGACACCGCAGACCACACTGCTGCGATCTGGTAGGCGTTGTCCTCATTGACATAAGTTCCAGCTTGACTGCTGAATACAACATCGTCACCAGTTTCAAAGATTGTCTGAAAACTGATGGCCCGGTCTTCCCAAAGTTTGTTGAATACCACTTATCGCCCCAAAGCTAATCCGATTAGAACCATGAAAACGCCTGCCACAATCAACCCCACAGGGAGACTGACAAGGACCGCGCCTGCTGTAATAGCCACTGCACCAGTAATCTGAAGAATGTTAGACATCATCACCTATCCAAAGAATTGTGGCACTGGTTCTAGTTTAGCGCCTGTCAGTGCTCTATCTACAGCCAGCACCATTGCTACAGCGCCGTCAATCTTTCTTGGGCTGTTCCTAGAGTCTTTCACAATACGCGGCCCAAGGTTGTCAATCTTCGTCACCGCGTTGCTCAAGTGTCGCGCAAGCAAAGGATTACCGTCATGAATAAGCCGGGATTCCATTACAGCATCGAACACCTTTGCACAGGCTGGCACCATACGCCTAGCGCTAGTTGAAGGCCACTCCACAATCGGAACACCCTTCTCCTCCAAAGCTTGCATAGATCTCTGCCATCGGAAAGGGTCACAAGCCACCTCACGCACCTTCGGGTGAGCCTGGCAGAAGTCCAAAACTGTTTGCTCCACCTCAGCAATGTCCACGCGCCAATCATCATCATGCAGGTTCAGGTCTTTCTCCCAAGCCTTCACCAGGAACACCTTGACAGGTTCATCATCCTTTGGCACCACAGCACCCACAATCACCGAGGCATCACCGGAGAACGAACCGTCAAACCCGAGCACAATCTCATCATCAGGTGATACTTCAAAGGATTCCTCACAAGCCTCCCACGCACCAGAAGGCAACCAGGAAGTCTGCGAAGACACCCACTGGTTACATCGCTTTGTACGAAACTCTGCTTCAGGTGTACGCCTCACAGCAGACTCAAAATCCGACACAGCGTTTAGATCCCCGAAGCCAGGGTTAGCTATAGCCCAAGTCTCAGGCTTCTTATGATCTGACTCTTCCGGTGCCTCCCATGCCGCCATGAAGAAGCTCGGGTCATCAACTTCACCGCGTGCAACCTTCTGCCCGTACTGGTACAGGCTGAAACAGATTGAGTCACGCCCGGTGGAATCCATGCGCACACCGGCTGTGCTGATAGCGATGAGGGTGGATAGCTTTCCGCGCGCTCCCATCGCAAGCGAAAAAGTGTCGTAGAGATCTCGGTTCTTTTGAGCGTGGAGCTCATCCATCACCGTCATAGTTGGGGACAGACCTTCTTTAGAATAAGCCTCAGCAGACACAACCCGGTACACAGACCCAAGCTTCGGGAGCTCAATCGCATCCCGGTAAAGTTTCGTTATCGCAGACAGCTCAGGGCTTCCCTCAATCATGCGCCTCGCATCACTAAAGACAATGCGCGCCTGCTCCTTCTCAGCTGCAACGCTGTAAACCTCAGCGCCCTTCGGTCCCACAATCAAACCGTAAAGAGCAATCACAGAACCAATGGCCGATTTTCCATTCTTCCTGGGCATCAGGATTAGCTGGGACTGATGTCTATAGCCCCCGTTCTCATAAGCAAACATGTGCTCCAACAGCGACACCTGCCAAGGGCGCAACCGCACAGGCTCACCAGAACGACCAGCCACCGAGTCCTTAGTGATCAACCCGTAAGCCTCAGCAAAGGTAGTGATGGGCTCCATCCTGCGCCCGGCCTCAATCGCCTTCTCTGGAACAGGAGTCAACCAGCGCGGAGGCCAGCTACTCTGCTCCATCCTCAAACTCCTCAACCCTGTTAGCCCTACGCTCCATCAGCTCCTCAAGTTTAGACTTAGCCTTCACCTCAGCCAGGCCAAGGCGCGACCTATCAGAAGGCGTAAACCCGAGCAACGACAGTGAAGACTGAATCAACTTCTCAGTCTCCAACAGACTCATGTTCACCTTGCGCTCAGTCGGATCAGCAAGAAACTCCTCACGCAGAATCTCACGCCTATCCAAAAGCTCACACACCATCTGCAACAGCTGCGTGTCACTCCGAGGACTAATCCACATACCGCCCACCTGGTAGATCTCATCCCACAACTGTCGGCCAGCCTCACCCAAAGGGCGCAAAGGTTCCCGGAAGCCACCCTCAATAGTCATCAGTTCACCCTCCCTAGGCATAGCCCTCTTCCCAGGGTTGCCAAGCTTTCTCTTCATCTCAACCGGTCTAGCAGGATTAGGCATGCGCTGTCCTCTTTCCAAAGTAAGTATCAATGACCTTGCGTGCAATGCGCTGGTTAGGCACAGGTCTTTCCTTCAACCTGGTCAGGCACTCAGCCTTGCCAGGGTTCATCTCCACAAACCGAGCACCGGCGTAACGGTAAACCGAGCGCTCATCATTGCTCGGATCAGTGTGAATCACCCAAACCCCTAAACGCCTCTCAGCCTGAGCAACACCAAGTGCCGCCTTCACCGCTGCCTTCCGAGCTTCACGCGCGACCAAGCGCACCTGGTCCGAATAACCAAAAGGCTCAGTGCCTTCAACCGACAAGGCCAAAGCAATCCTGTCCATGTCAACGATGATGTCACCAGGCTTTGCGTTTTCTCGGATGTAAGTGGACTTGCCTCCACAAGGCGGACCAGTCACCACAACCAACATACCCACCAGGGTACCCTAAACCTTTGAAATGCGGATACCTGCCTGGAAGTGGCTACGGGGTGCTGGGCGCAGGGTGTAGAGGCATTTACCCCACTCCCGTATAAAGCCGGCGGTGGGGGTGGGGTTGCGTAGTTGAGTGTTGTCGAACACTTGTTCGCATTGTTTGCTTTTGTTTTCGCGGTTTATTTTATTGCGAGTCGCATACCAGACCGGGTGTGGCCCCCCCGCCCCCCCCCCCAACCCCCCACCCCCCCCCCCTACCTAGGCTGGATTCTTTTGTTTCCTTTTGACTGGTTGCAGAACGCATGTGTGATGGCAAGGGGTGATGTCGGATCTGATGGGAAGATGTGGTCTGCCTGTCCCGTTCCTGGTGGCACCACCCTGCCGCACAGGTAGCAGATACCCCCCCTGGTTTTCAAAAGTGCCGCCTTCTTTCTGTAAGTGCTGTCGTACAGGGTTGCTTTCTTTAGTTTCCTTGCTGGGTCGTTGTCGCGGATTCTATTGCGTGCCTTCTCTTTCTTCAGGTGGCAGGTGC
>CAYMUC010000099.1:0-10820 GCA_964393535.1 uncultured Ilumatobacteraceae bacterium | reverse complement strand
GGGCGAGGTGACCACCGATCATGTGGATGCTGCGCTGGGAACGAGTGCGCTGCGCTACGGCCGGGATGATCACTTCGACGTCATCTCGGCGTTCATCAAGTCGGTCCGCGGTTCCGATGCAGATGCTGCGCTGTACTGGTTGGCGCGACTGCTCGAGTCGGGCGAGGACGCACGCTTCATCGCCCGGCGCCTCGTGATCCTCGCCAGTGAAGACATCGGCATGGCTGATCACACCGCACTGTTGGTAGCTGTGGCCGCCGCGCATGCCGTCGAACATGTCGGTCTTCCCGAGGCGCAGTTGAACCTGGCCCAGGCCACGGTGCACTTGGCCATGGCTCCCAAGAGCAACCGCGTGGCGCTGGGTATCTGGCGGGCTCGTGACGACGTGCGGTCCGGCAAGGTGGGCGAGGTGCCCGCTCACCTCCGTGACGCCCACTACCAGGGCGCTGAAATGCTCGGCCACGGCGTGGGCTACGAGTACCCTCACGACGATCCTCGCGGTTGGGTACCCCAGCGGTACCTCCCCGAGGGTTGGGACGATCTGCACTATTACGAGCCCTCGGCACATGGGGCCGAGGGTGCACTGGCCGCCCATCGGACGCAGGAGACCGGGCATGACCGCAGGTGAACTCGCAGTGCTCATGGCGGCGGTGCTGTGTGCCATCGGTTTCGCTGCGTTGGTGGTGGTCCTGATGCGGGTGCAGGATTCACTGCGCGAGGTACGGCTCGAGGTGCAGGCACTTCGAGCCGAGACCCGTCCACTTCTCGATGATCTGAGGCGAAGCACCCAGGAGGCCAAGGCGGTGGTCGACGAGGCGCGTGACGACCTCGACCGGTTCGACCGTGTGCTCGGTTCGGCCGAGGCGATCAGCGGCGCCGTGGCGGGTGGCAGTCGGGTGGCGCGGGCCGCTCTGTCGGCACCAGTCATCAAGACCACGGCTCTGGCCACGGGGACCCGTCGGGCAGTGCGTCGATGGCGGGGGAGGAAGGCATCGTGATGAAACGTCTCACCTGGTTCGTGGGTGGCCTCGCGGCCGGTGCTGCTGGAGCTGGCTACGCCAAGCGCAAGGTGCGCAGCACTGCGGCGCAGTTGGCGCCGGCGCGGGTGGTGAAAGGTGCTACGGCCAAGGTTCGTGGCACGGTGGACGAGGCCGTGGAGGCGGTGCGTGAGGGTCGGCGCGCCATGCGCGCCAAAGAGGCCGAACTCGAAGCCCGGCGTGACGGCCGCGCGGCATCGCTGGCCGAGGTGCTCGGTCCCGGCGACGAGGTGCAGGTCGACGGGATCCCCGTGGATGCTGCGCAGGTGGTGGTGCTTCGAGACCCCGCCCGCATGCCGGTCTCACGAGGCCGACGCAACGCTCGGTAACCTCAGGGTTCCATGTCTGGCACCCCTCGCACCGCCGACGCCCTGCGCGCCGCATTCACCGGTTTCTTCGCCGAACGTCAGCACACGATCGTCCCATCGGCGTCGCTGATCCCCCACGACCCCACCGTGTTGTTCACGGTGGCCGGCATGGTGCCGTTCAAGTCGTACTTCGTGGGCGATGAGGTGCCGCCGTACCAGCGTGCCGTCAGCGTGCAGAAGTGCGCACGAGCGGGTGGGAAACACAACGACCTCGACGACGTCGGTCGTACGAAGCGCCATCTCGTGTTCTTCGAGATGTTGGGCAACTTCTCCTTCGGTGACTACTTCAAGGAGCAGGCCATCCCCTGGAGTTGGGAGTTGGTCACCGAGGTGTTCGGTATGGACGGTGACCGCCTGTGGATCACCGTGCACGAGTCCGACGACGAGGCCGAGGCCATCTGGCACGAACAGGTGGGCGTGCCCATGGAACGCATTCAGCGTCTGGGTGACAAGGACAACTTCTGGCAGATGGGCGACACTGGTCCCTGCGGCCCGTGTTCGGAGATCCACATCGACCGGGGCCCTGCCTTCGGCCCGGGCGGTGGCCCGTTGAACGATCCCCACGGCGACCGGTTCATGGAGTTCTGGAACCTCGTGTTCATGCAGTACGACCAGGCGGCGGATGGTTCCCGCACCCTGCTGCCCAAGCCCTCCATCGACACGGGTGCCGGCCTCGAGCGCATCCTCACCCTGGTGCAGGGGGTCGACTCGGTGTGGGAGACCGACGTGTTGTCGCCGCTGATCGAGCGGGCACAGTCGGTCACCGGCAAGCCCTATGCCAAGGGCGACGAGGCCGACCGCACGTCGTTCAGCCTGCGGGTGCTGGCCGAGCACGCCCGGTCGTCGGCCATGCTCGTCAGTGACGGCGTCTTCCCCTCGAACGAGGGGCGCGGGTACGTGCTCCGGCGCATCATCCGACGAGCCGTTCGCCATGCCTTCCTGCTGGGAACCGAACGTCTGGTCATGCCCGACTTGGTGTCCACCGCAGTCGACGTGATGGGGAACGCCTACCCGGACCTGGTGGCCAACCGCGACTTCGTGGTGGGGGTCCTCACCCGTGAGGAGGAACGCTTCCGCCAGACCTTGCGTACCGGCGTGCAGATCCTCGATGACGAGTTGGAGCGCTGTGGCCCCGAGTTGCCGGGTTCGACGGCGTTCTTGTTGCACGACACGTACGGCTTCCCTCTGGAACTCACCGAGGAGATCACGGCGGAGCGTGGCGTGGCCGTGGACCGCGCCGGATTCGACGGCGAGATGAAGGCTCAGCGTGAGCGGGCCAAGGCCGCCCAGAAGAAGGGGCCTGTCGACGAGTCCAGCGTCGACGCATATCGGGAACTGGTCGAGCAGTTCGGCCCCACCGAGTTCGTGGGCGACGCGCACGACGCCACGCAAGGCCGTGTTCTCGCCGTGTTGCCCGGCACTGACGGCGAGGTGGAGGTGGTGCTGGATCGCACCTCGTTCTACGCCGAAAGCGGTGGCCAGGTGGGCGATACCGGCACCCTGCGCACGTCGACGGGCGTGGTCGAGGTGCGCGACACGACCTACGCCCTACCGGGATTGCGTCGCCACGTAGGTCGCATCGTCGAGGGCGAGGTGACGGTCGGGCAGGTGGCCACTGCCAGTATCGACAGCGATCGCCGAGCAGCGATCAGACGTAATCACACCGGTACCCACGTCCTGCACTGGGCATTGCGGACGGTGCTCGGCGACCACGTCAAGCAGGCGGGCTCACTGGTCGACGATCAGCGACTGCGCTTCGACTTCAGCCACTATGCCGGCCTCACCGACGACGAGATCGAACGCATCGAAACCCTCGCCAATGCCGAGGTGTTGGCCAACGCGCGCACCCGGGTGTTCGAGACCACCAAGGACGAGGCTCAGCAGTTGGGTGCCATCGCGTTTTTCGGCGACAAGTACGGCGACATCGTTCGAGTGCTCGAGGCGGGACCTTCCGTGGAGTTGTGCGGTGGTACCCATGTACGGGCCACTGGTGACATCGGCACCATCAAGATCGTCGGTGAGAGTTCCATCGGTTCGAACCTCCGCCGCATCGAAGCGGTCACCGGTGCCAACAGCGTGGCGTTGCTGCAGCGCGACGAACGGCTACTCGCCCAGACAGCACGCATGGTCGGGGCCACCGCGGGTGATGTGGTGGGTGGAGTCCAGCGCAAACTCGACGAGTTGAAGGCCGCCCAGGACGAGATCCGCATGTTGCGTACCAAATTGGCCACCGGCCAGGCGGGCGACCTGGCCGGGGAAGCGGTCGATGGCGTCCTGGTGCGCCGGGTGGATGGCATGGCCCCAGGTGACCTTCGCGATCTGGCTGTTGCTGTGCGTCAGCACGGAGTCTCAACGGTGGTCCTGGGCGGGGTCAGCACCACTGGAGGCGTGTCGCTGGTGGCGGCCGTAGACGCAGCGTCGGGGCGTCAGGCCGCCGATCTGTTGCGTGAGGCGGCCAAGGCCGTCGGTGGTGGTGGAGGCGGAAAGGGCGATGTGGCCACCGCCGGTGGCAAGCGGCCCGAGGGCCTCGATGACGCCTTGGCGTTGGCGGAGCAGGCCGCCCGGTCGTGAGGGCTCTGGGCCTCGACCTGGGGGCCGCGCGTATCGGGGTGGCGGTGAGTGACCGCAGTGGCACCGTGGCCTCACCGCTCACCGTGGTGGCACGAAGCGGCAACGTCGCTGCTGATCATCGGTGCCTCGCCCGACTGGTGGAGGAGGAGGAGGCCGAGATCGTCGTGGTGGGTTTGCCGCTGTCGCTGAGTGGGCAATCCGGCCGTGCGGCGCAGGCTGCCCAGACCGAGATGGCGGCGCTGGCTAGCGTGCTCGCTGTGCCAGTGGTCAGCCATGACGAACGCTTCAGCACCCGCACCGCCCAGCAAGCACTGCGCGAGGGCGGTGTGAAGCGGGCCAAACAGCGCGCCGTGGTCGACAAGGTGGCGGCAGCGGTGATGCTGCAGGCCTGGTTGGACGCTCGGGGGCGTCAGCAATGAGCGCATCGGCCGTCGAGGACCATGACCCCGATGAGGTCCCGTGGTTCGACGATCCGTGGGACGACCTCGACGAGGTGTGGCGCGCCGAGGTGGAGCATGCCCCGGCCCAGCGTCGGTGGATCGGGCTGGTGCTGGCGGTGCTCGCAGGTCTGGGCATCGTGGCCCTCCTGGTGGCGGGAGCCGTCGGCTGGTGGCTCATCAGGCAACTGAACCCGCCAGGAGAGGCCGAGACCAGCCAGCGTTTCGTGGTGACCGAGCAGGACACTCTCGACACGCTGGCTGACCGTCTGGCCGACGAGGGCATCATCGCCCATGCCGGAGTGTTTCGCTGGTACACCCAGCGCCAGGGCGGCCTCGAGGTCGAGCCCGGCACGTACGTGCTGCGGGCGGGGGAGCACGTGGGCAATCTGCTGGCGGTGTTGCGCACGCCACCGAGTCAGACCTTCACCAGGGTGGTGTTCCCCGAGGGGTTCACCATCGACCAGATCGGCCGGCGTCTCGAGGCGCGTCTTCCCGATCTCGACGCCGCCCGTTTCTCAGAACTGGCGCTCGAGGAGGGGGGAGTCCGTTCCGAGTACCAGCCCGCCGAGATCACCAGTCTCGAAGGTCTGCTCTTCCCCGACACGTACCAGATCGCCGGAGACGAGAACGAACTTCGGGTACTCGAGCGCATGGTTCGGCTGATGGAGCGCGTCGGGCGCCAAGAGGGCATCGAGGAGTCAGCCCTCACCCCGTATCAGGTGCTGATCATCGCGTCGATGATCGAGAGAGAGGCCAAGGTGGAGCAGGATCGAGGCAAGATCGCCCGGGTCATCTACAACCGACTGTTCCTCGGGATGCCTCTACAGATCGACGCCACGGTGTACTACGGGCAGGATCCCGAGGTGCCCTTCCCCGAACTCCGCCAGCGTGACACTCCCTACAACACCTACCTGTACGAGGGCTTGCCACCTACTCCCATCGCCAGTCCGGGTCGGGCGTCCATCAGGGCGGCGCTGAATCCCAGCCCCAATCCGCCTCCGGGTGATCCGATCTGCGAGGAACTTCCCGCAGGGGATCCCTGTCTGTACCTCTACTACGTGCTGACCGACACCGACGGACGGCATGCGTTCGCCTCCACCCTCGAACAGCACGAACGCAACATCGCCGCCGCCATCGAAGCAGGGGTGCTGTAAGTGATCACCGGCACCACACGCGTCGCCGCCGTCATCGGATACCCGGTGAGGCACAGCCTCTCGCCGGCACTGCACAACGCAGCATTCGCCCACCGTGGTGTCGATGCCGTGTACACGGCCTTCGAGGTGGCGCCCGGGGCTGCAGTTGCGGCATTGGACGCCATGGAGACTCTGGGCCTACTGGGACTGTCGGTGACCATGCCGCACAAGGACGACATGTGGGCGGCGTTGCGGGAGCGAGGCCGAGTGGATGAGTACGCGAGTGCTCTGCGTACGGTGAACACCGTGGGGCGCAACAGCGATGGCGTGCTGGTCGGGTACTCCACCGACGGCCCCGGTTTCGTGGCATCGCTGCGCTCCGACGCCGGTTGGGATCCGCTCGAGCGCCGATGTGCCGTGCTGGGAGCCGGGGGTGCTGCGCGAGCCATTGCGGTGGCGTTGGCACAGGCAGGGGCCGCCGAGGTGTCGGTGATCGCCCGGCGTCATGAAGCGGCGCGCCAAGCGGTCGACATGGTCGGTGCCGCTGCTCGTGTGGGGTCGCATGGCGATCTCGGCGACATGGACCTCATCGTGAACGCCACACCGGTAGGGATGGGTGATCGCGCCGGTGAACTGCCGTTGGATCCCGCTGTGCTGCATCCGGGGCAGTTGGTCGCCGACACCGTGTATCACCCGCTCGAGACGGCTCTGCTCCAGATGGCCCGGGCTGCAGGTGCCCAGGTGCTGGATGGTCTGGGCATGTTGGTGCATCAGGCGGCGCTCCAGCAGCAGCACTGGACCGGAACGCCAGGCGATCCCATCGTGATGCGAGCGGCCGCAGCAGCGGAACTGGCCCGACGTTCGGCATCACCCGAGCACTAGCCTCGTCACGATGCTTCGTTACCTCACCGCTGGCGAATCGCACGGTCAGGCCTTGGTCGTGGTGATCGAGGGCCTCCCCGCCGGTCTCCCCATCACCGTCGAAGACCTGCAGGTCGAACTCGGCCGCCGCCGCCTCGGGTATGGGCGTGGCCCTCGTCAGCGTTTCGAGGTCGACGAGCTGACCCTCATCGGTGGCGTCCGCCACGGTCGAACGCTTGGTTCGCCGGTGGCCATCGAGATCGCCAACACCGAGTGGACCCGCAGCGACAAGTGGCATGCCGAGATGTCACCAGCTCCCGGTGCCACCAAGACCCCCCTCACCCAGCCCCGCCCCGGCCATGCCGACCTCGCCGGCATGCAGAAGTACGGCTTCAGCGATGCGCGTGACGTGTTGGAACGGGCCAGCGCCCGCGAAACGGCTGCCCGCGTGGCGGCTGGTGCCGTGGCCAAGGCGCTGCTGCGCCACCTCGGCATCGAGGTGCTGTCACATGTCATCCAGATGGGCCCGGCTCGGGCGACCAATGGTCTCAGGCCACAGCCACATGATCTGGCGACGGTCGATGCTTCGCCCGTGCGGTGTTTCGATCCATCGGCCGAGGAGGCCATGATCGCCGAGACGGCTGCCGCCGCCAAAGATGGCGACAGCCTGGGTGGCGTGGTGGAAGTGCTGGCCTACGGGGTCCCGGTTGGCCTGGGCAGTCACGTTCACTGGGACCGCAAACTCGACGCACTGCTGGCTCAGGCCATCATGAGTATCCAGGCGGTCAAAGGAGTCGAGATCGGCGACGGATTCGAGGTCGCCGGTCGTCGGGGCAGTGCGGCGCACGACCCCATCGAATGGGATGCCGCGGCGGGTGAATACCGCCGCACCTCCAGCCTGGCCGGGGGAACCGAGGGCGGCATCTCCACCGGCGAAGTGGTGGTGGTGCGGGCGGCAATGAAGCCGTTGGCCACGTTGAACCGTCCCACGTTGGCCACCGTCGACGTGGTCACCAAAGAGTCGACCGTCTCGTTCAAGGAGCGCACCGACGTCACGGCGGTCCCCGCCATGGGCGTGGTGGCAGAGACGATGGTGGCGCTGGTGCTGGCGGCCGAGGCCCAACGGAAGTTCGGCGGTGACTCCCTCGACGAGATGATGCGCAACGCGGCGGCCTTCACGGCTTCGCTGCGCTGAGGTACCTGTGGGCGTCGACACACGCCACCTCGTGCTCGTGGGACTCATGGGGAGCGGTAAGACCACGGTGGCCCGGCGCGTCGCAGACCGCACGGGTCGGCGCGTCGTGGACCTCGACGCCGAGGTCGAGGCGACCGTGGGCTGTTCGATACCGGACTTGTTCGCCACGCGTGGCGAAGAGGCCTTTCGCGACTGCGAGACCGAGGCCCTCCAAGCGACTCTGGTCGCCGAGGACCGCACCGTGATCGCCACGGGCGGCGGTGTCGTGGTGCGGACGGTGAACAGGGAACTCCTGCGTCGTAGCAGCCACGCAACGGTGATATGGCTGGACGCCACCCCCGAGGCGCTTTTGGCCCGGCTCGGTCGAGGATCGGCTGGTCGCCCACTGCTTCACGACGATCCTGCGGGCGTGTTGAGACGACTCCATGGCGAGCGGGCGGCGTGGTACGCCGAGGTGGCCGACCATCGCATCGACACCGTGGGGTGCTCGCTCGACGAGGTGACCGACGCAGTCGTGGCCGTGCTCGAAGCAACGGGAAGCTCGGTCACCACCACAGCCGAGGCGGACGTATCGCAGGAGGACCGGTCGTGATCGAGGTCATCGTTCCCCTGGGGGATCGTCGTTACCCGGTTCTCGTGGGCAGCGGCGCTGCGGCGGAGGTCTCTCGCCTCGTGCCCCAGGGCGCGCGGCGGGTTGCGCTCGTCACGCAGGCCGGCATCCCATTGGTGGACGTGGTCGATGCCGCGCTGCGCGCCGCCGCACTCGACGTGCACGTCATCACCATCGGCGACGGTGAGCAACACAAGTCACTGGCCACCATCGAGTACCTGTGTCGTGAGTTCGCCCGACAGGGCATCACCCGTCGTGACGTCGTGGTGGGGGTGGGTGGTGGCATGGTCACCGATGTGGCGGGTTTCGCAGCGGCGAGCTGGCACCGGGGTGTTCCGGTGGTTCATGTGGCGACCACGCTGCTGGGCATGGTCGATGCCGCCATTGGCGGCAAGACGGGTGTGAACCGCCCCGAGGGCAAGAACCTCGTGGGAGCGTTCTGGCAGCCTGCCGGTGTGGTGTGCGACCTCGATGCACTGGACACGCTGCCCGACCGGGAGTTGCGCTGCGGTCGCGGCGAGATGGCGAAGTACCACTTCCTCACCGGGGACGATCTGCTTGCCATGACCCTCGAGCATCGGGTTGCACGATGCGTGGAGATCAAGGCCGACGTCGTGGCCGCCGACGAACGCGAAGGCGGTCGACGGGCATTGTTGAATTACGGCCACACCCTGGCACACGGTCTGGAAACGGTCAGCGAACACCGATGGGCCCATGGGGAGGCGGTGGCGGTGGGCCTGGTGTTCGCAGCCCACTTGGCACGCGCCCTCGGTCGCATCGACGACGACCGTGTGGATGAACACCACCGCGTGGTCGCCGAGGAGTACGGCCTCGAGGCGCAGCTTCCGGCTGAGATCGACCTCGACGAGATCATGGCTGTGATGGCCCGTGACAAGAAGGCTCTCGCAGGACTCACCTTCATCCTCGACGGTCCCCGTGGACTGGAAGTCGTCGAGGGCATCGAGGCGCCGACGGTACGGACAGCACTGGAACACTTCGCCTCCCTCGGGTCGTGAGCCGGTACCGTTCGCATCTGTGAGCGATCGACCCATCGTGCTGGTGCTGCACGGCGCCAACCTCAACCTGCTGGGACAGCGAGAGCCGGAGATCTACGGTTCGGCCTCGCTGGCCGATCACGTGGCCACGGTGCGGGCGGCCGCTGCGGTGCACGGGTTGGCGGTGGAGGATCTCCAGTCCAACCACGAGGGTGATCTGGTCGAGGCCATTCATTCGGCTCGGGGACGGTGTGCGGCGATCATCATCAACCCCGGAGCGTTCACGCATTACGCCTGGAGCCTGCATGACGCCCTCGCCACCTTCGCCGGACCGGTCATCGAAGTTCACCTGTCGAACCCCAACGCCCGCGAACCGTGGCGTCACACCAGTGTGGTGGCACCCGTGGCCACGGGGACCATCGCCGGTCTGGGGGGCCACGGCTACGCCCTGGCCGTGGAGGCGATCGCCCGCCGACTGGGAATCTGACTGGCGTCGTGGGTGTGTCACTGTCGGCACGTCATGAGCGACTGATCGAGGGCCTCGGCCGTCGCTCGCTGGACGCACTCGTGGTGAACGACGCGTCGAACCTTCGTTGGTGTGCCGGCTTCCGAGGCTCTACTGGGTTGCTGGTCCTGCGGCCCGGTGGAGGAGTGCTCATCGTCGACGGTCGCTACGTGGACCAGGCGCACAGTGACCTCGACCACCTCGATGACGCCGGTGTGGGTGTGGAGGTGGTGGAGATTCGCACCGGTGCTCAGCGACTCGAGGTCCTCGCGTCGGCGGTGAGCGGAGCGCAACGTGTGGGCTTTCTTCCTGATCACCTCAGCGTGGCCGAGCATCAGCGATGGCAGGGGAGTCTCACCGGTGCCCTGGTGCCGGCGGAGGGTCTCGTCGACCAGGCGCGCCGCATCAAGGACGACAGCGAAATCCTCGCCATCACCACGGCCTGCGGTATCGCCGACCGTGCCCTGGAGCAGGTGGCTCCGCTCCTCGCCGAACGTCCGACCGAGGCCGACGTCCGAGACGAACTCGAGTACCGCATGCGTCGTCTCGGGGCCGACGGACCCAGTTACCCCACCATCGTGGCGGCTGGCCCGGTGCACGCAGCACGCCCGCATCATCAACCCACGGCCTCGATCGTGGAGGAGGGCCACACCGTCGTGATCGACGTCGGTGCGTTGGTGGACGGCTACCACTCGGACATGACCCGTACCTTCGTGGTGGGGGAGCCCACCTCGCTACAGGCCGAGGTGTACGCGCTCGTGTACGAGGCCCAACGTGCCGCTCTCGAGGCGATCGCCCCCGGGGTGCCGGTGCGAGAGCTCGATGCCGCGTGCCGGCGGGTCATCGACGAAGGCGGTTACGGCCCGTGGTTCACCCACGGCGCCAGCCACGGGGTGGGTCTCGACATTCACGAGCAACCGTTCTCCACCCCGTCCACCGCAGCCTCTGACGACGTGTTCCTCGCCGGGGACGTGGTCACGGTGGAGCCGGGCGTCTATCGTGGCGACCTTGGTGGTGTCCGGATCGAGGACCTCGTGGTGCTCACTCCCGGAGGCCCCCGCGTGTTGACCGCTTCGCCCAAGGACACCCCATGCCTGCCATCACC
>CAYMUC010000098.1:0-10872 GCA_964393535.1 uncultured Ilumatobacteraceae bacterium | reverse complement strand
CACCCCCGGAGACCCGCGTCGGAATAACCGCTCGATCCTGTCCAGAGCAAGTACCTGATCAGGAACCACGCGATGCTCACCCGTGTCACCTCGCGCCTTGAGCCGCAGCCCCGGACGCCCGTACAACCGCGACTCCACCACAGCCCTGCGACGCTCGATCAGCCCATCGCTACCGGTGTACAACACCTTCAATTCCGCAGGAGACCTCGGCATCGGGCACTCAAAGCCCACACCCCTCACGGTTCTGACATCGGGCCGTGCCTCCAAGCCAGCCAACCGCTCCGCGAAGCCCTTCATCCGTGCAAAGTCAGTGGCGAGAAGCAGACTCTGCGAGGGGAAACTGTCCATCAACCGGTCCATGAACGACATCACCTCGTCATCCATTCGCAGTTCGGTGAACAACGCCTGTGCAAACACGAGATCGGCCTTCGCCACCAACGACGCCGCCCGCCCAACACCATCCGAACTCGTGAGATCGAGTACGTGATGGCGCACGGTCGCAGCGCCACTCCACACTTCATGGAGCGTCGCGTCCACAGTGATGGCTCGAGTCTTCACCCAACCCTGCTCACGATCGACAAGGTCCACCTCGAGACGAGTGACACCGGAGGACGTCTGCGTGAGAAAGGCACCGAGAGCAATCAACTCGGGAGCTGGCCCGGCACCGAACACCACCACTCGAAGGGTCGAGCCCTCGAACTCCAGTGCGTCGGCGAAACGACGCAACACCATCAGTGCGAGATGAGCGTGGTACGGGTGGTACGCCACGCAATAGGCCGCCCGCGCGTCCCGCGACGAGAAGTCTGGAGCACCCGATCGATACTGCTCCCTCAGTACCTTCACCGACTGTCGAAGTGCCGCCAAGTACGTGTCATCAGCCGTAGTTCTCCTCAATGCGGCCAGGACCGGCTTCAAGGTGACGCCTACGAGGTCAACCATGGATCGACCGGAACGTGAGGTTGATACGCACACCAGGATCACGACTGGTCTTGGCAACCTGATGGACCCAGTGATGCTGCGTCGAGCCACCCATCACCAGCACCGAACCACTCGGTAGGGGTATGCGAATGGTCGTCCCCGTAACACGATGACGAAAGTCGAAGCGCCGCTCCGCCCCCAGACTCACGGAGGCGATAACGGGATCCCGGCCCAACTCCGGCTCGTCATCGGCATGCCAGGCAACACTGTCCTGACCGGTTCGGTACAGATTCGCCAAGACGGAATTGAAACTGGTCCCACTCAACGCCTCACAACGACGCCGAACCTCGATCAGATCATCACTCCACGGCTCCGGGTCCAACTCGAGACCCGAGTACCGGTACGAGCGACCGAGATCCCCGTACCAGGCCGTCAAGCGCGGCTGGAGCACCCACCTTCCGAAGACGAACACCCGGTGCTCACGCCAACTGATGCTCTCCGCAAAGCGCTCGAACAACTGGCGTGCTTCATCTGCACCAAACGCGCCGATGTGGAGGCGAGCACTTCCATCGAAGGGAAGTAGTTCGCTCGCCACCGACCCAAGGCTCAGTGACTCCTGCACGCCCAACTCCCGACATGAGGTACAGGGACTTCTTCGGTCGACCACATCTCATCGCCACCGGGATCGACGGGCGCCCAACCCTCGAAACCCCACTCGTTGCGATCCACCCAGGACCACTCGGCAGGCGCACCGTAGGGAACAGCAGGCCGCGTCTGGTCGCCACTCCCGGAAACCACAGAGCCAACCTTACGCCTCATAGCGACTGACGATGATCGACAACCCGCTGGGCGTATGGCCACTGCCCCGACCTGGTTGCAGTGTCCCTGCGGCCCTCACTCTGCCTTCTTCTTGGCGAAGTACGCACGAAGCGCGATCTGCTCAGTGGCGGGAAGCCGGTCGTTCTCAGCACGCTGACCGAAACCGATCTGCTCGAGCGCAGCGAGCACCTCACCGACCGGCACGCCCAGCTCTCCCGAAAGGCGCCGCGGACTCAACTGCCCAGCCGCCTTGCCCACAGGCTTGGGTTTGCGGTCCCCAACTGACCGGTTCGAGTCTCGCCCACCCCTGCCACGGTTCCTACCACCGGTCCGACCGGTCGGACTCGGCGCCCCGTCATCCTCGCCAGCACTCTGGCTCGCAGCGTCACTCATGATGCGTTGCACGACGACTTCCCCTGCGCGTGCGCCATCGACCTCGACGATCAAGCGGATCTCGGCTTCCAGGGTGATGTCGACCCTGAAGCTGTCGCCTGCAGTCAGCACCACACCCGTAGCGGTGCTGGCGATGGAACCACCGCGAACTTTGTGCTCAGCGCCAAGCGTTGAGATACGTGCCTTCGTCAAGACATCCCTCGACTCGTCATCGACGTCGATCACCAACTCGTGCTCGGCCGACGAATACGCCCACTTCACTCCGCCGATCTCGCCACTCGCCTGCGACGGCACTGTCGTCGTCGCTGCCCCACCCTTTCGCAGACGCGCCATCCGTACATGCGCACGCTGATCGACCGACAGACGCCAGTCAGTAGCCCGTGCGTGTTGTTCTTCCTGAAGGCGACCTCGATCGCTCGAGTTCAGGCCACGGTCGTTCAACGCCTCGGTGCAACAAGCGAGGAAACGACGCCGGCAGTAGTCGCTCAACTGTGAGTCACGGCTTCGCGATGAACGCTCATACACGCGTCGAGCCTTCGCGAACTGACGCGCCACCTCGAAGAAGGCCCCAAAGGCCGGAACGTCCTCGGGCTTCAACGTGTTGATCATGACGTTCTTGTACACCTCGTCGGCCGTTCGACGCAGCGAGTCACGCTGCTCCACGTCAAGTGCGGGCCACTGCGCAGACTCGAAATATCCGGCCAGCTCCACGACAAGCGCTGTGAACATCACCTCCTTGGAAAGTCGACCAAGGCGAAGATCGGACACCCTGGCGATGAACTGCGCTGCCTCGTCATGAAGACCAACGGCAGCGAACGCCACGATGATTCTCAATGCGAGTGCTACATACTCGTCGCTGTCGCCCCAAGACCCGTTCTGGAGAAACGCATCCGCGGCGTCCTCCACCTTGCCGCCCTCCAACAGCAGCGCCAGCCGCTCGGCAATGAACTGTGGCCCCGACAAGGTCGGCTCCACCCACGTCATCCACTCCTTACTCGACGGGCGTCCTGCCTCGACCCATGCGTCGCGCACATCGCGTGACAATCCGGCTTCGAGAAGGTGCGGTAGAGCCTTGGGCAACCCGAGCACCTCCCGATACAGCCGCGCTCGGTCGGGATTGGTGGGACCACGCAGCAACCCGAGTAACTCGATCGCACGCATCCTGTTCCCCAGCGCCGAGCACACTCGCGCCGCAACAACTCCCGCTTCCTGGAATCCCGACTCGAAAAGGTGCTCCAAGGCGCCCAACACCGGTGCCACCTCATCAGGACTCCTGTCCAGACCCAGTTGCAGAGCCTCGCGGCACAAGGCAGCCACCGCCTCGTTCCAACTGGCATCGGTCTTGATTGCGCCGTGAGTGGACGAGATCTCCTCGGCGAACCTTCGCACATCGTCGAACACGCGCGCCTGCGTGACCATGTACCGCACGACGGCCAACTCGAGCGGCGAGACCTCTGGGCGCTGCGCCGCCAACGTGCTCAGGTCGCTCCACGCCCGATGATCCCACAGGCAACGCCACGCCTCGCCCGGACGCATGGCCCTAGCGAACATGCGGCCGGCCTCCAACAACTCTCCGTCGAATCGCAGTGCCCAGGCCTCGCACTCATCGGCCTCGCGCCTCTCGTTCGCTCGGCGGAAAAAGCTGGCCGCCTGGCGCATCTTGCGCGAACTACGAGTGTCGTAGGCGTAGTCGCGGGTACGCACGGCATTTTCACGTGGGTTCTTCTCCTGCACGCCCTCGAGATCGGCCGCACCAGCCTCCACGGTGCCGAGGTGTTCCTCCCCGAACTCGCTCACGCCTCGGGCAATTGCCAGTCGCAACAGGTCGTCGACCGCCCGCCGCTCCAGCCTCGTCCACAGCGCCGCATCGCCTGCCAGTGAGTCGGCCACGTACACGTTCTGTGTGGCGCGAGTCGCGGCGACGTACAGCTTGTTGAAGAAGTACTCCGCCTGGAGATCACGCTCGCTCTCGCGCGTTTCCGGTGACCATCGCACAGAGGTGGCGGCCTCACCGAACTTGTACAGCACCACCTTGTCGTACTCGAGACCCTTGATGCCTGCGGCGCTGAACACCCACGTCGGAGGCTCCTTCTCACTTGCATTCGGGTACATCTTCGACAAGGTCGGATCGTTCTGCACGAAACGGATCTCGCCACCCTCCTCACACGGCACCACCATCACCGTGTCCGAGGCGAACCTCATGAACTGGCTCTCGTCCAACTCCTCGAGGATGAACTTCTCCGGCACACCCACGTCACTGGCAGGACTCCATGCCCCCTGCGGACGCACATCGGGAATGGAGAACAGCACCGCTCGCCACAACTGAATGGTGTTCGCCAGGCGAACGATGGGCTCGGCCGATCGATAGTTGTTCAGCAGTTCTTCGAACACCGGCTGCGGCGCCTCAGGACCGAACAGCCCCTGGAACTCCTCGAACATGCTGGCCTTCACCGCACCCCATCGGAAGCCCGTGGGCGACAACGTCTGCAGGGGATCACCCGCAAAGACCACTGGGGGTCGTGTTCTGTTGCCGGTGCGCGGGATCTGGTAGTCGCAGTAGGCCGTGGTACGAGTGATCAGGCGAAGCTCGCGCCGAGTGAAGTCCTGAGCCTCATCGATCACCAGGGCCGCCACGTCGTTGGGTTCGCTACGTTCATCAAGGGCGACGAGGGCCGCCCTCGTGAGATCCTGATCGTCCCAGAGATCGCCGTCGCGTAGGGCCGCTGCGTACCAGGGCAGGTAGAAGCGGTCGTAGATCTCGCGATAGGTAGCAACACTGAAAGTTCGCTCGTCGCGTGTCAGTTCCTCCACGTAGTCATCGGGATGAAGATCACCCGCGAAGTCCGAGCCCTTGATCAGCGATCTGATTGCGTACCAGACCGTCTCCGCCGAATGCTCTCCACGACCCACCTGCAGGCGAGGAAGCTTCGACTTCGCACCCATCCACGCCAAGGTGAAGTCGTGATAGTCGACTCGACGGTCGGCAGCAAAGCCCTCTCTCTGCTCATCAGGCAGGAGCGCCAGCAGGTAATCACGCCAACTCACGAACAAGCCATTCAGCGACACCGCCCCGAACGGTCGGCCGGAGTCAGGGTGAGCGTCGAGGATTCGTCGAGCCGTGGTCCGAGCCTTCTCCAGCAGGTTCGCGTTGTAGGTGATGAAAACCGGGCGACCATCGGCACCGGTGAGATGTTTCTGCTTACACAACCCAGCAAAGACGTAGGCCAGCATCGTCGACTTCCCACTGCCGGCCTGCCCATTGATGAACATCGGCAACTCGGAACCGGAAGCGGTCTGGCCAGCCACACGACGCAGCAGACGCTGCTCTTCGGGACTCAGCGCCAGGTTGTGAGCCGAACCCTTCTGGATGTCGAACCACATCTCCTCGTCGGCCAAGAGCCAGATCGGGTAGGCGCGACGCGCGTATCGAAGAGCCTCCGCACCCAAGGGCACGAACCGCACGCCTGCATCCGCAAGTGACTGACCCGGATGGAGCACGGCGAGAAGGAACAGCGCCTTGTGCTCAGTGCACTGCGCCACCACACCTACTCCGTCGTCCGAGTACCAAGTCACGACGTTCTCGCTGGGCTCACGGAGCGTCTCGAGGTTGCGAGCGACCATGCGGTGCACCTCACGCCACCGGTACTGATCCAACGAACCCATACTCGAGACCCACTGCATGGTTTCGTACACGATCTCGTCCTCCCAGTCTTCTCCCGAGAAGATCGGTCGGATGGGCTCGAGCCAGGGCATCAACTCGTCGGGAAGGGGTACCGGGCGAGCTGCCTCGATCTCTGCTTCTCGCATCTCGTCGAACCACGCATGCAAGGCACTCCGGTCGAGAATAGAAGGCAGTTGGTTCTGGGCGTAGTTGGGAAACCGCCCGTACTCATCGCCACCGCGCGTCAAGACTCTCAGCCAGACGAACACCTCACGATCGGCCACCTGCTCCACACTGGCGATCAGTCTGAAGTTCAGGTGCCTCGTGACCAAGTAGCCGGCGTACGGCTTGGCTATCCGTGTTGCCTGGGCACGAGTGGAGGCATGAGCCACACGCTCCGAACGGGACTGGACGATGTCACCAAGCCCGTACTGCTGCACATCCCGTTTGAACTGCTCGGACTCATACACCCACACGTTGTCCCCCCATCCAGGTCGCACCAAGAATAGACATCCGCCTACCGCCTAACCCCCGAGCCGAGGCAACGAGTCCTGGCCGACCCAGGTCCATGCCCCACCAGCAACGCGCCCATCACGATCGCCCACGATGACCCTCACCTTCGGGTCGTCGGGCGACACGACCTCCAGATCCCCCTCGATGTCGGTCAGTTCACCGACACTCTTCAACCCAGCCATCTCCGGGGTGACACCCACATCCACACCGTCGGGGTTGTCGTAGTCGAACCAAGGAAGACCAGCAGCGATGTAGTCGTTCGCCGAGATGGGCGACGCAGGTGCAGCCTCGCCCGTGAACGCCGTCCAGTCGGCGGCTGCCACCAGGTGCACCCACACCTTGCCCAACGGTGATGCCTCCCAGTCGTCGGCCTCGAAGCGATCCTCGTAGATCTCCTGATCGATGCGACCACCGGCACCGAGCCCCATCGGTGTCGACTCCGACGAACACAACAGGGGCACGTCGAAGTCGAGTGCGTCGATGAAGGGCGACGAGAACACCATCGCGTCGTGCGATCGCTCCGAGAGGTAACGCTCCAACGCCGCTGGCGTGAGCCCACGCACCTGGAACTGCAGACCACCCACCGACTCGCTGCCGGTGAGTTGCTTTTCCACCGTGGCCCCCGAACCCAACGTGACAGCCACGAACTGCCGAACCTCACCCTCGGCAGTCTTGAACCCGTCGAGCCATGGCTGCTCGGGAAGCACCACATAGTTCTGCGGATCGCGGGTCAAGTCGTCGGTGAGTTCGCCACCCGTGATGGCACATCGCCCACCCGCACCCACCTGCAGTGCCACGGGAGTCTCGGCACTGAAGTTCAGCCACATCGCCTCGTGCGGGTAGATGGGCAACATCACGCCACCACGCAAACGGATGGCGTCGGGCAGACGGGAATCGTCGGGATCGACGGCTCGCAACGGAAACATGCCGAAACCGGGCGGCAAGGCGTTCAGATCGGTCTCACTCACCCGGATCGTCCGGACGAACCCGATGCTCACGCCATCGATGACAAGGGCGTCGTGGCGCACCTCCCACTGCTGAGCGGGCGGGGACTGGTCACTACCTGAGTTGGTGGACATACCCACTGAACGCGACGGGACTCGAAAAGTGTGCGCGCCCGGCGTCCGGCCCCTAGGCGCCCTCACCCCGAGTGCACCCACCTCGGGTGATCCGACTCGTAGCGCTCCAACGCCGCCAGCACCTGGTCCACGCGCTGCTCGGGCGTACCGGTCACCTCGATGAACGCCCGGCCGGTCTCCACCACCAACTCCCGTAGTCGCTCGTGCATGGCCAGACGCACCGCCGCACCATCACGCAGCGGATCGCTGTCGTCCATCGCCACGCCCTCGGGACTGGTCAACACATACACATCAGCCACACGAGTGCGCGCCAACTCGTGCACCGCCGTCGCCGCGCTCGCCAGGTAGCGCTCCCACCACGCCACGGTGGCCAGCGTGTCGGTGTCGCACACCAACCACGGCCCCAACGCACCGGGCACCACGCCAAGATCACGCCACACCGCTTCCTGTTCGAAACGCATCTGGCGATGGATCAGCTCCCAGAAGTGCGACTCGGCCCAGTCGACCTCGGTCATGGAACCCGCCTCGGCGTACAACGCCCACGACAATGTGCGACCCGCCTCGGCCGTGAACGGTGCACCGAGGCGTCGAGCCACATCGGCGGTGAGCGTGGTGGTGCCCGTCGACTCGGCCCCCAGCACCACCACTCGTCGATACAACCCCGCACGCACCACATCGCTCAACGCCCACCATGACCCAGTGAGGTCACTGCGAATCGCCGTGCCCGACACGGCACCGCCCTCCCGTCGGTCCACATGCACCAACCGGGCACCCAGTGCAGCGGCGAACGCCTCGCCGTAGTCCTCACCGGCACCCACCACCTCCACCGCGCCGATGCCCAGTTCGTCGAGACGGCGCGCCCAGAGCGGCGTACATGCCGGTGGGCAGGCATCGGGATGATGATGCGCGCACAGGTCATCGGTGAGCACCACCTCGGCCGCCGGATACAACGACTGCAGCCACCACGCACGCTCGCGACCCGACGGCACCTGACCATGCGCGGCACACACCACGATGAACAGCCGATCGCACTGCGCCGCCACCGCATCGAGCACCCGCTCATGGCCGACATGGGGTGGCCAGAACTTGCCCACCACCAGCCCACGGCGCATCTCGGTGCCGCTCACGCCCCTCGCTCCAGGCGATGCCACGTGCGAACACCCCACACCGAGTTCACCAGGAACACCGAGTACAGGAACACGAACGCCCACGCCTCGGTGACGGCGAACAGGCCGATGGCCGACACGTTCACCGGAGCGGTCCAGAACAACCAGCTCTCACGCTTCTTCCAGGTCATGAGGCTCTGCGCCGTCACCGACGCCGCCGTGATGGACGAGTCCCAACCCAGGTACGCCGGCGAGTCGTACAACTGGTCGAACACCACCCACACCACCGCCCACAGCGCCATGAATGCAGCCAGGACCCCGAGCCACGAACGCGCCACGAGTCGGGTGACGGGTAGCTCGGTGCGGCCCGTGCCGCCACGGCTCCACGCCCACCACCCGACCATCTGCACCGGCACGTAGAACACGTACTGCAGCCACCCCTGACCCACCAGTTCGATGTCCAGCAGGTACCAGCCAAGCAACACCACCGACGCCAGGCCGTACGGCATGCACCAGATGTTCTCCACCCGGGCGAGCCACACGCAGGCCAGGCTGGCCCACAGCGACACGGCCTCGACCGCCGTGGTCAGCGTGTCGAAACCGCGGGCCACCAACACGTAGGTGGCGGTGACCAGCAGCGCCCCGACACCGGTGGCCAGCGCCTCGAGTTGATCTCGACGCGTGCCGAACCACGGCAGCGTGGCGCGCGGCTGGGCAGCTGCGATCATGGGGCCGGACGTGTGATCAGAGACCGAACTCATGGCGCATGAACGCGACCACGGTGGCGAGCTGTGCGGCTCAAATCTGACAAGTTGACCACATGTTGGCTGCTCTGCTGGCTCCTAAGGCGGCGCGCGGGCGAAGGCGACCGCGCTCCCTAGGCAGATCCCACATCCGCTCCATCGGGCACCACACCCCTGGCCAGGACAGCATCTCTCGTTCTCGAGAGCGACTTGAGAACGTCTCTCACCGCTCGAATGATCAGCCAGACAGGGATCACCGAGATCAGCGAAACAAGTGTCGGAAGGACCTTGACGAGTGATCCCTTGCTTGCATCAAAGGTGACAAATTCCCCGTCATAGACGTAGTCGACCAGATCATCGTCGAGGTTCTGGCAGGCTTGGGCCGGATAGACCCGTCCGGGCTCCAGGTTCCCGACCCGTCTTCCCACGACCTCAGCGACTTCACATCCGACGAGAGTCGGCGTGAACCTTCCATCGATCTCTCGAGTCTCGGACACCCCCGCGGCGTACCTCAATTGCACCGTCTCCGGGACAAACAACGAGGTCGCAGAACCACTCACCACAAACATGCAGAGAACCACAGCGGAAACATTGTTCCAGAAGAAATGCTCGTCTAACAGGCCCCGCCTATACGCGATTTCGCCGGTCACCAGAGCGATGAGGCGTTTGATCAGCAGGAGGATCGACACACCCAGCAACAGGAACAGGACGACATTGACGCCCAGGAGGACCCGTTCATCAGAAAACCTCAAGAAGTACTTCCGACCATCCAACAGGAACAACACAACCCCGATAAGCACTCCGATGGCAATCCAGTAGACGTTTTTCCTCATCTGATCAACACCTCTCGAGAAGGAAGGACTCCGCCCCATGTCTTCCTAGCGGAGGATGACTGTAGTCCAGGGTGAGTTTCACTTGCAGGTGATCTCCAGCGAGCAGGACCTCACCCCGGCATGAGGTGGCCGTCGTCCTCCACGAGTCGTCCTGTCCGCAACGCATGGTCCAGTGCCGGTTGCACGTGTTCCTTCGCCTTGTTCGTCACTGAGGACACACCGAACAGTTGGGCCGAGGCCCTCACCAGATCGTCAGCACCGATACCCATGCTCATCTGGGCAATGGACACCATGGCGTTGATCAACTCCTCAGGCACCACCTCGAACAACTCGCGCTGTTCCTTAGGGCCGGGCCGGAACCCGCGCCACGTTGCGGCCTGACGCTCAGGCGACCACAGCACAACACCCTGACCGAGATCCGTGCTGGCGAATCCACTGGCCAAGGGCTGCAGTGTGGACAGCATCTTGGCGCTGACCCTCCCCACACCGAACATGTTCGCCACCCGCTTGAGTGCCACATCGCGGAACATCGGTGCCTCGGTGGCTACCAGTCGTCGCATCGCATCCTGCGCCTGCGGAGGCAACGTCGCCAGCACATCCTTCAGATGGGCGTAGTTCTGATCGGCAAAGGCCACGAAAGGCTCAGCACCTGGGTAAACGCCCGGAGGAGGAGGAGGAGGCGGTGGCGGCGTCGTCGTCACCGTCGGAGGCGGAGGCGGAGGCGGGGGCGGGGGCGGGGGCGGAGGAGGCGGCTGGTCACGCTCCTGTGATGCACGAGCCACCATGTCCACCAGATCGGTCACGATC
>CAYMUC010000097.1:0-11108 GCA_964393535.1 uncultured Ilumatobacteraceae bacterium | reverse complement strand
GACGGCACCTTCTTCGACGGTCTTGAAGGGGAACACCTTCACACCGTCGGACAGCACCGCTTCAGAGCCGACGAACACTTCGTCGCCCAGCACCACGCCTTCGCCGATGCGTGCCTGGCTGCGGATACTGCACGAGCGACCGACCACGGCACCGCGCAGTCGCGCACCAGTCCCCACGAACACGCTGTCGTGCAGCACCGACCGTTCCAGGCCGACGTCTTGGATGAGCCGGACGTTGGAGCCGAGGACCACGTACTCGCCGAGCTGGCAACCAGGACCCACGATGCTGCCGGGCCCGATCACAGCCGGACCGGCGATCACGGCGTCGGGTGAGACCTCGGCGCCTTCTCCGAGCCACAAGCCCTCGGACGCCCGGAAGCCGGGGATGTCCAACTGCACACGTTGATCCAGAACGTCCTTGTGAGCACGCAGGTAGGCGTCCAACGTGCCCACGTCCTCCCAGTACCCGGTACAGACTGCACCGAAGATGGGCTTGCCGTCTGCCAGGAGCCGTGGAAAGACCTCGCCCGAGAAGTCCACGGATCGGTCGGTGGGAATGACGTCGAAGATGGACGGCTCCAGCACGTAGATGCCGGTGTTGATCGTGTCGCTGAAGACCTGGCCCCACGTGGGCTTTTCCAGGAATCGTTCGATGGCGCCGTCGGGCCGGGTGATGACGATGCCGAACTCGAGTGGATTGTCGACGGCGGTGAGCGCCAAGGTGGCCATGGCACCACGTTCCACATGCGAGTCGACGACGGCGGAGAGGTCGATGTCGGTGAGGACGTCACCGGAGATGACGATGAAGCGATCGTCGAGGAGGTGACGGGCATTGGCCACACTGCCTGCGGTACCCAAGGGGACCGGTTCGTCGGCGTAGGAGATGGACACACCGAAGTCGCTGCCGTCGCCGAAGTACGTCTTGATGGCGTTGGCCATGAAGGCCACCGTGACCACGATGTCGGTGATGCCATGTCGCGCCAGCAGCCCGATGACGTGCTCCATCATGGGACGGTTGGCGATGGGCAACAGTGGTTTGGGGGCGTTGGAGGTGAGGGGACGCAGACGGGTTCCCTCACCACCGGCCATGATGACGGCTTTCATGCGGCCTTCCTTCGGACTTGGCGACCTTCTCTGAGACTGGCACGCATGGTCGGCACGTACATGGCAGCTGCGTACCAACTGATGAACAACCCCGGCACTCCGAGGAACCACGATGCCGTGGTGACGGCACCTGCATAACTCACGTCAGAAGCTCCGAGCAGCAGTCCGGGGAGAGCGAACATCAGCAGGAACGTGCCCGTCTTGCCCCACCAGGTCACAGGGAAGCGCTGCATCCCCATGGCCGTGAACATCACCATGCTGCCACCGACCGCCACCTCCCGGATCACGATCGCCCAGCAGAACCACAGGGGTACGGCACCGTCGACGATGATGCCGCCGGCTCCCACGATGAACAGCAGGCGATCGACTGTGGGATCCAGCACCTTGCCGAGTTCGCTCACCTGATCGAAACGCCGTGCGATCCAACCGTCCACCCAGTCGGTGGCACCGAGAGCGCCCAGGAGCCAGGCGGCGTTGGCCCGGTCATCGCGTCCGAACAGCAACCACAGGAACAACGGAATGCACGCCAGACGGACGAGCGTGATGGCGTTGGGCACCGTGACGATCGGCGGACTGAACAGGCCGCTCCTGGCGGCACCGACGGAGGCCTCCGAGGTCACGTGGCCGATCGTAGTGGGGGTCTCGCCTACCATCAGCGACATGACCACAGAGTCCATGCAACCACTGGCCGGTCAGGTGGCCTTCGTCACGGGGGGAGGGTCGGGCCTGGGTGCGGCGATCTGCCGTCGCCTCGCGCGAGATGGCGCAACCGTGGTGGTCAACGACATCGTCACCAGTGCCGCCGAGGCGATGGCGGCCGAGATCCAGGGGCACGCAGCGGTGTTCGACGTGTCCGATGCAACGGCCTTCGACGGTGCCGTCGACGGCGCCGTCGCTCGTCTGGGTCGTCTGGACATCCTGGTGAACAACGCCGGTATCGCTCCCCTGCCCGATGAGGAACGCACGGCCGTCGCCGTGGCCAACCAGATCGCACGTTTCGAAGGTCGACTGGACGATCTGGTTCCCTCCGGTGCCACGGTGAACCTCAGCGATGCCGACTTCGATCGCATGATCAAGGTGCACCTGTACGGGACGTTCCACGGAGTGCGAGCAGCGTTGCGCCACATGACTCCGGCTCGCCGGGGTGCCGTGGTGAACATCGCCAGCATCATGGGCCTTCGTCCCATCGCCGGTCCCCTGCACTACGGGGCCGCCAAGGCGGGCATCATCGCTCTCACCAAGTCCTGCGGCCAGGAGGTGGCGGCGTTCGGGGTGAGGGTCAACGCGATCTGTCCCGGTTGGGTGGACACACCACTGCTCGCCCCAGCCGACGACTTCACCCGAACGGCGATCGTGTCGCAGATTCCTCGTGGTCGATTCGGAGAAGCCCACGAGATCGCCGACATGGTCCGGTTCCTGGCTGGTCCGGAGTCCAGTTACTGCTGTGGCGATGTGCTCACCGTCTCGGGCGGGGTGGCCTAGGCATGCCGACCGTGTTCACCCGCATCATCTCGGGAGAATGGCCTGGCACGTTCGTGTGGCGCGACGACGTCTGCGTGGCTTTCCTGTCCATCAACCCGATGGCTCACGGTCACACACTGGTGGTGCCCATCGCCGAGGTGGACCACTGGATCGATCTGGACGCCGAGACTGCTGACCACCTGTTCCGCGTGGCTCGGCTGATCGGCCAGGCCCAGCAGCAGGCCTTTGGGTGCGAGCGAGTGGGCTTGATCATCGCCGGCTACGAGGTGCCCCATACGCATCTCCACGTCGTACCGACGCAACAACTGTCCGAGTTGTCCTTCGCCAACGCCGCTGCCTCGGTGGAGCGGACCGAACTCGAACGAGCGGCCAACGCAATCATCGAGGCCCTCACGGCGATGGGTCATCAGCCGCTGAACAACTGACCCTGACTGGGCTCTGGTGGGAGCGCTTCGATGAGCCCTGGGTGGTCGACCCCCACCTTGTTCACGGCGCGTGACACCTGGTGCCAGGTCCAACGCTGTAGTGATCGGTGCCTTGCCCGGTCCACCACCGTGGCGATCTCGTCGGGGTGGAGTGGCTCGGGGTCCAACCAGGCCTGGCGATCGGCAGGGTCCAGGGCCACCGGCATCCGATGGTGAACCTCGGCGAGGGGTCCTTCTGACTCGGCGGTGAGCACCGTGCACGAGCGGACCTCGAGGCCATCGGGGGATCGCCATGTGGTCCACAGTCCAGCCAACTCGAGGGGAAGTTCGCCGCCGTCGTACACGTAGCGCGGGTTGCGATCGGGTCCCCATTCGTAGAAGCCGGTCACGGGCACCACGCACCGATGCCGTGCCAACAGCGGTCGGTAGGTCGGCCGCTCATGGAGACTTTCCGAGCGGGCGTTGATCAACTTGGACGCTCCCGAGGTGTCCTTGGCCCAACGCGGAATGAGACCCCACCGACTGGGAACCAACCTGTGGGCACCCGACCCGCGGTCGATCACGGTCCACAGCAGCGAAGTCGGAGCGACGTTGAAGTGGGACGTATCACCCATGAGGTGTGCCTCGTCGTCGATGACGGCCCCGAAGTAGTCGGCCAGGCGGGGGGCACTCCACGTGGTGACCACTCGCCCGCACACGACGGGCACAGTACCCTGCGGCACCCCAACGACGCCGCCCGTGGCTACTGTGGCTCATCGTGCCCAAGCGCCATCTCATCGCAGCCGTGCGCAATCCCGCGCAGTTGGTGGTGGTCGCCTTCGTGGTACTGATCCTGCTCGGTACAGCGTTGTTGTCGTTACCGTTCGCCTTCGACTCAGGCCATTCGCTTCCGGTCCTCGATTCGATGTTCATGGCAGCGTCGTCGGTGACGGTCACGGGCCTGGCCACCTTCGATGTGACCGAACTCTCGCTGTTCGGAGAACTCGTCGTCCTGGTGCTCATCCAGATCGGCGGGTTCGGCATCATGACGGTCGGGTCGTTGCTCGCCTTGTTCGCGGCGCGACGCATGGGTCTTCGGCAGCGCATCCTGGCGCAGGCCGAGATCGGGGTGGTCGATCAACGCGAGATGCGGAACTTGTTGGCGGGAATTGCCATGATCACCCTGGCCGTGGAGGGGATCGTTGCCGTCGTGATGGCCACCCGACTGTGGATCTCGTACGACGTGAACCTGGGGGCGGCTCTGTACCAGGGACTGTTCCACGGGGTCAGTGCCTTCAACAATGCTGGGATCGCGTTGTACAGCGACAGCCTCATCGGGTTCTCGGGTGACCCCGTCATCGTGCTGACTCTGTCGGCGGCCTTCATCCTGGGGGGCCTGGGCTTCCCCGTGATCATGGAGGCCTTGCGTAGGGAGGGTCCCCGCCGCTGGAACCTGCACACGCGTATCACGATCGCTGGTACGGCGACCTTGGTCGTCGCCGGGCCGTTGCTGGTGGCGTTGTTCGAATGGAGCAACCCCGCCACGCTGGGCCCATTGAGTCTGGGCGACAAACTGCTGGATGCGTGGTTCCAGGGTGTCACGCCGCGCACCGCCGGCTTCAACGTGGTCGATGTCGGTGCTCTGGAGGAGCCCACTCTGCTGGTGACGACCATCCTGATGTTCATCGGTGCGGGCCCCGCCTCCACCGGCGGCGGCATCAAGGTCACGACGTTCGCGCTGCTGGGATTCGTGCTGTGGAGTGAGGTGCGCGGTGACACCGAGGTGAACGTGCTGCACCGCCGCGTGTCCGCCACGGTGATCCGTCAGGCGGTCACGGTGGTGATCCTGGCCATCGGGTCGGTCGTCATGGTCGCGGCCGTGCTGTTGGTCTCGGCCGATCTCACCCTGGCGCCGGCACTGTTCGAGTCGGTGTCAGCCTTCGCCACCGTCGGGTTGTCGACCGGGATCACCTCGGGTCTCCCCGACGTCTCCAAGATCGCTCTGATCCTGCTCATGGTGGCAGGGCGTGTGGGGCCCACCACCTTGGTCACCGCCCTGGCGTATCGTCAGCGACTGCAGCGATTCCAGTACCCCGAAGAGCGGCCGATCATCGGCTGAGACGGCGGAGGCCATTCATGGACCCACAACAGCAACGTCAGCACCTGTGGAAGCGGGGGCTGCGCCAGGACCTGTCCAACGATGTGCTGGTGATCGGTCTCGGTCGATTCGGTAGTTCTCTTGCCAAGACCTTGGTCGAGATGGGACATGATGTGATGGCGGTCGACTCGGACGCACAGCGTGTGCAGGACCATCTGGAGCAACTGACCCACGTTCGTCAGGCGGATTGCACCAGCGAGGCGGCGCTCAAGCAGGTTGGTGCCGAAAGCGTGTCCACCGCGGTGGTCTGCATCGGTACCGACATCGAGTCCAGCGTTCTGGCCACAGCGGCCTTGGTGGAACTCGGTGTCCCGAACATCTGGGCCAAGGCCATCACCGAACCTCACGGCAGGATTCTCACATTGGTGGGGGCCAAGCACGTGGTCTACCCCGAAGCACAGATGGGGAGCCGCACAGCGCATCTCCTCACAGGGGCCATCCGCGAGTACATCGCGCTCGACAAGAACTTCCTTCTCGTGGAGATGCAGGTGCCGAGGAAACTCAATGGTGTCAGGTTGGGGTCCAGTGAACTGCGTGCCAAGCACAACATCACCGTCGTGTGTATCAAGCACGGCGACCAGTCCTTCACGTACACCACGGCCGACACGGTGCTTCACGAGGGTGATCTCGTCGTCATCGCCGGCCACCGTGAACACGTGGAGCGCTTCGCCGAATCGAAGTGACTCACGCCCCGCCCGGGCGTGTCGTTCAGGTGGTCGAGCGAAGCCGTTCCACACCTTCGACGATGCGGTCCCGGGTGAGGTCCCTGAGTCGGGCGACATCGTCGAGCGTCATCCCGGTGGTGTCGATGGGGTCCAGCACCTGCACGTATGCGTGCGATCGGCCCAGTCGCCAGTCATGCTTTCTCAAGGCACTGCGTGTGCCGTGCACGGCCAAAGGCAGCACCGGGACTCCGGCCTCGATAGCGAGGGTGAAGGCTCCATCCTTGAAGGCCCCCATCTCACCCGTGGGTGAGCGGGTGCCTTCAGGAAACACCATCACCGACACGCGTCGATCCAAGCGATCCCGGCAGGCAGCCAGCGCCGCTACCACGCTGTCGCGCTCGCCTCGGCGCAGGGGCACGTCGTCGGCGAGGCGCATCAGCCACCCCACGACGGGAATCTTGAACATCTCGACTTTGCTGAGCCATTTCATCTCCCACGGGAGGTGGCTGATCAGCAGGATGTCCACGAACGACTCGTGGTTCGACACCACCACGTAGGGGCGTCGGGGGTCGTCGGGCAACTCCCCTCGAACCTCGAAGTTCCACAGGGGGTTCAGGCGTTGGTGCACCACCGCCAGACGGCGGAACAGCCAACCCGTCCAGTAACGACCCCGGTCGAAGGGTGAGGTGACGACGCGAACGACCACCATGAGCGGTAACCACACCAGCACCGTCACACCCAGCACGAGCCACGACCACAGCGACCACAACGTCACCGCAAGGCTGCGGTCGGATGTCGGCTGCACCGAGTCGGAATTCGTCATGACGGAACGCTGGCACCTCGGTGGAATCCTCGAGGCACCATGGTCGGGCTGGCGGGATTCGAACCCACGACCTCTTGACCCCCAGTCAAGCGCGCTAACCAAGCTGCGCCACAGCCCGTGACCTTGTGCGGTTGCTTACTCTAGCCGTTGCAGTGGCCGCTTAACGAACGACATCGCCGACGGGGCGTCGTCGGACCGATGTCACAGGAAGAGATCGACCAGACGCCACCCGAGATAACCCAGCAGCGCCACCATGAGCAACTTGAAGTGCCAAGGCGCCTTCTCGTCCTCGTCGGCGCCGGTATCGGTAGAGCGAGCCAGTCCCTTGAGGTCCAGTTCTTTGGCGGTCAACTTTGGGCGAACCGGTCCGTCGATCACGACGCCGCAGCGTGGGCAGGATCCGTCCGATTTCATGGCCGATGGCGCCCAGTACTTGGCGCACTCCTCACACCAGGGCATGGTGCACCCCTCCCCTGCTGTCTCCCGTGCTGCTGATCACCCTAGGAGACCTACTCGGCTCGGCGTCGCACACGGAGTTTGATGGGCACCGACCCGAACTCGAAGGCCTCCCTGATGGACCGTTCGAGGAAGCGGAGATAGGTGGGGGGCAGGTCTCGGTTCACGAACAGCGTGAATGTCGGCGGATCGTTGGCTCCCTGCAAGGCGTACAGCACTCGGGCCCCACCCGGTGCAGGTTGACGTTGCTGGGCGGCGGCGATCACACGGTTCACGTCGCGGGTGGGGACCCGTCGGTGATACTGCTCGATGGTGTCGGACAGCACCGGCCGCAACTTGTGCACCCCCTTGCCGGTAAGTGCCGAGATCTTGAGTACCGGCGCATCGCCTACGAACGACAACTTCCGTCCGACATCGGTGCTGATCGCCAGACGGCGCTCAGGATCATCGATCAACTCCCACTTGTTCAAGACCACAAGAATGGGACAGCCGGCAGCATCGATGCGCTCGGCCAGTCGCTGGTCCTGGCTGGTGACGCCCTCGGTGGCGTCGATGACCAGCAGAGCGATATCGGCGTCGTCGAGCGCGCGCAATGCCCGCACCATCGAGTAGTACTCGGTGGACTCGTCGATGCGACTCTTCCGGCGCATACCGGCGGTGTCGACGAACACGATGGGTCCATCGGGCGTATCGACCAAGGTGTCGATGGCATCGCGTGTGGTTCCGGGCATGTCGTGGACCACGCTTCGGTCGTCGCCCACCAGTCGGTTGAACAGAGTGCTCTTGCCCACGTTGGGTCGACCGACCAACGCCACTCGGGGGGGTCCTTCGGTGCGCGCCCGCACGCCATCGCCGTCGTCGGAAGCGCCCCCGTCGTCATCGATGTCGCCACTCCAGGGCAGTCGCGCCACCACCTCGTCCAACATGTCGCCCGCTCGACGGCCATGCAGGGCACTCACCGGGAAGGGTTCGCCCAGACCGAGGGCCAGGAACTCCCATCGCTCGAGTTCGCGGCGGTCGTTGTCGGACTTGTTGGCCACGACCAGCGTGGGGATGTCGCCTCGCCGCAACCAGGCTGCGACCGCAGCGTCCTCGTCGGTGAGACCCACCGCAGCGTCGACGCACAACAACACCAGATCGGCGGACCGCACCGCTTCTTCGACCTGGCGACTCACCTTGACATCAAGATCGGAGCCACTGGGCAACCACCCTCCCGTGTCGACCAGGTGGAAGGATCGACCCAGCCATTCGGCAGTGCGTATCTGACGATCGCGGGTGACGCCCGGCTGGTCCTCCACGATGGCTGCCTGCTCGCCGATGATGCGGTTGAACAAGGTGCTCTTACCCACGTTGGGACGGCCGACGATCACCACGGTCGGTTGGGTGTCGGTGTCGGTCATGGCGCCTCCAGGGCTTGTCGCAGCGCGATGCCGTCGGTGGGAATCACCTCGACGGGTCGGGGCAGATCGTCGAGGGTACCCCCGTCGAGGAACCGGCCCTCGCTCAGGCACACATCAGGCAGCAGGTAGCGATGACCCTCGGGTTGCTCTGCCAGCACCCTGGCCAGGTCCTGAGCCACCAGTAAGCCGGCGACGGCCGTGTTGCCGCCGAAGAACTCGTTTCGAACCGGGATCACCCGCACGTCACGGCGACCTGACCGCTCGATCAACGGACCCAGCACCCGCGCCCCGTATTCGCCGGTGAGAATGCCCACCGGTGCCCGACGACTGGGTCGCAGCATCACCGGTGTCGCCATCGGCGCATCGGTAACAGCGGACTCCCCCGAACCGACGGCGCGCAGACCGGTGGATGCAGCCGGGTTACGCGGTGCTCGATAGCCGGCCGCAGGTGCACCGTCCACCCAAGCGAAGAAGCCGCTCTGTGGCCCGGTCGGAGCATCGACTTCGCCGAGAAACTCCCGCTCGAACGTGCGGGCCATGCCGATGCCGTCCTCGTGCATGGCGAAACCCTCGTAGGCCTCGGCCCCGGGAAACGGCACGTCCGCCAAGAGGTAGTACTCATCGGCGGCGTGCACCATTCGACGGCCCAACACCTGCAGCATGGTCTGTTGCCACCGCGCCACGATGTCGACCACATCCCGAGCTTCCTCGCAGGAGTGCGGGCGCATGGCCGCCTCGTGGTTGTAGCGCGACACCCCCAACGGGACCACGGCAAGTGTCTCGAGCTCGGGATACTGGTCGAGGATCCCGGCCAAGGTGTCGTCGAGGACCAGACCGTCGTTCACGCCGGGGCACACCACCAACTGCCCGTGAACGGTGATGCCGTGATCCAGCAGGGCGCGGAGCCACCGCAGGCTGGTGGCACCTCGGCGATTGCGCAACATACGCGAGCGGACCCCAACGTCGGTGGCGTGAATGCTCACGTGCAAGGGTGAAAGGCCCTCGGTGATCACCCGTTCGAGATCGGCCTCGGTGAAGCGGGTCAACGTGGTGAAGTTGCCGTACAAGAACGACAACCGGTAATCGTCGTCCTTCAGATACAGGCTGGAACGCAACCCCGGTGGCAGCTGGTAGATGAAGCAGAACTCGCAATGGTTGTCGCAGGTGCGCACCTGGTCGAACACGGCGCTCGACACCTCGCACCCCAACGGTTCACCTGGTGACTTCGAGACCTCGACCGTCCAGTCGAGACCGCCGCGACGGATCTCCAGTTCAACCTCGGGTTCGTCCACGTTGAGACGCCACTCGATGACATCACGTGGCACCTGCCCGTTCACTCGCAGTACTTCGTCTCCGGGTCGCAGACCGGCCTGGTCCGCCGGGGAACCGGGTGCCACGGCGACGACGGTGGTGGCGGCGGTGGACACGGCCGGTCAGGCTATCGCTCGGGTCGCTCGCTAGCCTCGGCACCAATGCCGCCGTCGCCCCGGTCCACCGCTGTCGATCTCGTGCTTCTGGCCGCTCCTCGAGGTTTCTGCGCCGGAGTCGAGATGGCCATCAAGGCCCTGGCCTGGATGGTGCGGACGTTTCAGCCGCCGGTCTACTGCTATCACGAGATCGTCCACAACAAGGTGGTGGTGGACCGTTTCGCCCAACTCGGTGTGATCTTCGTCGACGACATCGCCGAGGTACCCACGGGCCGGCCTGTGATGCTGTCGGCTCACGGTTCTGCACCCGAGGTGGTCGCCGCAGCGCGCGCCCAGGGCGGCTACGTCGTGGACAGCGTGTGCCCACTGGTGACCAAGGTGCACCACGAGGTGAAGGTCCGGGCAGGCAAGGGGTATCGCATCGTCTACGTGGGGCACGAAGGCCACGAAGAAGCGGTGGGCACCATGGCTGTGGCCCCGCACGCCATCAGCCGTGTCGAGTCGGTCGAGGAGGTCGAGGCATTACCGACCTTCGACGAGCCGGTCGCCTTGTTGGCCCAGACCACGCTGTCGCATCGGGACTGGGAGGGGGTGGCAGTGGCCGTGCGCCAGCGCTTCCCTGACGTGTGGACCCCGGGGCGCTCGGACCTGTGCTTCGCCACCACCAACCGGCAGAGCGCACTGATGGCCATGGCCGGTCGCTGCGATGCGATCGTCGTCATCGGCTCGGCCAACTCGTCGAACACTCGGGCGCTCGAGCAACTGGCCCGCGACTGCGGATGCCGCCGGGTAGAGCGGATCAACCACGTCGGTGAGTTGCCCTCGGATCTTGCCGGCGTTGTGGGCGTGACCGCAGGTGCCTCGGCGCCCGAGGAACTCGTGGTTGCCGTGCTCGACGCGCTCGCGCCGGCTCGCGGGGTCGAAGAGGTGCACGTCACCGACGAAGACGAGTACTTCCCGCCGCCGCGCAACCTGCGTGAACTCCAGACGTCCATCGACCTGGCCATCACGGCGATGACCGGGGGCAGCGCCAAGGATTCGCCGGTTCTGGAGGACCGACACCTCAGGGCCAGCGATGTTCTCGCCGCCCTGAAGCGCTGAAGCTCCCTCCGAACCTCTTCAGTTGCGCGGCATCTGACACGTTGGCACGGTCGTCAGTTGCGCGGCACCTGACACGTTGGCACGGTTG
>CAYMUC010000096.1:0-11175 GCA_964393535.1 uncultured Ilumatobacteraceae bacterium | reverse complement strand
GAAGGCCTCGCGCATCATCGCCACAGCGGACAGGTCGCCGCTGACGGCCTCGAGGGCGGCAATCTGGGCGACGTTGCTGACGTTCGACGTGCTGTGCGACTGGAAGTTGATCGATGCCTTCATCACATCGTCGGGGCCGATCATCCAGCCGACGCGCCAGCCCGTCATGGCATAGGTCTTCGCCACGCCGTTGACGATCACGCACTGGTCGGCGAGGCCCGGCACGACCGTCGGCATGCTGACGAACTCGTTCGAGCCGTAGACGAGGTGCTCGTAGATCTCGTCGGTGAGCACCCACACCCCGCGCTCGACCGCCCAGCGGCCGATGGCCTCGACCTCGGCGGGCGAGTAGATCGCCCCACTCGGGTTGTCGGGGCTGACGAAGAGCAGGACCTTGGTGCGCGGGGTGAGGGCCGCCTCGAGCTGGTCGACGGTGACCTTGAACCCGGTCGACTCGTCGGTGTCGACCACGACGGGCACACCCCCGGCGAGGATGATCGCCTCCGGGTACGTGGTCCAGTAGGGCGCTGGGCAGATGACCTCATCGCCGTCGTCGCACAGCGCGGCAAAGGCGGTGAACACGGCGTGCTTGCCCCCGTTGGTGACGAGCACCTGCGAGGCCTTGCACGCGAAGCCCGAGTCGCGCAGGGTCTTGGCGGCGATCGCTTCGCGCAGCTCGGGCAGGCCCGCTGCCGGTGAGTACTTGTGGTGCTTGGGGTCGCGACAGGCGCGCACGGCCGCTTCGACGATGCGCTCCGGGGTCGGGAAGTCCGGCTCGCCGGCACCGAAGCCGATCACGTTCTCACCCTTGGCCTTCAGTGCCTTGGCCTTGGCGTCGACGGCGAGGGTCGCCGATTCGGCGATGGCTGCGAGACGGACGGAGGTGCGGTTCACGGACGGCCTTTCGTACACGGGGCACCCCGATGCTACTGGTGCCACCCGGGGCGACCCCTGTGCGTTTTGTCAGCTCCGGTGGCCGCTCGTGAGCGTCGCCGCCAGACTGGAACCGTGAGCATCGACCCCAGCGCCATCGAGATCCCCGACCGACTTCTCCCCGTCGACGGCAGGTTCGGCTGCGGACCGTCGAAGCTGCGGCCCGAGCAGGTGCTCGCGCTCGCCAAGGCCAACCAGCACCTGCTCGGCACCTCACACCGCCAGGCCCCGGTGAAGCGCCTGGTCGCGTCCGTGCGCCGCGGCCTCACCGAGTTGTTCGGCCTGCCCGACGGATGGGAGATCGTGCTCGGCAACGGCGGGTCGACGGTGTTCTGGGACGTCGCCACCTTCGGCCTCGTCGAGCAGCACAGCGTGCACGCCGTGTTCGGCGAGTTCTCCGCCAAGTTCGCCGAGGCGGTGGCTGCTGCGCCCCATCTCGGCGAGCCGACGGTGGTGCGCAGCCAACCCGGCGACCACCCCGAGCTGACCGCTGTCGCCAGTGCCGACACCTACGCGCTCACCCACAACGAGACCTCGACCGGAGTGGCCATGCAGTTGCGCCGACCGGTGGGTGCCGACAGCGAGGCACTCGTGGTGGTCGACGCCACCTCGGCCGCAGGAGGCCTGCTCTGGGACCCGGCCGAGGTCGACGTCTACTACTTCGCGCCGCAGAAGTGCTTCGCCAGCGACGGCGGGCTCTGGCTCGCTGCCTGCTCGCCGGCGGCGATCGAGCGCATCCGGCGGATCGGCGCCTCGTCACGCTGGCGGCCCGCATCACTCGACCTGCAGATCGCCCTCGACAACAGCCTGCTCGACCAGACCTACAACACCCCGGCCATCGGCACGCTCGTGCTGCTCGACGAGCAGGTGCGGTGGATGCTCGACAACGGCGGGTTGGACTGGTGCCACGAGCGCTCGAGTGCGTCGGCCAGCATCCTCTACCGCTGGGCCGAGGCACGCGCGTGGGCGGCGCCCTTCGTCACCGACCCGACCAAGCGCTCGGCGGTGGTGGGCACGATCGACATCGAAGGGGTCGACGCGACGGCGATCTGCGCCGCGCTGCGCGCCAACCAGATCGTCGACACCGACAGTTATCGCAAGCTCGGCCGGAACCAGCTCAGGGTGGGTATGTTCCCTGCCGTGGATCCATCCGACGTCGACGCCCTCACGGCTTGCATCGACTTCGTCGTCGAGGCACTGGGGTAGGCGCGTGGACGTCGACGGGGTGCTCACGACGGCCTTCGACGAGCTCGCCCCGCTCCATTCCCCCATCCTGGTGGCCGCGCTGCGCGGCTGGTTCGACATCGCCGAGGTGGCCACCGACGCGATCGATGCCCTGAGCTCCGACGTCGTCGCTCCGATCGTTGCCTCGATCGACCCCGACCCCTTCTACGACTTCACCCAGGAGCGGCCAGAGGTCTTCTTCGACGACCACGACGAGCGCCAGGTGCGCTGGCCCACCAACGAGTTCCGGGTCGCCCGGTACCCGGGCCACTCCCACGACCTCGTGGTGCTGGCGGGCGTCGAGCCGCACCTGCGCTACGCCACGTTCGCCGACTGCATCATCGCCGTCGCCCGTCGTCTGGGGTGCGAGATGGTGGTCACCGTGGGTGCTGCCGCCGAGGCCGTGCCGCACACCCGTGTGCCGCTGGTGGTCGGCAGCAGCACCAACGACGGCCTCGTGCGCGCCCTCGGCCTGAGCCGCCCGCAGTACCAGGGCATCACCGGCCTGGTGGGCGTGCTCCAGGAGCGCCTCGACCGTGCCGCCATCCCGGCGGTGTCGCTGCGCGTGGGCGTGCCCCACTACCTGGGCAACGCCAAGCACCCCCGTTCGTCGGCCGCCCTGCTCGGCCATCTCGGCCATGTGCTCGGGGTGCCAGCCAGCCCGCTGGGGTTCGACGACGAGATCGATCGCTGGCACTCGCTCCACGACGAGGCCGTCGCCGAGGACCCGCAGGCGCGTGCCTACGTGGCGATGCTCGAGCGCGAATACGACCGGCGTGCAGAGGCCTCGCTGCCGAGCGCCGATGCGCTGGCCGAGGAGCTCGAACGCTTCCTCCGCGACCAGCGCGACGACACCTGACGGCGGCTGTGATCAGCCGTTGACGGCGGCGAAGCCGAGCTCGAGGTCGGCGATGATGTCGTCGATCGACTCGAGGCCCACACTCAGGCGGACCAGGCCGGGGCGCACGCCCGTGCTGGCCTGCTCCTCCTCGGTGAGCTGGCTGTGGGTGGTGCTGGCGGGGTGGATCACCAGGCTGCGCACGTCGCCAATGTTGGCCACGTGGCTGTGCAGCTTCAGGGCGCCGACGAACTTCTGGCCGGCCTCCTTGCCGCCGACGATGTCGAACGCCAGCACACTGCCGTAGCCCTTGCCACCGAAGTACTTCTTCGCCCGCTCGTGCCACGGGCTGCTGGGCAGACCTGCGTACGAGACAGCCTCCACCTGCGGGTGCGCAGCGAGGAACTCGGCGACCTTGTGGGCGTTGGCCCAGTGGCGCTCCATCCGCAGGCTGAGGGTCTCGAGGCCCTGCAGGAAGGCGAAGGCGTTGAACGGCGACACAGCCATGCCCATGTCGCGCAGCAACTGCACGCGGGCCTTGATGATGTACGAACCGTGACCGAGGGCCGGCCAGAACGGCAGACCGTGGTAGCTCGGGTCGGGCTCGGTCATCGTGGGGAAGCGGCCGCTGGCACCGAAGTCGAACGTGCCGCCGTCGATGATGGCGCCGCCGATCGAGGTGCCGTGGCCACCGATGAACTTGGTGAGGCTGTGCACCACGATGTCGGCGCCCCACTCGATGGGTCGGATTCCGAACGGTGTGGGCACGGTGTTGTCGACGATGAGCGGGATACCGTTGTCGTGCGCCACCTTGCTGACGCCCTCGATGTCGAACACGTCGTTGCGCGGGTTGGCCAACACCTCGCCGTAGAAGACCTTGGTGTTCGGGCGGATGGCTGCCTGCCACTGCTCGAGGTTGTCCGGGTCGTCGACGAAGGTGACCTCGATGCCCAACTTCGGCAGCGTGTAGTGGAACAGGTTGTAGGTGCCGCCGTAGAGCGACGGGCTGGCCACCACGTGGTCGCCGGCCTCGGCAATGGTGAGGATGGCCAGCAGTTCGGCCGACTGACCCGAGCTGACCACGAGCGCGCCGGGCAGGCCGACGGCGGTGGTGACGCCACCCTCGAGGTTGCTGAGGCGAGCCTCGAGCGCACCCTGGGTGGGGTTCATGATGCGGGTGTAGATGTTCCCGATCTCAGCCAGCGCGAACAGGTTCTGGGCGTGCTCGGCGTCGCGGAACTGAAAGCTCGTCGTCTGGTAGATCGGCACCGCACGGGCACCGGTCGTCGGATCGGGCTCGCCCCCGATGTGGATCTGGCGTGTCTCGAAACCCCACTGCTGTGTCATAGGTGCGACAGCGTAGCCGTCGAAACCCGACCAGCCAAGTCGGATTTATCCGCCGGGCCCGCCAGCTCGACGATGAGACTGCGGAGGCGATCGACCAGGGTGGCTCGGGCGATCGCGGTCAGCGGCTCGATCTCCGGATGCGATCCATCCGGTCGGATGCTGCCGTGCGACGACTCGTGGTCGATGATCGCGTCGGCGTACGGCCACACGCGGACGTCGTCGCGCGACTCGTCCCAGCGGCGGATCAGACCATTCCACGCCGCGAGTCGATCCGGGTCGGTCATCGCCTTCGTGACGAACCCCCCGACCCGCAACGGAGGCGCATCGGCGATCAGGAGGGGCACATCCGGTACGGCGAGCAGATCCATCAGCGCGCCGAGCTCGCTGTCGTGCTGCGCCAGGTACCCGGACGAACCCGGTAGGTGGCCGGCGCTGTCACCGACGTATCGGTGCTCGAGCAGCTGTGAGCCTCCCGCGACGAAGAGAACCGCGTCCGGACCGAACGAGGTCAACAGCGGTGGGACCTTCGTCGTCCAGGGGTCACAGTCGATCTCCACCCACGGCGATCCAGGCGCCGACCGCGTCGCCTCGACGGTCGCCAGCGGGCAGCCCTGCTGGCCTGCCCACAGCACCTCGAGCGCGCCGGCCGCCGCATCGCTCAGCGCGTCGGCGACGAGGAACGAGGTCGAGTCCCCGATCACGAGCACCTTGACCGGTCGAACCGACTCCATCGGGAAGCCCTCGAATGCACCGGCCGCAGCGAACACCGCCTGCGTCGCCGATGCGGCGTCGACCACCCGCACGTCCGGACGGGCCCGTGCCACACGGGCGAGGAGACCCTCGAGCGGCGGTGACCCGGACTGGTCCACCACGACGACGGGTCGGCTCCCATCGCTCAAGATGTCGATGGCCCGAACGATTTCGGACTCGGTCCACACCAACCGACGTGCCGACTCCGTCAGATCACCGGGACCGGGAAAGCCGGCCTCGTCGGCCCGGCGCACGACACCGCCGTCGATCGCTCCGAGCGACAGCACGACAGGGCCGCTCGACACCGACCCGAGCACAGCGGACCACCGATCGACCACGTCGAGGCACGTCGAGATCGAGACAACAGCACCATCGGGCAAGCGGGTCTCGTCCCCCCTTGCCACCGGGCACCGCTCATCGACCGACGACGCGACCGCGAGGTTCGCAACCTGCAGGTCGCCGAGATCGAGTTGGGCGCTGCCGACCACGACCACGTCCGGCCGCGTGTCGACCGACACTGCAGCTGTCGCCGGGCCGGGAGCCGATGCGGCCGACGTCTGCGACACGGACGTGTTCGAGGCCCGGTCGAAGGCGACCACCGGAGCCTCGGCGCGCGCAAGGGCTTTCTCGGTGGCCGACATGGCGGGGCGGGGAAGCACCACGAGCGCCACGAACGCCAACGCCAGGGTCGAGGCGACGAGTGCGGGCACGACACGCCGCGATCCGACGAGCAGCCGACCCTGGCGGATCGGTTGCTCGAGCAGGCGGTACGACGTGATCGCCACGACCGCTACGACGGCCAGGCGGAGCGCGAGGAGAGCCGCTCCGTCGACCCCGACACGGCTCGGCGACATCAGCAGGAACACCGGCCAGTGGTACAGGTACACCCCGTAGCTCACCTGACCGACCGCCGCCAGTGGCCGCCACCCCAGCAGCCTGCCGAGCGGCCCTCCCGAGGCAGCGACGACCAGCAGCGCCGACCCGGCGGCGAAGACGGTGAGGCCACCATCGACGATCCACGCACTGTCGAGCGTGGTCGTCACGACGAGCGCCCCCAGGGCTGCCAGCATCCCAATGCCGGCGCACTGCACGACACGCCCTGTCGGCCGACGACCGGCGACCACCACGGCTACCAACGCCCCGACCAGCAGCTCTGCGGCGCGGGTATGGGTGCCGTTGTAGGCGACGTCGAAGTCGTCCGTGCTCACGATCGCGACCGTCGACGCGACGATCGCCATCGCCAGCACGGCCATCAGGGCGTTCCGGCCCCGGCGAAGGCCGAGGACCACGATGACCGGGACGACGAGGTAGCACTGCTCTTCGATCGACAGCGACCAGAAGTGCGCGAGCGGACTGGCCGCCTGCTCGAACATGTCGCGATAGGACGTCTGCGCAACCGCGGCACGCCAGTTGGCGACCTCACCGAGCGACGCGAGCACATCTCCCGGGAGTCGACGTCGCTGTGAATCGGTCCACCACGGCGCGGCCGCCATCACCATCGCGATGCACACGAGCGAGGCCGGCAGGAGCCGACGGGCCCGGCGGACGTAGAACCGTCGCCACGACACCGAGCCCGTCGCCGAGTGCTCGGCGACGAGCAGCGAGGTGATCAGGAATCCCGAGAGGGTGAAGAACAGCGACACTCCGAGGAAGCCACCACTCGCCCAGCCGTATCCCGAGTGGAACAGCACGACCGCGAACACGGCAAGCGCGCGAAGACCGTCGAGCCCCGGACGGTGCTCGAAACGTACGGTAGAGCTCATCTCGCCGCGCGAGGGGCAGGGCTGGAGGACGATCAGCCGCCGCTGACGTCGGCGACCTTCTGCTTGCCGGCACCCAGGAACGGCATCATCGAGCGCAACTGTGCTCCGACCTCTTCGATCTGATGGGCCGCACCGGCCGCACGCAAGGCGTTGAAGTTGGCCCGACCGCTCTCGCTCTCGGCCACCCACTCCTTGGCGAACTTGCCGGACTGGATCTCCTTCAGGATCTTCTTCATCTCGGCCTTGGTCTTCGGGGTCACGATGCGCGGACCGCGCGACACGTCGCCGTACTCGGCGGTGTCGCTGATGCTGTAACGCATGCCGGCGATGCCCTCTTCGTACATGAGGTCGACGATGAGTTTCACTTCGTGCAAGCATTCGAAGTACGCCATCTCGGGTTGGTAGCCGGCTTCAACGAGCGTTTCGTAACCCGCCTGCACCAATGCGGTGAGACCACCACACAACACCACTTGTTCGCCGAACAAGTCGGTTTCGGTTTCCTCGGGGAACGTGGTTTCGATCACGCCCGCACGGCCGCCACCAACGGCCGATGCGTACGACAGTGCAAGTTGCTTTGCCTTGCCCGTTGCGTCTTGTGCGACGGCGATGAGCGCCGGCACTCCGCCACCCTCGGTGTACGTGCGTCGCACGAGGTGACCGGGACCCTTCGGTGCGATCATGATCACGTCCACACCCTTGGGCGGTGCGATGCGCTCGAAGCGAATGTTGAAACCGTGCGCAAAGGCGAGTGCCTTGCCGTCGGTGAGGTGTTGCTTCACGTGTTCGTCGTAGATCTTCTTTTGCTCCGTGTCGGGTGCGAGCATCATGATGACGTCCGCCCACTTGGATGCGTCGGAAATCGACATCACCTTCAAGCCGGCGTCGGTTGCCTTGGCAGCCGATGAGGAGCCGTCGCGCAAGCCGACCACGACGTCGACCCCGGATTCCTTCAAGTTGAGAGCATGTGCGTGACCCTGGCTTCCGTAGCCGATCACTGCCACTTTCTTTCCTCGGATGATGGAGAGATCCGCATCCTTGTCGTAATACACATTCGCTGCCATTAGCTTGCCTTTCCTTTGGGTGATTTTGCCGCGCTTGCCGTGGCTGCGCGGTCGAGTTTGGGGAGCGCCACCAAGCCGGTGCGCTGGGATTCCACGATGCCGTACTGATTGAGAGCAGCCATGAAATCATCGATGTTGCTGGGGCTTCCATCGAGGCTCACGGTGATTGCATCGACCCCCACCGAGAGAATCTTGCCCTCGAAGATGTTGGTGAGTTCCACGATTTGTCCACGCTGTTCGGCCGTGGCTTTTACGGTGACCATGATCAGCTCGCGTTCCACCGAGTGTCGCGGGTCGAGTTCGCTGATGCGCACCACGTCGATGAGCTTGAACAACTGCTTGGTCATCTGTTCCAGTGGAGCGCTGGCCAAATCGACCACGATGGTGATGCGGCTGTAATCCGCATGTTCGGTTGGCGCAACGGCGAGCGAGAAGATGTTGTAGCCACGCCGCGCGAACAGTGCCGACACACGCGCCAGCACACCTGGACGGTTTTGCACCAATACCGACAACACATGGTGCTGCGAATCCTGACCGTACGGGTTGTTGCCGCTCATCGTCGTGTCTCCGCTCACTTCAAGAACTCGCGTCGCGAATCTTGCGAGTGGTGGAGCAGGATGTCGTCGTTGCTCTTGCCTGCGGGCACCATCGGGAACACCTTTTCGTCCTCGGCCACTCGGAAGTCCACCACCACAGGGCGGTCGTTGATGGAGTTCGCTTTGTCGATTGCAGCTTCGGCTTCCTGTGGATCTTCCACGCGGATGCCGACACAGCCCATCGACTCGGCCCACTTGACGAAGTCGGGCAGGGTGCCGGAGAGATTCACTTCGCTGTACCGCTCGTCGTAGAACATCTCCTGCCACTGGCGAACCATGCCCAGGTACGAGTTGTTGAGGATGCCGATCTTCACGGGAATTCGTTCCAGCGAGGCAGTCACCAGTTCTTGCGCGGTCATTTGGAAGCAACCGTCGCCGTCGACGGCCCACACGGTTTTGTCGGGGCGACCCACCTTGGCGCCGATCGCTGCCGGCACCGCAAAACCCATGGTGCCAAGACCGCCGGAGTTCACCCAGGTGTAGGGCTCTTCGAAGTTCCAGTACTGGCTGGTCCACATTTGGTGTTGACCGACGCCCGACACCACGATGGTGCCCTCGGGTGCGCCATCACGCAACTTTTCCAGGCAGAACTGTGGCTTGAGAGCCGCACCAGGTTCGCTTTGGTCGTAGGCAAGCGGGAACTGTTCACGCCAGCCACTCACACGACTGCGCCACGGACCAACGTCGGCCTGCTTCTCTCCGGACTGCAGCAACTCCTTGATGGCCTTCAACATTTCTTCGATCACCAGGCGACAGTCGCCAACGATCGGAACATCGGGGCGACGGACCTTGCCTTGTTCGGCGGGGTCGATGTCGACATGGATGATCTTGGCGTCGGGCGCGAACGCCGACACCTTGCCGGTGACACGGTCGTCGAAGCGCGAGCCGAGTGCGATGAGCAGGTCGCTCTTTTGCATCGCGGTGACCGCGGTGGCGGTGCCGTGCATACCGGGCATTCCCAGGCACAACGGATGGGAGTCGGGGAATGCACCGCGCGCCATCAATGTGGTGACGACGGGAATCTGCGTGAGTTCGGCCAACTCGCGCAACGCAGCCGCGGCGCGTGCTTTCAACACCCCGCCACCCACATAGAGAATTGGTTGGCGCGCAGCGAGGATGAGTCGCGCAGCTTCCTTGATCATCTTGGTGTGACCCTTCACGTTGGGTCGGTAACCAGGCAAACTGTCGAGCACTTCGTCGTCGCTCGGCCAGTACCACGTCATCTCGTTCTGCAACACGTCCTTGGGAATGTCGATCAATGTCGGACCCGGACGTCCGGTGGTGGCGATGTGAAACGCTTGACGCACCACCATCGGCAAATCTTGCGCGCTCATCACCAACTCGTTGTGTTTGGTGATGCTGCGGGTGATGCCAACGGTGTCGCACTCTTGGAATGCATCGGTGCCGATTGCCGCAGTGGGCACCTGACCCGTAATTCCCACCATGGGTATGGAGTCCATGTATGCATCACACAACGGCGTCACCAAGTTGGTGGCGGCCGGGCCACTCGTCACCATCGCAACACCGGGTCGACCGGTGACGTGCGCGTAACCCTCGGCCATGTGTCCGGCACCCTGCTCGTGACGCACGAGGATGTGGCGAATCTTGGATTCAATGAGCGGGTCGTACGCCGGAAGGATGCAGCCACCCGGAAGACCGAACATCACTTCCACGTTCTCGTGCTCCAACGCACGGATGAGCGCTTGGGCTCCGGTGAGTGTCTCTTTCATTGATTCCTCTTTCTTCAGTCTCGCTGTGGTTTTCGGATTTCGTGTTTTTGGGTATAAAAAAACCTCCCCTGAGGGGAGGTGGCGCGCACGTATATGTAGACGTGCGCTTAGACAAGTACTACGAGGGCGACGGCAGCATGGCGTCGAGCGGTCATAGCGATATCAAGTCTGCCAGCGGATTTTTGGGGTTCACAACCTGCCCGATAGGGCTGCCCCATCAACGCACGGCACTGCTGGTCGATCCGCCCGGTCGGGCCACCACCAACACTCGCCGCGAGAGGTCGCGAGCAGCGATGCGCACGGGAACTGCCGCCTGGGACGACACTCGCTCAGCCACCTGGATTTCACCCGTGATCGCCACGTTCACCACGATGCGTACCCCTGGCACTCGCTTGGCGAGCAACTCACATACCGCGGTTGCTCGAACGCGAGCCAGATCCCGAAGGAGTCTGACTGGACCATCGCCTGCACCACCGACACACGTGATGTCGTCTCCCGAGCTGAGCGACTGAGCGAACGCATTCACCTGACGGCGTTGAGCAGCACTCAGCGATGTTGCCAGCGGCGCAAACGGACGGATGACGAGCGAACGCGTGGGCGCTACCGACGCAACGGTGGTTGTGGTTGTCGGCGCGACGGTCGTCGTGGTGGTTGTCGTGGTGGGTGCGACGGTCGTCGTCGATGCGACAGTCGTCGTCGTAGTCGTCGTGGTGGTAGTCGTCGCGATCGTTGTGGTTGTTGGTGCGACGGTCGTCGTCGTCGTGGTCGTTGTCGTGGTCGGCACCGTCGGTGTCACCAACGCACTCGTATTCGACACCACACCGTCGGCCACCGCGTTGCGCGCAGTAATGCGAAACCGATAACTGATGGCATTGCTCAGCCCCGTCACCGTGGCCGAGGTGAGTGTCGATGTTCCGTCGGCAAAGGTGCTCC